>JADDPP010000181.1 GCA_016781845.1 Rubrobacter sp.
GTCAGGTTCCTCTGGAGCGTATCCAGGGTCGCGTCGTACTGTTCGATTGACCTAGCGGCCTGCAAGATGCCAACCGTCTTCCCGGCAATAGTGATTGGCTCACTCCAGACACCGAATCGGGTATCTGCACCTTGGGGCCGAACAGTTTCGAACCTGGGCATTCCAGTCCGCAGAGTCCACAGTCCCGCATCACCCAGTGACGTCGCTTCGCCCAGGACGCCATCCCCCATATGAGACCTGACGCCACCATCAGTAGTTCGAAACTGGAAGTAGGTGGTCTTGGTTGCGAAGTCATCCGGTGATAAGAAGTACTGGCGAGTATAAGGATTGTAGAAGACGTTCTTTTTGGCGCGTCCCAATTCAGCTTTCAACGAATCCTTGACCGCATATGCAGTTACTCGGGAGACGCTGACGTATATTGCGGTCCCGAATACCAGCAGCGTCAGAGCGAGGATCGCGCTGTATAACAATGTCAGGCGCAGGCGAATTGACATTGGCCTTCCATTCAGGTTGTCAGTTGGCGGGGTCTTGCCCCAATTCGATTGCGATATGTAGGAGAGAAGGCCGGAAGGAAAGACACGCACGGACACGCACGGACATCATTCCTGCCCCTCTCCGTCTGTTCTGTGACTCTGTGTATCAAACGCCCCTGTCAGGCCTCGCGCAGGACGTAGCCGACACCTCGCACTGTCTGGATGAGTCTCGCCTCCCCGCCGGCCTCAGTCTTGTTGCGCAGGTATCCTATATAGACGTCGAGCACGGAGTCGTCCCCGCCGAAGTCGTACCCCCATACGTCTTCGAGGATCTTCGCACGGGGCATTACCTGGCGCGGGTGGCGCAGCAGGTACGAGAGCAGATCGAACTCCTTGGGGCTAAGGGAGAACGGCCGCTCACCCCGGCGGGTCTCACGGGTGGATGGGTCGAGGAAGAGATCGGCGTACACGAGCGGCCGCTCTACCCCTGCATCATCTTGCCTCGGGCGGCGCAGCAGCGCCCGGATGCGTGCGAGGAGTTCAGCGGGAGCGAACGGCTTTACGAGATAGTCATCCGCGCCGCCATCGAGTCCCTCCACGCGATCTTCAACCGTGTCGCGCGCGGTGAGCATCAGGATAGGAGTGGCATCGGCGGCGCGCAGGCGGCGAGCCACCTCCAACCCATCGAGCCCTGGCATCATCCAGTCAAGCACGACCACGTCCGGCCGCGCGGTCTGCGCCTTCTCGAGCGCCTCGCGCCCGTTGGACGCGGTCACGACCTGGTAACCCTCGTACGCGAGCGTGCGACGTAGCATATCGATGATCTTGCGGTCGTCGTCGGCTATCAGTACAGTCGTCGTAGCTGACCTCCTGGAGCGAGGACTAAGGACTCAGAGTTAAGCGTGCCCCCTGTCACGTCCTGGCTCATAGCCCCAGGGAGTGACTTACCATTCCCACAAGCACTGTACACATAGCATAGGGCAGGGTGGTCCGCTAAAGCTACCAGGGAGCAGCATGCTCTTATTGTATTCTTAGCGCCGACTCAGGCTGCGCTTGGGCGTGGGAACTACCATCGGATATCCCTCGCACGGAAGTGAGGGAGCAAGCAGGCGGCCAGTGGCCATATTGCGACAAGAAGGGGAACGGATGAGCATCAGGACGAGAGTAGCGGGCGGAGTAGCTGCCTTGGTACTTGCGGTGGCCGGCCTCGGCACCGTGGTCGCCAACAACGATGGGGCTAGCGCGGACAGGAGCAGTGGCAACAACGGATGGGGCTACGAGCAATTGCAAGACGCTCTCGGCGGCCAGGAGGGACGCGACTGTCCGAACAAGGACGGGAACGGTGGAGGTGGCGAGGCAACCCCCAGCGAGTCCTCTTCCGAGTTATAGCTAGCCGATAGCGGGGTCTCGTGTGGCGACTGGGCTATAGTGGACCCCGGAATTTGG
>JADDPP010000307.1 GCA_016781845.1 Rubrobacter sp.
ACTCAATCCTACTATCTCCCATCCTTAAACTGCGAAATCCAGACTAAGGATGCTCTGATCCCATGTACGGTAACGGTCGTAGCGGCTACTACGAGACCACGAGAACAGGGGGGATAGTCGTCGGGGTAAGGCATCCCCTACCGGCTGTGGCTCCCCTGCTCCTGGCTGTGTGTGCCGGAGGCGATGAAGGTGGGCTGTGGAGACGTTGCGTGCATCGTCTCTATCGGAATGGCGGCATAGCATTATCGGGCGCCGCTAGGCGGGAGGGCGCGGGCGAGGAAGGGTAGGGCACAACGAGCCCCCGGAGAGGGACACGGGGCAGGCCGTTCACAACGTTACTCCTGCCGCGAGCTGGGGTGGGGTGTGGCTGCGAGCTGGCTGCGGGCGGCGGCGAGTTGGGCGCGATGGTAGTCCTCCGAGCATTTCTGCCCGTCCTTGAGCGCCTCACCCTGGCTGAGATGGTGCTTCCGGAAGGCGAGCTCCGCGGCCGCCTGGAAGAACTGCTGCTGCATGCGGAGCCGCCGCCTGCCGCCATCCCGCCGCGCGGCCCGAAGCGTTCGCTGCCAGCCCCGCTCGTCAGTCAGTAAGTGGTATTCGTCCTCCGTGAGCACTCCAGTCTCCACCTCGTCCGCGAGCTGCTCGCAGATGACTCTGTGCTCCCTCCGGCGCGCCACGCGGGAGATGACGTAGAGCGTGACGAATGCGGGCGTGAGGAGCAGCGCCGCCTGGAGCGCGAGCCTCCAGACGGACGGCACCCCCTCTCCCATGCTCGCCGCAAGCAGGCTTCCGCCGATGTTCCACGCCAGGTGCTGCAGTACCGCGAGCGCCCAGCCCAGCACGGGGACGACGAACCGCAGAACTCCCCTGCCGTGACGCGCCCGCCCCCAGCCCACAGCCGCCCCCGTGGTCGCCGTGAAGAGGGCGTGAGCCGTGCCCGCGAGCACCGGGCGGGTGAGCCACTCCTCCCCGAACAGGGTGAGCCCGCCCTCGACGTACGCGCTGCCCAGGTAGAGCATGTCCTCGGTCAGCTCGAAGCCCATGCCGATCAGCGCGCCGTACACCAGCCCATCGAGCACGTTGTCGAACTCCCGACGGTACATCAGCAGTAGTCCGAGCAGCGCGATCCCCTTCAGCGACTCCTCCACGAGCGGCGCGCCCATGAAGACCGCGAAGGCGTCGCCGAGGAGGAGGGCCTGGGCGGCGTTGAAGACGCCGGAGAAGAGGACCGCCACGAGCGCGCCCCAGCCGAACGCTGCCATGACCGTCATCCACGGCTCGTGCTCGTAGCTGTCAACTGAGAGCACGAGCGCGGTGTAGAACGCGGCGGGGACGAGCGCACCAAGCACGCTCAGTAAGAGTCCCACCGGGTCGGGCACTGTGAGGACTACCAGCAGTCCATTGAGGAGCAGGAGGAGCGCGGTGAGAATGCCCAGACCCGCCAGAAACAACGTCCTTCGCTGCCCGTTATGCAGGTAGCCCGTGGAGCACTCAGCAGAGGATGAGGCCGCGGACTCCGGCGGCGAATCGGCTGCCGTGGCGGGGCGGTGCTGGGCAGAGGGGCGGGCGACGAATGGGGGGGCCGAAGCCGAGCCACAGTCGGTGCAAGTCGCACCCACCTCGACAGGCCGCTTGCCACAGTGATTGCACGAGAGCATCTGCGTGAGGTCTCCTCGTGCGTAGTGTACCCCAACTGCACCCCGCCATGCCTCAACGCCTCCTTCGCCATAGAACCTGAACCCGGCAGGGTGGTGACGCGGGACTCCCCGGCAGAGTGCGAAGGGCGCGAGGGTGTGCAATCCCGCGAGGACTGCTCCTACGTCCTCCCGCCAGGCTCTCTCCGCGACCCCTGCAGCGGGCCCCTTGAGCTAGCCAGCGGCCAGTAGCTGGGAAGGGAGAGGGCTGCGCACGGGGACGCGCTCCAGCCGGGAGCCGGGAGGCAGCCGTCCGGGCTGGACCCTCGCCTGCTCGTCGAGCAGCGCGCGGCGCTCCTGGACACTCATCCCGTGGAGCGCGCGTTCCAGCGCACCCTGAGCGATTCGCACCGCCGTGTCCGGCGAGCCCAGGGTGCTGAATGCCCCCGGCAGACCGGGCACGCTCACGTTGTATATCGCGGGGTCGTCCTCATCCGGCTGCAACAACACCAGCAGCAGCAACTCATCCGTCACCGGCTCCTCCTCGTACCGCCCTACGCAGCCATCGTAGACCGCGAGCGAACCGGATACCACAGCACGGGAGTTAACGTGGCGCTGCTAGGGATAAACATCCTGTAAAGAAGATGTACCTACTTCCCCTGTGCGCTTGTTCAGCCCGGCGCTCCATCCTAAACTCGGGACAGCCTTTGTGTCCCGCGGGACACAACCCGGCGTGCGGACCATAGACACACAGGAGGTGAGACCTTTGAGCGCTATACCCCTGGCCAGCACCCGACCCCGCGCGACCTCGCCTCAGGCGAGGGCAGCCAGCGCGCGCGTGCTCGCTATAAGCAACCAGAAGGGCGGTGTCGGCAAGAGCACAACCGCACTAAACCTCGCCGCGGCACTCGCGGAGCGGGGGAAGCGGGTGCTTCTCGTGGACCTCGACCCGCAGGCGACCGCGACCGTGGGGTGCGGTTACGACCCCGCCGAGCTGGAGCATACCGTGTACGACGCCCTCATCGAGCGCGTGCCCCTTGCCAAGACCCTGCTCCCGACCCAGATGGGCTTTGACCTCGCCCCCTCGAATATAGACCTCGCGGGCGCCGAGATAGACCTGCAGAACGAGCCGGGCAGGGACTCGCTGCTGCGTGCGGCGATAACCAGCCTCGACAGCCGCTACGCTTACGTCGTCGTGGACTGCCCGCCGAGCCTCTCCCTGCTCACGCTGCTCGCCCTCGGAGCGGCTACGGACGTGATAATACCCGTGCAGTGCGAGTACTTCGCGCTGAAGGGCCTGCAGTTGCTGAAGGATACGATAGCGAAGGTGCGGCGCCGGATAAACCCGGAGCTACGGATCGCGGGCATACTGCCGACTATGTACGATGCGCGCGCCTCCCACGGCAAGGAGGTGGTGCAGGCGCTCCAGGAGCTCTATCCGGATGAGGTATACCCTATCCTGGTCAAGCGCAGTGTGCGCCTCGCGGACGCCCCACTGACGAACAGGAGCGTTCTCCAGTACAGCAACAGCTCCGACGCAGCGCGCTCATATCGGGCGCTTGCGGAGGAGGTGTCCCGTGAGTCGTAACAGGCCCTCGGTTCGCGACACCCTGCAGCAGCGGGGCAAGGGCGTGGACGCGCTCTTCGATGCGGCGGCCTCCTCCACCCCGCCTCTACGCGTGCTCGATGAGATAGATTCGCACCGCATTGTGGAGCTTCCAGTCGAAGCGCTCCTTCCCAACCCGAACCAACCGCGGCGTGAGTGGGACCCGCGTGCGCTGGAAGAGCTTACGTTGAGCGTTGCCGAAACCGGCGTGCAGGACCCGATAAAGGTCCGGCCAGCAGGGGAGGGCACGTACTACGTCATCACAGGTCACCGCCGAACGGAGGCTGCCCGGCGCGCCGGTCTCACGCTCGTTCCCGCACGAGTGCTGCCAAATATAGACAGTCTCACAGAGCGTATCATCATGCTCGACGAGAACGCGATGCGGCAGGACCTGAGCGTGGTGGACAAGGCCGCCGCCATCCTCTCGATCGTAGACGAGCTTCCCCACGGAGAGAAGGAGGGCTTCTACGCGCGCTACGGCGTGAGCAGACCGCAGATACACAAGTGGAGGCGCCTGCTTGAGCTATCGGAGGAGATACAGGACGACATCCGGCGGGGAAGGTACACGGAGCGGCACGCCCGTGCGTACTGGAAGCTCCCCCCCGCCGCTCAGGAGGTGCTGCGCGCCCGCCTGCTGGAGGACGCGCCGACGAGTGACACCGCGGTGGAGATGGGACGCACCGCGCTCGCTGCGCTGTACTCTCGCTTCGGTGACGAGTACCTGAGCGCGCCTGCCCAGGAGGTTGCCCAGGTGACGGAGCAGGCGCTCTTCCGTCCGGAGCCGGAGCCGACCACTAGCGCCCCCCGCAAGCGTCACCGCGCCGACGTGCCCGCGTTTCAGCGTCTCTTCACCCTGCAACGCTCGCTCTCCCTGATGAGCTGGCAGGAGGTGCAGGAGGACAGAAGGCGGATGAACCCCCTTCTGGACGAGATAGTGCTCACCGGGGTGAAGCTGCGGCGTCAGACGGGCTCCGCTGGTCTCACACTCGAAGAGCTGGAGGACAGCCGGCGACGAGCGCAGGAGCTGCTGGAGGAAGTAGAGGGCTGGCTGGAGGATGTGTCCCCCGGCGACCGCTGAACGTTGTGTCCCGCGGGACACTTTCGCAGCCGGTCGTCGCTGGACGAGGGGTAGGGGGATGGCATTCTCCACCGGTGTCCATCCCCCGATGCCGCCGTGGTCATATCGGATGTGCTGCCGGCTGGAGCGAACCCCGTAGAGACGTTGCACGCAACGTCTGCGCCACCTGGCCATCACGACACGGCTGCAGAGCACGATCTGCGTCTTATCCGCTGCGTCTGCGTGACGTGTATACGGGGCCTGCACCACCTGGTCATCCGCAGTAGCAACGACTGTGAAATCGCCCTGGTGTGAGACGTTGCGTGCAACGTCTCTACAATGTCCCACCCCCTGGCGGCCCGTCGGCAGCTGTCGCCACATCTCCTCGGGTCACCGCTGGAGTGGAAGCACCCAGGCAGCGTGGAACGTTCCCGCTGCAACTGGAGAGGTGGACCGGCGGAAGCGATGGGTGGCGAGCCGCGGTCTCCCCGGTGTCTCTGAGCGCGTGTTCTATGCAGTCGGAGACGGCAGTGCGTCAGTCCGCCGTCGTGTATCATCCATTTATCTGCGGCCATTACCTTGGAGTTCGGTCACAAGGCACTACCGGAACTATGGGAATCATTAGGAATATACATTTATCTCGGTCGCAGATGGAGCCGGTCTCACACTCGTCTGCGCGTTCCAGTTCCTGGTGGCCACGAACGGCGCTCGGCGAGGTGACCTCCGTCCGTTAGGGTTGGGATTACCTGACATATGACTCCCTGCTCTCAGCGGGCCAACGAGCAAACCGATATCTCGGCTCATTTACTAATCAGGTATACTACGCTTGTTGATTGCACCGGGCTTGGGGGATGACGTAGTCGTCAGGTAACTGGCAGCGATACAGGCGAGGTGCTCGGGTGTAGGTATCGTTACAGGCGGACAGCGGTACTCTGCAGGCTAGCGGCATCTGCCTCGCTTTCGCGAACACCCTGTACTGGCGGCACAGCCAGCAGCCGACCGAGGTTCTTGCCAGCTATGCGGAGCTCCTAACGTGGTGCCGGCGCCTCGGAGTCCTCACGGGACAGCAGGCCGGGCCATTTCTAGCAGACGCATCGTCCCGTCCCGGAAATGCCTCGAAGCGCTCCGAGCGGGTATCTACGGAGTGTTCTCCGCTGTTGCCCGCGGGACATCGGCAGACGAGGCGGATCTGGGGGGTTGAGCTCGGTGTTGGCGCAAGGTATGGCGCGTTCCCGGTTGACGCAGAGCGAGCAGGGCTACGCTTCGGACTGGCCGGCAAGCTCCCGTGACGAGGGCGACGACTGGGCGCTCGACTTTATGCTCTGGCCCCTCGCTCGTTCGGCGGCGCAACTGCTGGTCCCCAGAGAGCTCGACCGGGTGAAGCAGTGTCCCGGTCCCGAATTCTGCTGGCTCTTTCTGAACACGAGCCGCAACCGTAGCCAGGGGTGGTGCATCATGAAGCTGTGTTGGAGCCGTGCGAGCGTAGCGAGCCACTACAGGCGAGGCCGCTCGGACGCCCCCTAACACTCGCCCCGGAGGAGAGACCATGCCGCATCCCGCCACTTATTACGACCTGCTCGATGCCTTCAGGCTAGATGGTTGCCCTGTGTGCCGGCTCTGTCTCGCGGGCACGGAGCGCTACTTCGACAGCCTGAACTTTGAGTGCATCAACGACGCCAGCGTGCGAGACCGCTTCCGTGCCGCGCACGGCTTCTGCAGGCAGCACGCATATCAGTGGCTCGGACAGCATGGGCGTGTGCTCGCGACCGCTATTATCTACAAGGATGTGTACACGGACCTCAGAGAGAAGCTCCGGGAGCTGCGCTACGAGGAGCCCGGCACGTTCGCGAGCCTCGCTGCTCACCTGAGGTCTCGATTGATGGGCAGCCGCTTCTCCGCTCTTACACCCTGGCTGGACCGGCTGGCGGGCAGGCGCGCCCGCGTGCTGGTAGGGGAAGACCCCTGTCCCGGATGCGTCGTGCGGGCGCGTGAGGAAGAGAAGGCCATCGAGGCGTTGCTCGATTCCATTGATGAGCCGGGGTTCGAGAAGGCGTACTCCTTGTCCACCGGACTGTGCCTGCCGCACCTGAAGCGCGCCCTCGCCGCCGCACCGCACCAGGCCGCCTTCGAGACGCTCGCTGAGGTGGAGCTGGCGAGACAGGACCTGCTGCTCGACCAGATGGACGAGATTATCCGCAAGGAAGACCCCCGATACCAGGATGAGCCCGTGGGCTTGGAGCGGGGGGCTGCGGGGCGGGCAGTCCGTGCGGCCACGGGCAGCCCCTGGAGCCGCATCGAGACCGACCGGGAGCGGCTGCACGAGGAATGGCTGCCAGTCGCGCGGGTGTCCAGTCGTGCCTCATCCGCCACGGGCTCCAACTGGCGCCGACCCGGCCGCGTTAGCTAAACAGCCAGTACCTGTCACGTTCAGGCAGAGACAGTCTCAATACCTCGGCAGAGCCACATCCTCGACCCTCGGGCACAGCCTCATCCGTGCCGCGCGGGCCAACAGCTCGGAGAGCCCCTTGCGCTCCTCCGCACCGTACGCGAGCGTGAGCGCGCGCACAAGCTCCAGCCACCGTGCCTCCTCGCCGCCGTGCTCGCGCGACAACCCCGCGGCGACGGTCTCCGCCTGCTGGTCGAGCAACCGGCCTATCTCCTTGAGCAGCGCCTCGGCCTCCCCGTTAGCAGGAGCAGTTGCCGCTTCCACTGGCAGGGCGCGCACCCACGGCGCCCCGCTCGTAATCCACCACGCGCGCGCCACGCCCTCCACGTACTCGTAGGGCTGAGGGGAGAGAGCTTGAATCCCTGTGACTATCCGACCTTCCTCACCCCCCACACCGCCCTCCTGCCCAATCTGAAGGGGCTCGGACACGCCGAGGTACTCCCGCACCAGCGCACGTGCGACCGTCTCCTCGCTCGTGCCTCCCGGCATCGCGGGGGCGCTAACCCGCTCCAGCCCATCGAGCCGCACCTCCCCTACGAGCAGCATATCGCTCCCGCCGGGACCTAGAGTTACGGAGGAGCGGAGCACGGGTCGGAACGCACCACGGTCCCGCGCCCAATGCACCGGGTCGAGCAGCGCGATTCGGGCCCGGCCCTCAAGGACCGCGCCCCCAACCTCCCTGTCATCCTCAAGCTCCAGCAACTGAGGGTCCGCGGCGAGCCACCCGGAGCGCAGCATCCATATAACCGGCAGCAGCACGGTGCGCTGACGCGGTATGGCTATCGAGAACATCCTACTCACCTCCCTGCATCTGCTGCCAGATAGTCACCGGAAGCAGCGGCTGATTTGCCCTCGCGCGCGCCACCTGCAACTCACTCCATTCCTCAAACCTCTCCAGCGGTACGGCAGGCTCGCGGGCAGAGAGCGCCTCGGGGCTGCCTGCCCACGAGAAGTAAGTAAGCGTGGTAACCGCCGCTGCCGTCGCCACGGCGATGATGAGAGCCGGCCGCAGCACTTTCGTCGCCTGTGGCAGCAGGGTCCAGGCGCGGTCCAGCGCCAGAGCGACAAAGAAGTAGATAGCAGGGAGCATGCCGATCCCGCGAGCGGCATCGGGCGTGTTAATCGTCAGCACCTGCGTCAGCAGCCACGGCACGAGCAGCATTGCCCACCACATCGCGTACCGCCCTGAACGCCACAGCGACAGCACCAACCCTGCCGCAAAGAGCACGGCTGTGAAAGGGTCGAGCAATGGTTCCCCAAACGGGCTGTAGCGTGGGCGGGTGTCCTTCAAGAGCTGCTCGGGTGGGCTGTAAGCATCGCCCGCCAGCACATCCCCATCGAAGAAGAAGCGTGCGTTGCGCGCCAGCTGGTAGCGGAGAACGTCCAGCGTCCCCTGACGCCCGAAGTATCCAGTTTCGGCTGCCTTGAGCACACTCACGCGCTCCGCCCGGACGTTGAACTGGTACGGGTTCCGCCCTATCGCCGGCAGCTGCGGAAGAAAGAGCGAGACAGCCACCACCCCCAGAAGCGCGTAACCCGCCGCTACCCGCCGCAAGCTCTTCCTGTGCTGCCACAGGGCGACGGGGGCGTACACCAGCAGCGCCACCAGTATCGCTCGGCCCGCGAAGTACGCATACAGCCCCAGGCTTGCTACAACTCCCGCGAACGCCCAATACCTCCAGCGACCGGTCTCCAGAGCCTTTGCCAAGAGCCAGAACGCCACTGCCGTCAGGAGGACGACATGCACGTTCTCCCAGCCGCTGCGCGAGAAGTTGAGGTACCACACGCTTGTGGAGAGCAGCGCGAGCGAGAGAAGCGCCGCTGGCCCGCCGAGGTGACGCCTGTACAGCGCGTAAAGCGGGATAAGGGCGGCAACACTCGTGAGCGCGCTCAGTAGCCGCAGCCCGAGCGCGGAGTCCCGGAACAGGGCGACGAACGGCGCGGTGGCGTACAGGCTCAGGATGGGGTTCGGCTTCCAGTCAAGCCCGAATATCCCGCCCGGACGGTTGCCGTACAGCACCTCGTAGATAACTACCAGGTTGTCCGCCTCGTCCGCCATCAGGTTGCTGGGAAACGACCCCAGCGCGAACAGCCGCAACAGCAGAGCCCCGACCAGCAGAGCGGCGAGGAGCAGTATGTTCCGGCGGCGATGCGTCTGAATAACTGGGGGAGTGGCTGGGTTCTCAGTAAGTGTGAGGTTCTGCGGCACGTGAGCTTCTTTACCAGGAAGGTTGATATGGCACGCAGACCCGAACCGGGATGCGCGGACGTTGGAGTATAGCAGACACACCGGACTCCGGCTGCGTTTTCGCGACTGCGTAGCCGAGCACGACCCACCCCACCTATGTATAGCTCCCAAATCGGACGGGGCGAGGCACTGCCTCGCCCCCCAAGAACGCGATGTCCTCCAGCCTACTGCGTCGTAAGCCTCTCCAGCCTGTCCACCAGCCCCGAGAGCACGTCGAACGTCTGCTGCACGGGCTCCGGCGACGAGAGGTCCACCCCCGCCAGCTTCAGTGCATCCAGCGGGTAGAGTGAGCTCCCCGACCGCAGGAACGCCAGGTAGTTCTCCGCCGCGCCCGGCTCGCCCGCGAGCACCTTCTCCGCGAGGGCGTGCGCGCCCGAGAGGCCGGTCGCGTACTGGTACACGTAGAAGTTCGCGTACAGGTGAGTTGGGAACTGCGCCCACGTGATGCCTACTCGGTCCGCATCTATCTCCACTTCCTCGCCGTACGCCTCGCGGAACAGGTTCGTCATCAGGGTCATCATCCCCTCGGCGGTCAGCGCCTCTCCGCGCTCCACCCGCTCGTGCAGCTCCAGCTCGAAGCGCGCAAGCGTCGGCATCAGGAAGAAGTAGCGGTGGAAGTTGCCCATCGCCTCGTCAATTACAGCCAGCTGGAAGTCCCGGTCCTCGTTCGTCTCCAGCAGGTGCGCTCGCACAAGTGCCTGGTTGAAGTTCGACGCCACCTCCGCTACGAAGATGGAGTAGTCCGCATACACCGGTGGTTGGGTCTGCCATGTCAGGTACGAGTGCATCGAGTGGCCGAGCTCGTGCGCGACAGTGCTCAGCCCATCCATATCCGGGGTGAAGTTGGAGAGAATGAACGGATGCGTGCCCTGCACGCCCGAGGAGAAGGCGCCTGCTCTCTTGCCCTGGTTCGGGTACTTGTCCACCCACCGCTCCTCCGTGAGCCCGCGCCTCGATGTGCTCACGTACTCCTCTCCAAGCGGGCGCAGCCCCTCCAGGATCCAGTCAACCGACATGTCATACGGTACATTCGGTGTGTTCTGTGTCAGCGGTGCGTGTATGTCGTAGACGTGCAGCTTGTCGTAGCCGAGCGCCTGCCGCATGACGCGCCAGTACCGGTGCCACGTGGGGAGGTTGCTGCGGAAGGTGTCGAGCAGGTTGTGGTACACCTCGGCTGGGATGTAGTTCGCTGCCAGTGCCGCCTCGAGCGACGAGCCGTACCTCCGGGCGCGTGCCAGGAAGGCATCCTGCTTGACGCCTGTCGCGAGGCAGCTCGCCATCGTGTTCTTGTTCGCTATGTGGGCGTCCGAGTAGCTCTCCCACGCCGTCCGCCGCAACTCCCGGTCAGTGCTAGAGAGCAGCTTGCGGATAGTACCCTGTGCTACCTCGTGCTCCGTGCCCTCCGAGTCCCGCGCTGGCTGAAACTTGAGGTCCGCGTCGGCGAGGATGCCGTGTATGCCCGATGCCGACCCGAAAGGGTCGCGTACCGCGCCGAGCAGTTCCTCGACCTCCGCGGAGCGCACGTGTTCCTGCCGCTTCTCCAGCTGGTCGAAGTAGTGGGCGTATACCCGCAGGCCGGGCTCCTGGTCCATCCACTGCCGCAGCGTGTCGAAGCCTATCCCCAGAAGTTCCGGCTCGCCGAACGCCACGGCGGCGGCCGCGCGGGCGTACAGGCCGCTCGCCCGGTCGTCCTTCGCGGCGGCATCCTGATCCGCGGTGTCTGCCTCGTGCGACAGCCCCGCGTAGACGTACACCTTGCCTAACCGGGCGAATAGCTCATGAACGGTCGTCAGCCACTCCAGGAGAGCCTGCGGGCTGTCTCCAATATGCCCGCGGAATCGCTCCAGTCCTGGAAGCTCCCCGGCAACCTCTTCCAGCGCCGCCTCCCACGCCTCGTCCGACGGGAAAACGCTTGCCAGATCCCACGTATCCTGAATATCCACCTCGCTGCGCTTTGGGAGCGCCACCGCTGTTGCCATCGTAGTCTCCGTTCTGGAATGAACATAATAAGAGTGGCTGCCAGTCGCTGAGGAAGCCGGAAGGACCCGAACACTGATAGCCACCGGGCGCGGCCCGCATCCTCAGGGGGTTCGCCCTCCCGCGACAGACCCTGCACAATGTGGAATACTACTCGTAGATAGCTGGAGTGTCAAACGACCGCCGCGAGGGCCACTGTAGAGACGTTGCACCCAATCCTCACATAAAGTATGCGACCTCAACCGGGGGCGCATAGCGTGAGGCCCGACCTTGATATCGCTTTGGTCAGCCTGGAAAGTTTCTTGCTCCAGATGGGAGAGGAACCCATGTCAGACACCACTGCAGCAGCTACACAGACGAGTAACCGAACAGCCCTGTATCTGTCCCGGATACTGGGCAGGCCGGTGCTGGATGCGCAAGGCAAGCGCGTCGCCACCGTCAAAGACCTCGTCGTCCGCTTCGGCAGCGAGCCGTATCCCGTCGTCAGCGGTCTCGTGGCACGACAAGGCAACCGCGATTTCTATCTCGACCGCGCCCAGGTTGCCGACATCTCCACGCGCGGCGCGCGGCTTGCCACGTACAAGGTAGACCTGCGCCCATTCGAGCGCCGCGAAGGCGAGGCGCTGCTCCGGCGTGACATCCTCGATAAGCAGCTCATAGACGTGGACGGCCGGCGGCTCATCAGGGCCAACGACCTCGTACTTGCGTACATTGACGGCCAGTACCGGCTTGTCGGTGTGGATGTCAGCGTCCAGGGCATCCTGCGGCGACTAGGTCCTGCCGCGCTCACCGGCAACATGGAAAGCCGGCGCATCATTGACTGGGAGGATGTCGAGTCCTTCGCCACCGATGTGCCCATGGTCCGCCTCCGGACCTCCCACGAAGGCGTTGCCAGGCTCCACCCGGTCGAGATAGCCCACATCCTGGACTCGCTCTCGTTTCGGCAGGGCCAAGAGATACTCGAGGCGCTTGACGACGAGACCGCTGCCGACACGATCCAGGAGATGCACCCGGACGAGGCCGCGGACCTGATGGAGGGGCTGGACCGCGAGCGTGCCGCGGACATCCTCGATGAGATGGACCCTGACGACGCCGCGGACCTCCTCGCCGACATGTCCGCCGAGAGCGCCGAGGAGCTTCTGGAGCTCATGGAGCCGGAGGAGTCCGAGGACGTGCGCGAGCTGCTGTCGTATGAGGAGGACACCGCCGCCGGGCTCATGACCACTGACTACGTGGCCCTGCCCCAGGATCTCACCGCTGGAGAGGCGCTGGCACGCCTCCGGGCGCTGGAGGAACCCCCCGACCCGCTGTACCACCTGTACCTGGTGGATGCCGAGGGGAGCGAGCGCCTCGTCGGTGTGGCGCCCCTGCGCGATGTGGTGCTCGCCGCTCCCGACACGCCGCTCACCGCTCTTGCGTGGGACGAGTTCCAGTCCGCACGCCTGGATGAGCCGTCACGCGATGTTGCTCATAAGATGGCGGAGTACAGCCTCGCCGCCCTTCCTGTGGTGGATGAGGGGGGACGCATCATGGGGATAGTGCTCGTTGATGACGCCATGGACGTGCTGGTGCCCGACCTGTCGGGACGCAGACTCTCACGGGTGTTCCACTAATGTCCGATCAGCCCCCAGTCTCCGAGACACTCATACAGGCTCCCGGCAGACCCCGCCGCAGGCCGCTGCGCGCGATACGGCTGCCCAGGCGCGGCCCACTCTCATTCCTCGCGGTGCTTGGGCCGGGCCTCATCGCCGCGAACGCCGGCAACGACGCGGGCGGGATCGCGACGTACGCCTCCGTCGGCGCCAGCTTCGGCTACTCGCTGCTGTGGGTGATGGTGCTGATAACCGTCAGCCTTGCGCTCGTGCAGGAGATGGCCGCCCGCATGGGCGCGGTCACGGGGAAGGGCTTCTCGGAGCTGGTGCGCGAGCAGATGGGCATTCGCGCGGCCGCGTTCGTGATGGGCACGCTGCTGGTCGCGAATGCCGGGCTCATCGTGTCGGAGTTCGCGGGCATTGGCGCAGCCGCCGAGCTCTTCGGCATCTCGCGCTACGTGGCCGTGCCACCGGTGGCGCTGCTCGTATGGTGGCTGGTGACGCGCGGCTCTTACCAGCGGGTTGAGAAGGTGTTCCTGGTCCTCACCCTCGCGTTCTTCGCGTATCCCGTAGCCGCCATCCTCGCGAGGCCGGACTGGGGCGAAGTGGGCAGCCAGCTTGTACGCCCCTCCTTTCGGCTCGACGCGGATTACATCACGCTGTTCATCGCCATGGTCGGCACCACCATCACCCCGTACATGCAGCTGTACATCCAGTCCTCCGTGGCCGAGAGAGGGGCTGGGGCGGACACGACAGCGGCGAAGGTGGACGCTTACTTCGGCTCCGTCTTTGCGGACCTGATATCCGGCTTCATCATCATCGCGACCGGCGCGACCCTCTTCGTGGCCGGTCAGCAGATAGAGACTGCCGCGGACGCCGCCCGCGCGCTGCGACCGTTCGCGGGCCCGTACGCACAGATAATCTTCGGCGCAGGTCTCTTCGGCGCCTCGATGCTCGCCGCCGCCGTGCTGCCCCTTGCGACCTCCTATACCGTCACGGAGGCGTTCGGCTTCGAGAAGGGGGTGTCTCGTACGTTCCGCGAGGCGCCGGTGTTCCTCGGTCTCTTTACCGGACTCATTGTCTTCGGCGCAGCAGTGGCGCTCCTGCCGGGGCTAAACGTCATCGAGCTTCTCGTCTTCACACAGGTGCTGAACGGACTTCTGCTGCCCGTGGTCCTCATCTCGATTCTCCGGCTCGTGAACGATCCCGACGTGATGGGCAGCCACACCAACGGGCGCTTCTACAACCTCGTCGCCTGGGCCACCGTCGCAGGCGTCGTGCTGCTCTCCTCCATCTACCTCTTGATCACCGTGCTCGGCCTCTTCGGGATAGAAGTAGGCTGAGCGAGATCAACCCCACGGCGAGGTTATGATGTGCTGTTTGCTACCATCCTATACAGTCTCCATGCGAAAGTGGCAGTGGGGCGTCCTAATGGGTATCCGTCGCCCCTGAATGACACGGTCTGTTCGATGCTCGCTAACCACACGCAGAACCAGTATCAGTAATTGATTTCCATCCTCAGGCCGCGCCCGTCCGTGAGTGGTTCCGGCGGCAGCCTTTCTGACCTCCCCTCCACGAATCGCCGTGCAGTCCAGGTGGCAACTGTGGCATCCAGTACGTCGTCCGGACTGGCAGGACGCGCCAGCATCCTTGCTTCCTTCCTGTCAGGTATGCGAACTCCCGGCAGGTGAGCGGAGAGGAGAACATGGCGCTCGTCGAATCCCTCCAGTTTGCTCTTGTGATTCAGCATCGGCCGTTCGCCGTTCATAGCCCAGAACGACACCTCCGGGTGAACCTCAATGACGCGGTCTTGCAGGTCCCGAGTCATCCCGCGGTTTACCTCCGCCACCTTTGCGTAGATAGCGAACGCCTGCCTGCTTATCCCCTTTGCAAGCAGGGACCGGGATTGAGCACTCGCCTCCATGTAGTCCTTCGTCTCCACCAAACGGGCGTCCGGCGCCGGGAACACACTGGAACGGCGCACTCCCAGAACTCGCCGTGCTTCTATGTCGCATAGCTTGGGTGCATTCTCAGCGAGACCGATTGGTATATCTATCGCTATGCAGGAGGCGTCAGAGTAGTGAATCAGGAGGTCCGAGAAGCTGGAATGCACGCGGTAGCTCAGGTCTCGCAGAGATGAATGCAGGGCTGCTGCCAACCAGCCGCCGGGGCATCCGTTGACTCCGACTACGACCATAGCTTGACTCCCAGCGCCCCTGTGTGCGGCACCTTGCCTCTACTCCCCCGGTCCCAGGCGCTTGGCCGCGTGCGTCCGCAGCCGGAGAGCCTGCAGGCGGATGAAGCCCGCCGCGTCCGCCTGGTTGTAGACATCGTCCTCCTCGAACGTGACCGTCTTCTCGTCATAAAGCGAGTCGTCCGACCGCCTCCCCAGCACATGCGCCGCGCCCTTGTACAGCTTCAGCCGCGCCGTGCCGTTCACCCGCTCCTGCACGTCGTCCATGAACTTCTGCAGCGCCATCCGCTCAGGCGAGTACCAGAAGCCGTTGTACACCATCTCGGCGTACTGCGGGATCAGCTGGTCACGCAGGTGCATCACCTCCCGGTCGAGCGTCAGCGACTCCACCGCCCGGTGCGCGAGGTGCAGCAGAGTCCCCCCCGGCGTCTCGTAGCACCCGCGCGACTTCATCCCCACGAACCGGTTCTCCACGATGTCGGCCCGCCCCACGCCGTGCAGCCCCGCGAGCTCATTCAGATTCTCCAGCAGCGGCAGGGGCGCAAGGTCCTCGCCGTCCACGGACACAGGGTTGCCCGCCTCGAAGCCTATCTCGACTTCCCGTGGCTCGTCCGGTGCGTCTTCGGGGTCGTGCGTGAGCTGCCACATGCCCTTTGGCGGGGCGCACCACGGGTCCTCGAGCACACCGCCCTCGTACGAGATGTGGAAGATGTTCGCGTCCATGGAGTACGGCTTCTCGGTGGTTACCGGTACCGGGATGCCGTGCTCCTGCGCATACCGCACGCAGTCCGCCCGGCCGCGCAGGTCCCACTCGCGCCACGGCGCTATCACGCGCAGGTCGGGCTGCAGCGCGTACGTCGTCAACTCGAAGCGCACCTGGTCGTTGCCCTTGCCCGTCGCGCCGTGGGCTATCGCGTCCGCCCCCTCAGCGCGCGCCACTTTCACGAGCTCGCGGGCGATCAGCGGCCTGGCTATGGAGGTGCCCAGGAGGTAGTGCCCCTCGTACACCGCCCCCGCGCGTATGGCGGGAAAAACAAACTGTTCCACGAACTCCCGCCGCAGGTCCACCGCGTACGCCCCCGCCGCGCCGGTGGCGAGCGCTTTCTGCCTGGCCTCCTCCACCTCCTCGCCCTGCCCCACGTCCGCCGTGAACGCGATAACCTCCGCCCCGTACGTCTCCCTGATCCAACTGAGGATGACGGACGTATCCAGCCCGCCCGAGTACGCCAGCACCACCTTGCGAACTTCGCTCACCTGTCCCTCCTGCATGACTGACCGCAGAGCACGCGGAGAGCGCAGAGATTTAGGAAGGTGCGGGGGCGAACCCCGTGTTCGCCCCTCCAGGTAGGCTCTTGGCCGAGGCTTGGAAGGGCAGGTACGCATACCCCCGCACACCGACCCTCCTCTAATCTTCGCGCTCTCTGAGTCCTCTGCGATAGATACCCCTCGTTACTTCCGTCCGGCGTCGCCTGCGCTGCAGAACGTGCCCTGAGTGTGCGCCAGATGCGCCACCTTCAACTCCAGATCCTCGTCGCCTGCCGTGGCGGGGCGGAACTCCTCCGATACGTTCCACTGGAATTGCTGCCCACCTGGGTATGCCTCCGCGTAGCGCCTCAGCGCGGGCGGCACGAGTCGCAGCCTGCGATCAACCCAGTCGCGGTCCCACGGACCCTCTTCGAGGATCTGCTCCGCGGCGCGGAACTCGTAGTACACCGTCCTGCGCAGTGCGTTGCCCTCTGTAGCGGGCGAGCCGTGTACCACCATCACGTCGTGCAGCAACACGTCTCCCGGCTCCATCTCTACCGTGATTACCCCCGGCGGCTCCCAGCCGTACGCCTCAGTCAGCGCGCAGATGTCCTGAGTGCGCTTCTGCGTCCCCGGTATCACCCTGAGCGCGCCCGCTCCCTCGCGGGAGGCGTCGAGGTAGACGTCGTAGTTGAAGATGCGCCACTTGCGCGGGTGTACCGCGTCCTGGTGCCACACTATCTTCTCGCCGTCGCCCTCCTGCTTGAACACGAGCGACTCGTACGTCGGCACGAAGTTCGGCCCGCACAGGCTCTCCGCCACTCCGAGCACGGCCGGGCTGCCGAGCAGCTCCAGTGACGCCGCGTGCCCCTTGTTGTGAACATAGTTCACCCGGTACAGCGTCTTGCCCCACGGCCGCTTCGCGAAGTTGTAGTCCGCGTAGTGCTCCGACTCCCGCGTAGCCCCCTGCCCGTCCCTGATCCACGCCTGCGACGCATCCCGCAGCCGCTCCAGCAGGTCGCGGGGTATGCGGTTGCGCAGCACCAGGTACCCGTTCTCGTCGAAGAACCGTACCTGCTCCTCAGAGAGGTGGTAGCCAGGACTCTCACAGGACCTGACCGGATACACCGAGGCAGTTGCTTCTTGCACCGTCGCCATGCTCGTCCTCCTGTTCCTGAAACGGCCTTACGTTGCCTTGCCGCGTCCCAACACCTCGCCCAGCGTTTCCACCAACTGGTCCACCGCCTCCTTGTCAACAATTAGTGGCGGCAGGAAGCGCAGCGTGGTTGGCCCCGCGGATAGCGCGATGATGCCCCGCTCCTGCAGCGCGCGCAGGTACTTCGTGGCGCGCTCCCGAAGGTCCACCGCGACCATCAATCCAAGCCCCCGCACCTCACGCACGCTCGCCCGGTCGAACTCGCGAAGCCGCTCCAGCATGTACGCGCCCATCTCCGCGCTGTGCCGGAGCAAATTTTCGCGCTCTATCTCCTCCAGCACGGCGAGGGCCGCCGCCGCCGCGAGCGGGTTGCCGCCGAACGTGTTGCCGTGAGTTCCCGCCGGAAGCCGCGCCGCAATCTCCTCCGATGTCACAGTCAGCCCCATGGGCACGCCGTTCGCGATCCCTTTCGAGAGGCAGAGGAAGTCCGGTACGACCCCGCTGTGCTCCAGGCCGAAGTATCTGCCCGTGCGGAACCCTGTCTGCACCTCGTCGAGGATGAGCATGCTGCCGTTCCTGTGCGCGAGGTTCAGGACTGTCTCCAGGTACCCGTCCGGCGCAGGATGCACCCCGCCCTCGCCCTGCACCGGCTCCAGGATCACCGCGGCCGTCTCCGGTGTCAGCGCGGCCTCCAGCGCCTCGACATCGCCGAACGGGACGGACTGGAACCCCTCCAGCACCGGCAGGTACGGCTCCCGGTACTTCTTCTCTGGCGTGGCGGAGAGGGCCCCGTACGTGCGGCCGTGATACCCGCGCCGCGCCGACACCACCTCTACCCGCCCGGTCGCGGCGCGCGCGAACTTCAGCGCCGCCTCGACCGACTCCGCCCCGGAGTTGCTGAAGAACGCGCGGGAGAGGGGAGATGGCAGTATCGTCCGCAGACGCTCCAGGTAGCGCGCGCGGACATCGTTGTAGAAGCTCTGGTGGCAGCTGATGAGGCGGCCGGCCTGCTCCGAGATGGCGGCGGTTACGGCGGGGTTAGCGTGACCGAGTATGTTCACGCCGTAGTTGCTTGCGAAATCGAGGTATCGCCTGCCCTCGGAGTCCCACAGGTAATACCCCTCGCCGCGTACGAGCGCCACGTCGCGCTTCGTGTACATCGGCACGACGCCCTCGTCCTCGATCTGCTGTATGCTCTGTTCCTGGTCTACCGCCACGCTCTCCTCCTGTATGGGGGCTACTTGCTTTACCTCTCGCTGCCTGCCTTCGGGTCAGGTGGGCGGGACGAATCGCGCCCCTACAGTACTGTCTCTTCTACCCGTGCCTTCTGGCGAATTCCTGCATGAACGCCGCCAGGGCCTCGCAGCCTTCCACTTCCATCGCGTTGTACATCGAGACCCGTATGCCTCCGACTGAGCGGTGCCCGGCGAGCCCGACGAAGCCCTCAGAGAGCGACTCGCGCACGAACTCCTTCTCCAGCACCTCGCTCGGCAGCCGGAACGTCGCGTTCATCAGCGAGCGGCTGTCCTTCTCCACATGCCCCTGATAGAAGCCCTCGCTGTTGTCTATTGCGCCGTATACGATGCCCGCCTTCTTCTCGTTTCGCGCCCGCAGAGCGTCGAGTCCCAGGTCCTGTATCCAGCCGAGCACGAGGTTGAGGACGTACACTCCGAACACCGGCGGCGTGTTGTACAGGGACTTGTTCTTCGCGAACGTCGCGTAGCGCAACATCGTCGGGAGATTTTTCGGCGCCTCCTCCAGCCAGTCGGTGCGCGCGGCCACGACCGTGACGCCCGCCGGTCCTACGTTCTTCTGCGCCCCCGCGTAGATGAGCGCTAACCTTTGTGCATCCACAGGCCCGGAGAGGAAGTCGCTGCTCATATCCGCGACCAGGGGCGCGTCCCCAACCTCGGGCCAATAGTGCCACTGCGTCCCCACTACCGTCTCATTGGAGCAGATGTGAACGTACGCTGGCTCCGGGCTGAGGCTGATCTCCTCCTGCCTCGGAACGCGCCGGTAGCCGCCCTCCTTTGTGCTCGCCGCCACGCGCGTCTGCCCGATCTTTGACGCCTCTTCGAGCGCCTTCTCCGTCCATGTGCCGGTTACGACGTAATCGGCCGTCCGTCCCGGCTGCAGGAAGTTCATCGGGACCATCGCGAACTGCTGGCTAGCGCCGCCCCCGAGGAACATCACGCTGTACTCGTCACCCAGCCCGAGCAGCCCCTTCAGCCGCGCCTGCGCCTCGGCGTTGATATGCTCGTACTCCTTGCTCCGGTGGCTCGCCTCCAGGATGGATATCCCCGTCCCCTTGTAGTCGAGCAGCTCCGCCTGCACCTGCTCCAGCACCGGCTTCGGCAGTATCGCCGGACCCGCGTTGAAGTTATGCACCCTTGTTGTCACAGAAACACTCAATACAGAACCTCCAGTAAAAGCAGCCAGGAGTCTCCGCCTCCGCACCCCGCCGGACGTGCAGGGGCAGGTCCCCGTGCTTGCCCCCGCCCCGTGCGTTGCGCCGATTGTTCCCTACCCTATAACCGTCCCCTGTCCCGCAAGCGCCTTCTGTATTGCGCCGTCCACGCGGCCGTCCGCGAACACCACCTGCCCAATGCCCCGCTCCAGCGCCTCGCGCGCGGCGATTACCTTCTTCTTCGCGCGCCCTTCCGCGACCTCCAGCGCCTGCTCCATCTCGTCCCTCTGGATGCGCCCGATAAGGCTTCCCTCGTCGCGCACATCACGCAACAGGCCCGGCGTGTCCGAGAAAATCAGCAGCTTGTCCGCACAGAGGGCAGCTGCTATCTCCATCGCCAGCTTGTCGCCGTCCACGTTGATGGCCTCGCCCTCGCTGCTCAGCGCGGGAGGCGTCAGCACGGGGAGGTAGCCGGAGTCCAGCAGCAGCCGCAGGAGCCGGGTGTCCACCTGCTGGATGCTTCCCGCGTAGTCCCCGCGCAGCACCTTCGGCTTGCCGTCCTCAATGACCCGTATCTGCTCCTTGCGCCTGCCGCGCGCGATTGCGCCGTCCATGGCGCTCAACCCAACGGCGTTCACTCCCAGCCCCTGCAGCCGCTCCACGATGGTCTTGTTCACCCTGCCGCAGTACACCATCATGAAGATCTCCATCGTGCGGCGGTCCGTGTACCGGCTAACCTGCCCCGTGCTCGAGGTCACCATCCTCGCCGGGTGCCCCAACTGCTCTGATACCTGGTTCAGCTCGTGGTTCGCCCCGTGTACCAGCACCATCGGCTCGCGCACGCTCGGCACGTCACCCAGGAACCGCTCCAGGTCCACCCCCTTGCTCCCGCCAATCTTGACAACTAGCACCGGACTCCGTACCCCCTCTGTAGACTCACCTTAGAGCACGCGGAGAGCGCGGAGGAATAGGGGTAAGGTCGTAGGGGCAGGTCCCAGTGCCTGCCACGCCCATCCCTACGAACGCGCGTACGTCCGAAGCTCAACATTATGCTCACCGATAGTGACATACCTATGTCTCTTTGCGTTCTCTGTGGTGAATCCCCTATATCGGGTGCAGACCCGCGAACTCGAGCGCAGTGGTCTCGGGGAAGCCGAAGCGGATGTTGAAGCTCTGCACCGCCTGCCCCGCCGCGCCCTTCATCAGGTTGTCGAGCGCCGCCAGCACCACCACACGAGGGCTGTGCTCGTCCAGCTCGAACCCGACATCGCAGTAGTTGGTGCCGGAGAGTATCTTCGGCTCCGGGTACCGGTACACCCCACCGCTCTCCTTGACAATCCGCATGAACGGCTCGCCCGCGTACGCCCTCCGGTAGATGCGCCATATCTCGCGCTCGTCCAGCGGCTCCCGCAGCCAGACGTGGCTCGTCGAGAGGATGCCGCGCACAGCCTCGATGCTCGTCGCGGAGAACGCGATGCTCGGCTCTAAGCCGTCTACCGCCAGCTCCTGACAGATCTCAGCCGTGTGCCTGTGGCCGGTCGGCTTGAAGGAGCGCATAGCCCCGCTCCGCTCCGGGTGGTGCGACGCGAGGCTCACGCCGCCGCCAGCCCCCGAGGAGCCTGTCTTGCCCTCGATGACGACCGGCCTGTCAGGGGCCACGACTCCCGCCTGAAAGAGGGGATACAGCCCCAGGATAGCCGCCGTGGCGAGGCACCCCGCGCTTGAGATGTAGTTCGCGGTCTTCATCTCCTCGCGGTGCAGCTCCGGGATGCCGTACACCCACTCCCGCAGCAGCTCCGGCTTGCCGTGCTCGTGGCCGTACCACATCGGGTACCCTTCGGGGTTGCGGAGACGGAAGTCCGCGCTGAGGTCTATGATTACCGGCGCGAGCGACATGAAGTGCTCGATGCGCCCCATTGACTCCCCGTGCGGCAGCCCGAGAAACAGCACGTCGCACTCCTGAAGCTCCTGGATGCTCACGAACTTCAGGTCCGTTCGCTTGCGGAGGTTCGGGTGAATGCGGTGGACGAACTTCCCGGCGTTCGACTCCGACGTTACCTGCTTAACCTTCGCCTCCGGGTGGTCCAGCAGGAGCCGCAGCAGCTCCCCCCCGCCATACCCGGACGCTCCAACTATAGATACGTTCAACATTTCTGCCTGCTCTCTTTGTAGAGACTCATTCAACACCAACTTTGTTTGCGAGCCCTGGTAAGTTTGTCATTTCGATACGGCTCTGCCAGGACAGAACCGATGCGATCCTTAGCTGACCCTGAGAGACCGCCCTGAGCAAAGCGAAGGGATGACAGCGCCGGAACCTTATCATGCTCACACAACCGCCAGTCCCTAGCTCCCCACCGCCTCCACGACCCGGCCGCTCCTCGCCTTCTGAACCAGATAGTCCACGATCTCTCCCGGTATGTCCAAGTCCGTCGTCTCGATCAGGCCGTGAAACTCCGCGCCGACGTTGATCTCGATCACCTTGAGGCCGTCCGGCGTCTCCACCAGGTCCACCCCCGCGATGTCAGTGCCCACGGCCCGGGCCGAGCCGAGCGCGAGCTGCTCAATCTCCGGTGTTATCGGGCACGGCTGGGAGTCACCACCGCGCGCGGTGTTCGTGATCCAGTGCTCCGAGCCACGGTAGCTCGCCGCGAGCACCCGGTCGCCCACGACGAACGCGCGGATGTCGCGTCCCGGCTTCTCCACGTACTCCTGTATATAGAAGATGGAGTGGTGGTACGAGCCGAGTATCTCCTTGTGCTCCAGCACCGCCTCAGCGGCATCGCGGTCGTTGATCTTCGCGAGCAGCCGGCCCCACGAGCCGGTATTCGGCTTCAGCACCACCGGGTAGCCCAGGCGCTCGATCGCCTGCAGCGCCGACTCCGGCGTGTACGCGAGCATCGTCCGCAACGTCGGCACGCCGTTCTCGACCAGCGCCATGTTCGTCAGGAACTTGTTGTCGCACGTGATCGTCGCCCGGTAGCTGTTCACCGCCGGGATGCCCCAGCTCTCGAGAAGCCGCAGTGTGTACTCCGCGCGGCTATGCACCATGCTGCGGTCGAGCACTATCTCCACGTCCGGGAAGTCCGGCCGCTCCAGGTCAAAGACGAGGTCGCGGTCGTTTATCCGCAACACCTCGCAACCTCTCGCCTCCGCCGCGCGGATGATCAGCTTCTCCTCGATGCGTATGCGCGATATCAGCACACCTATCTTCAACGTCCCACCGCCTCGTCCAGATTGATAAGCGCCCTCTCCAACACAGCGATGGCGCGGTCGTATTCCTCAAGCTCTATGTGCTCCTCCGGCGTGTGGTCCAGCGCGGAGTCTCCAGGGCCGTACGCGAGCATCGGGCAGTTCCATACCGGCGCTACCACGTTCATGTCGCTCGTGCCCGTCTTCACCTTGAAGCGCGGCTGCGTCCCATATTCCCGCACGGCGGCGAGGAAGGAGCGCACGAGCTGGGTGTTCTTCTCCCCCTTCACCGCGGGGTCGCCGAACCACACCTGTAGCGTCGCTGCCGGTCCCGTCCACTCGCGCATCTGCCTCTCCAACGTCCTCGGGTCGCAATCGAGCGGCAGACGAACTCCTATATCCATCACCACCCGATCCTCCAGCCCGTCGCCGCTCGTGTTGATCGCGCGCAGGGAGGGTGAGATCTGGTCGAATGCGCGCTTGCCCGCGTTGTTCTCCTCGCACGCCGACTTTACCTTTTGCCAGAACGCGATCGCTACCTCCGGCACGGACTCATCCGGCCCCGCGCTGTGGCGAGCCGTGCGCCTTAGCTCGTACGACACCCTCAGGCTGCCCTTGTACCCGAGCACCAGGCTGTCCCACCCGCCCGGCTCGCCTATCACGAGGTGCTTGGGCGTGTACTCCCCCGCCAGGTGCCGCGCTCCCTCCGAGCCGCCCTCTTCTCCCACAGCGCCCATCACAAGCAGCCTCAGGTTCCGCGGACCACCATTCGAGGCCAGCCGCAGCGCCGCGCACGCGAACATCGCCATCGGCCCCTTCGCGTCAACCGCGCCCCGGCCCCACAGGCGCCCCTCGCGCTCCACGACCGGTATCTCCCCCGGCACCGTGTCTATGTGTCCGAGCAGCGCGACCTCTACGGGACCCGTTCCTACTGTGCCCACGAAGTTCCCCGCCTCGTCGCACCCGGCCTCCAGTCCCGCCTCTCGAAAGCGCTGCACAAGGTACTCCGCGACCGCGCGCTCCTGCCCCGTCGGACTGTAGCGCTCCAGCATGTCCTGCAGAAGTTGTCGTTCTTGAGCCCCTGTCACGCGGCGGCCGCCTTTTGCGCTTCCTGCAGCACGTGCTCGACGATGTGCGCCGGGATGTTCACGCCAGTCGTCTCGATGCTGTTGCGAAACTCCATCGTGTAGTTCACCTCGAGCACCTGCAGGCCGCTCGCGCCCTCGACGAGGTCAATAGCGAGCACGCCACCGCCCACCGCTGCCGCAGCCCTTCGCGAGACGTGGTCAATCTCATCCGTGATAGGGCAGTTGCTTGCCTCGCCGCCGCGCGCTGTGTTCGTGATCCAGTGCCCGGAGTGGCGGTAGATCGCGGCTATCGTCTGGTCGCCCACGACGAACGCGCGGATGTCGCGTCCCGGCTTCTCCACGTACTCCTGTATATAGAAGATGGAGTGGTGGAACGAGCCGAGTATCTCCTTGTGCTCCAGGATGGCCTCCGCCGCGTAGCGGTCGCTGATGAGCGAGACAAGCCGCCCCCAGGACCCGATGGGCGGCTTGAGCACCACCGGGTAGCCGAGACGCTCTATCGCTTCCAGCGCGGACTCGGGGGTGAACGCAACGAGCGTGCGCGGGGTGGGCACGCCGTGGCGCACCAGCGCGGTCGAGGTCTCCAGCTTGTTCCCGCACACCGCCGCTACCTCGTGCGTGTTCACGGTGCGCACGCCCCAGTCGTTGAGGATGCGCAGCGCCGAGAGGGCGCGCGAGTGGTTGATCGAGCGCTCGAGCACGACCTCGCACATGAGCGCGGGCTCGCCCAGCTCGAAGATGACCTCGCGGTCGTCTATCCGCTCAACACTAACCCCCCGCTTTCTGAACTCCTCCAGAAGCAGCTTCTCCTCCACCCGCACCCGCGAGAGGAGCATCCCAACCTTCACCTGCCTGGCAACCCCTTTGTGCTGTACTTACGTTGCGGGGGCATAGCTCGCTATGCCCCCTGTGCGCCGCTCAACTCCGAACGCGGCCCTACTCGCCCCAGTCCTCTTCTTCCTCGGGCGCGAGCTGCAGCGTCACCGGGTCTGTGTTGGTCACCTCCAGCTCCGCGCCGCAGTCGGGGCACTGCACTATCTCGCCGCGCTCCACGTCCGCGACAGCCACGCTTCCCTCGCACTCGGGGCAGACAGCCACATCGGTCGTTGTGTTGCTCATCTCTCGTTTCCTCCCATACCCTTTTGTGGTTCACCCGATACCAGGTTCCGCCAATGATGTTCTATTCCGTCGAGCCGCTCGCGCGCAGCCGCCAGTCGCCTCGTCACGGCTTCCTCCTGAGCCTGCAGGCCCAGGTTGCCGCTTGCCCCCTGATGGGTGCGCTTGCGCAGGCTCTCCCTCGCGTCCACGGGGGGCAGCTCATGCAGGCTCACGCCCACCTGCCTGTACGCGTCCCGGAACGGCACGCCCTGCTGCACCAGCTCGTACGCACGGTCTGTTGCGTACAGCTCCGGCGTGCATGCAGCGAGCAGCCGCTCCTCGTCGGGCTCAAGGCTGCCGACCGTCAGCTCCGTCACCGCCAGCGCCGCGAGCACCGTGTCCACCGAGTCCATGAACGGGCGCTTCGTCTCCTGGTAGTCCTTATTGTAGCCGGACGGCAACCCTGCAAGCACGCCGAGTATCTGCTGCTGGTACCCCAGCACTATATGGGCCTTCGCTCGCACCAGCTCCATCATGCTGATGTTCTTCTTCTGCGGCATGATGGAGCTGCCGGTCACGAGCGTGTCCGACACGTGGAAGAAGCCGTACTCGGAAGTGGTGAACAGCATCACGTCCTGTGCCAGCTTGCTCAGGGAGAGCATCACCTGCGCGAGCGCCTGCACTATCATGCCCTCCACCTTGCCCCGGCTGTTCTGCGCGTACAGGACGTTGTTCTGCACCCCCGCGAAGCCGAGGCGGTCCGCCACGAGCTGCCGGTCTATCGGCAGTGGCACCCCATACGATGCGGCGGACCCCAGCGGCGACCAGTCGTTCAACTCGTACGCCGCCTCCAGCAGCGACCAGTCGTCCAGCAGCATCTCCGCGTACGCGCCCGCCCACGTGCCCACACTCGAGAGCATCGCTCGCTGCATATGAGTGTAGCCCGGCATAGGCGCCCACTCGTGCTTGCACGCGAACCGCACCAGCGCGGCGGCGCACTCCAGAAGGGCGACCTCTGTCTCGAGCAGCTTCCGCTTGGAGTAGAGCCGCAGGTCCACGAGCACCTGGTCGTTGCGCGAGCGTGCGGTGTGTATCTTCTTGCCCACGTCCCCAAGCCTCGTCACGAGGAAGTTCTCCACCTTCGTGTGAACGTCCTCGTCCCCCGGCTCCATCGCGAACTCGCCCTCCGCGTGCAGCCGCAGTATCTCCCGCAGCCCCTCGCGCAACTGGTCGAGCTCCTCGGGCGCGAGCACGCCGATAGCGGCCAGCATCTCCGCGTGCGCAAGCGAGCCGAGCACGTCCGGTTCAACCAGCCTGTTGTCGTACGTGGCGTCGTCGCCTATCTCGAAGCCCTCGATGAGGGCGTCGAGCCGGGCCGTGCCCTTCTCCCAGAGCTTGCTCAACTCGACGCCCCTACCTCTTGCATCTCCCGCTCCCGGCGCGCCAACAGCTCCCACGGCAGGCCCATAACCTGCGCCGCCGGGCCGCACATCTGCTGGTTGAAGCTGGAGCTGGATATCGAGCGCACGTCCGGGTAGAAGAGGCCGCTCTGCGAGTGCCGCTCCAGGATGTCTACCGTGCCCTTGTACAGCCGCACCGTGTACGTGCCGCTCACCACTCCCTGAGAGCGCTCGATGAACGCATCCAGGTCTGCCTTGAGCGGGTGATACCACTCCCCGTGGTACACCTTGTACGCCCACTGCGCGTCCACTATCTTCTTGAACTGTATCTCATCCTTTGTGAGCGTCCACTGCTCAAGGTCCTGGTGCAGCCTGATGATGAGCTGCGCCGCGGGAGCCTCGTACACCTCGCGCGACTTCATGTCCATGATGCCGTCCTCGAACATATCGATCTTGCCGATGCCGTGCGTGCCAGCCAGCACGTTCAGCCTGTCAATGATCTCCTCGAGCGGCATCTCCTGCCCGTCCAGCGCGCGCGGCACACCCGCTTCGAATGTAAGGCTGATATTCGCGGGCTCGTCCGGCGCCTTGAGGGGCGGGGTGTACCACAGCCACACATCGTCGGGCAGCACGGAGTTCAGGTTGAACGCACCGCTCGCGATGGAGCGGCACCACATCGTCTTGTCATCCCCGCCCGTCACGATCTCCGTAACCGGCACGCCGAAGTGCTCGCATAGCTCCAGCTCCTCGCCGCGCGTCAGGTCAAAGTCGCGCACTGGCACGAGTATCTCCAGCTCGGGCGCGAAGAGCTTGAACACCTTGTGCATCCGGTACTGGTCGTTCCCCTTGCCGCTCGACCCCTCTGCTATCGCGTCACAGCCAAGCGCGAGCGCTTCCTGCGCGACCTTCGCCGCGATGAGCTGTCGCGTCATGGAGGTTGAGACCGGGTATCCGTTATAGCTGCTGTTAGCGCGGATAGCCTTCGTTAGCCACTCGGAAGTGAACTCCTGCTTCGCGTCCAGCAGCATCGGCTCGATGCCGAGCAACTTCGCCTTGCGGAAGCTCTCGTCTATCTCCTCCTGCCCCTGGCCCACGTCCACCGTTATAGGAATTACCTGCTCCGCACCGTACTTCTCGCGCAGAAGCACTACGCACAACGCGGAGTCGAGGCCGCCAGAGTACGCGAGCGCAACCCTACGGACTCTGGGCACCTCCGTCTGCTCTACCTTTGTCAACGCCGCCGATAGTGTCGCTGTCATCGTCATAGTCTCCGACCTCCTCTCCAATACGCTTTGGGCAACAAAAAAAGCCCCCGTCCCCTTGTAAGGGACGAGAGCTCAAAACCCCCGTGGTGCCACCCTCGTTGCCACACCTCTCTGTGGCCACTCTCGGTTATTTTGTGCCTGGGAACCACCCAGCAAGCCCTACTTGTGTGTCACTTTCTTCGGGCAGCCGCTCAGACGCGCGTTCCGCCCCAGCTTGCCGTTTCGGGCTTCCACCATCCCCGACTCGCTATCGGCAGCCCCGGCGCGTACTCCTCGTCCTCGACGCGGGCTCCTGCTTGTTGGGTGCGAGTATAGGCAACCCACGCGGGCTTTGTCAAATCGAGTTGGGACGTTGAGAACACATGCGGCCCTGTCACGGCCCGAAACTTGATATGCGAGCGACATTCCAGGGCGGCGTGTTTCGATCCACCAACAGCGACTGTGAAATCGTGCTAGTGGCTATGGGGAGCGTCTCCCGGCTGCATCGGCTCCTGTTACACTACTAGGCCCTTATGCTAGTTGAAGGCCAGCGGCTTGATCTGCAGGAA
>JADDPP010000431.1 GCA_016781845.1 Rubrobacter sp.
ATGTAAGGCTGCTCTGCGTTGCGTCTACCACGTCACGCCCCGGCGAGCTATCCGCTCACCGACACTTCGCTGTGTTCGCCACAGAGCAACTTCAAAGTCGCCGTTGGTCGCCGCGCAGACGTTGCGTGCAACGTCTCTACGCCCGCTCTCCCTTTTAGGCCCTGATGTAACCGCCGTACCCTTCGCGGAAGTTGGAGGCGTAGGTCCCCGATGCTGACTTTGAAATCGCCCGGCTAACGGATAGTTCCCTGTTATGATACAAGGGAGCCCGTATGTTAGGCGGCCATGCTCCACGCCCATGATATGGATGCAGTCCTGCGTTCAGGGACGGAGCGACAGCCGCCCCTGACGCTCGCGGGAGTTTGGCGCACGTATCGCATAATCCTGGGAGGTTAGAACGTGACACCGCAGCAAAGCAACCCCTGGTCCGGATACGCACGGGATGAAGACCGCCCGCTGGCCGCGTACGGAGCGCTCATCGGGATCTATAACACTATCTTCGCTGGCTTTCTGCTCGCCGCTCACAGGACTGGGCGCAGGCTTCCCGAGCGACTTGGCCTCGGCGATGTCCTGCTGCTTACCGTAGCCACTTACAGGTTGAGCCGGTTGGTCAGCAGGGACACTGTCACGAGCGCTCTGCGCGCGCCTTTCACCGAGTACCAGGAACCGGGCGGCTCCGGTGAGATCAACGAGAAGCCGCGCGGCAAGGGCATGCGGCACGCCATCGGCGAGTTGGTCACGTGCCCCTTCTGCATGGGACAGTGGATCGCCACTCTCCTCGCCTTCGGCCTCGTATTCGCCCCCCGCGTCACTCGTCTGATAGGCGGTATCTTCGCCGCGGTAGCGTTCGCGGATTTCCTGCACTACGGGCACGAGGCCGCCAAACACAGGACCGAAGGGTAACCTCTACCTCCCGTGGCTTGCAGCTTCGCGGCATCGTTCAACTCTATGTGAACCCTGGAGGCGCCGGTTGGAAAAAGTAGACGCATCGCAGGTAGTGGTGATAACGGGAGCATCCGCGGGCGTAGGCAGGGCGGTAGCTCGGGCCTTCGCGAAGCGGGGGGCACGCATGGGTCTGCTCGCGCGTGGTCTGGACGGACTCGAAGCGGCATGCCGGGAGGTGGAGGAGCTCGGTGGAACCGCCCTCGTGCTACCCACCGATGTGGCAGATGCTGAGGCCGTCGAGGCCGCAGCCCAGGCAGTGGAGGAGGCGTTTGGCCCCATCAATATCTGGGTCAACAACGCTATGACATCCGTGTTCGCACCCTTCAAGGAGATCTCGGCGGAGGACTTCCGGCGTGTGACGGAGGTAACTTACCTGGGCTACGTGTACGGCACGATGGCCGCCCTGCGCCGGATGCTTCCTCGAGACCAGGGCTCAATCGTCCAGGTCGGGTCCGCGCTCGCCTACCGCGCGATACCACTCCAGTCAGCGTACTGCGGAGCGAAGCACGCCATCCAGGGCTTCACGGAATCAGTCCGCACCGAGCTGCTCCACGATGGGAGCAACGTCCACATCACGATGGTGCAGATGCCAGCCCTGAACACCCCGCAGTTCGGGTGGGTGAAGACGACGCTGCCGAATCACCCGCAGCCCGTGCCGCCCGTCTACCAACCCGAGGTAGCCGCAGAAGCAGTGGTGTGGGCCGCCCACAACCGGCGCAGGGAGCTGAACGTGGGTGGCAGCACTGCGATAACGCTGCTCGGAAACAAGCTCGCGCCCGGACTTGCTGATCGCTACCTCGCCCGTAATGGATACGAGGGACAGCAGACCGACCAGCCTCTTGACCCCGAGCGCCCGGTCAACCTCTGGCAGCCAGTCTCGGGCGACCACGGGGCGCATGGCATCTTTGACGACAAGGCGAAGACGAGCAGCGCCCAGCTCTGGCTGACCACACACCGCGGCTGGCTAGCTCTTGCAGGGCTCGGGGCAGCCGCATCCGGTGCTCTGCTGCGCCTGAGAAGGAGACGTTGACGATAGAACGGGGGCGCATCCTGACCGCAGATGATATGCGTCTCGTGCCATATCCTCCTATCGAGGACTATGGCGTTGTCGGCGACCGCCGGACCGCTGCGCTTGTCGCCGCCGACGGCACAGTAGACTGGCTGTGTCTTCCAGACTATGACGGTCCACCCCTGTTCGGCGCACTGCTCGACAGCAACCGGGGCGGGTTCTGGCGTCTCGGCCCGAAGCAGCTGCTGCTCGGCCAGCAGCGGTACGCCGAGGGCAGCATGATCCTGAAAACGCGGTGGGACAGCCCCGAGGGCGAGCTGGAGCTGACGGACGCTATGGCTTGGCCAGAGGACAGCCGTGAGGCAGCGCTGGAGAACAGGAGGGTGCTGCTCCGAAGGTTGCGATGCGTCCGGGGCGAGGTGGTGTGCTGCCTCGAGCTGCGCCCGCGAGACGCCTTCGACGCGGATGCGCGGGTGACCGGCGTTACTGACGGGGTGACGATGCAGGCAGGTGACCGCTCCCTCGGTCTCTGGTCGAGCCATCCCATACAACCAGCGGAGAATGCCGCTTCCGCCACGTTCCGGCTGAAGGAGGGCGAGGAAGCGTGGGCTGTGCTGTCCCTGAACGAGGCTCCCTCAGCGTGGTCAATCCAGCGGGCCAGCCAGGTCCTCGAACAAACAGAGGGACACTGGCGCAACCTGTCGTCGCGCCTCCAGTGCGGAGGCTCCCGAGCCACATATCTGCGCCGATCCGCGCTCGCCATCTACCAGCTCAGCTATGCCCCCACCGGCTCTCTGGTAGCCGCGCCCACCACGAGCCTTCCGGAACGGATAGGCGGCGACCGGAACTACGACTACAGGTACGCCTGGGTGCGCGACGCATCGCTCGCGCTGGCTATGCTCGCCCGGCTTGGAGACACCGTAAGCGCCGAACGGTATATGGGCTGGCTCGCGCGCCTCTGTTCCTCGGCGGAGTCGCCGCTGCAGGTGGTATACCGCGTCTGTGGCGATCCCTGCCTTCCTCAGCATGAGCGAGCGGACATCGAGGGCTACCAGGAATCGCTGCCGGTGCGGACGGGCAACCGTGCTGCGGGCCAGTTCCAGCTGGACTCGCTCGGTTTTCTCGCGGAGTGTGCGCTTGCATACCTGGAGGAGGGGTGCAGCTGGTACGACGAGTGCTGGGAGACAGTGCGCCGGGCGGCACAATACACCGCCGAGAACTGGCGCAGACCGGACAGCGGCATCTGGGAGCTACCAGTCGAGCAACACTACGTCAGCAGCAAGGTGATGAGCTGGGTCACCCTCGACCGCGCCCTCATAATCGCCGAACGCACGGGCCGGCTCGACGACACGACGGGTTGGCGGCAGGCGAAGGAGGAGATACACGCAGAGGTCATGGAGCACGGCTGGAGCGAGAGGCTCGGCGCATTCCGCCAGCGATACGAGGGTGATAACCTCGACGCCTCCGCGCTGCTCATTCCCGTGATGGGCTTCCTGCCCCCAGAGCACCCCCGCACGCTGGCAACCGTGGAGCGAATAGAGGAGAACCTTACGATAAACGGGCTCGTCCACCGCTTTGTTGCGCCTGAGACGCCGGGCCACCCAGACCTGCCAGTTGGAGAGTTCGAGGGAGCATTCCTGCCCTGCACCTTCTGGCTCGCCACCGCGCACGCGCGGGCCGGGCGCAGAAAATGGGCAGAAGCAGTCCTCGACAGAGTGGAGTCACTCGCGGGAGAGGTGGGGCTCTTCGCCGAAGAGGTTGACGCACGCTCCGGAGCTTACCTCGGGAACAGTCCCCTCATCTTCTCCCACGCCGAGTACATACGCGCGGCGCTGGAAATCGAAACAACACCGCCAGCCGAGTAGCAGCATCCATGCTTAGTGACCATAGGCCCCTGACACCAGCGGCGCGTGGACAGTAGTCGCGATGTCACTCGGAGCAGAAAATCCATGGTCTGGACCGCAGTGGTGCTGGGTGAGCGGACCCTATAGGCACCCCAGCTCCTCGTACAGCGCCGCGGCGCTCCTGATGCCGTTGTAATAATTCTCCAGCAGGAGCCACTCGTTCGGCGCGTGCGCGTTCTCGTCCGGCAGCCCTACTCCCATCAGCACCGTTGGCACGCCCAGCAATGCGTCAAATGTTGCCACGACAGGTATGGAGCCGCCCTCCCGGATGAACACGGGAGGCTTTCCGAAGCCGCGCTCCACCGCCCGTGAAGCCGCACCCATAACCGGATGGTCCAGCGGCACGAGCGCGGGCTTCCCTCCGTGCATCCGCACCACCCGCGCCCGCACGCCCGGCGGGCATACCTCCTGCACGTGCGCCTCCACCAGGCTCGCTATCTCGTCCGGGTCCTGATAGGGCGCGAGCCTGCAGGAGATCTTCGCGTGCGCTTCCGCGGGTATCACCGTCTTCGAACCCTCGCCCGCGAACCCTCCCCAGATGCCGTTCACCTCCAGGGTTGGCCGCGTCCATACTCTCTCCAGCGTGGAGTAGCCTTCCTCGCCCCACAGCTCCGGCACGCCCAGGCTCTCGGCGTACTCGGTCTCATCGAACGGCAACCGCCGAAACTCCTCGCGCTCCCGCTCCGTTAGCTCCCGCACCTCGTCGTAGAAGCCGGGCACGGTGATGCGTCCATGCTCGTCCTTGAGCCTGGTGATGATGCGAGCCACGGCCTCGGCGGGGTTCATGACCGCGCCGCCAAACGAGCCGGAGTGCAGGTCGGAGCTCGGGCCCGCCACGTCAATCTGCATGTACGTCAGCCCCCGAAGCCCGTACGTAATCGAGGGAACTCCGGCTGCAAAGAAGCTCGTATCGCTGATTACCGCGGCATCGCACGCAAGCATCTCGCGGTTCGCCGCAATGAACTCATCGAGGTTCTCGCTGCCCATCTCCTCCTCGCCCTCTATGAGGAACTTGAGGTTCACCGGCAACTCGCCTCCCTGCGACAGCAGCGCGTGAACCGCCGCCATGTGCATGTGGACCTGGCCCTTATCATCCGCCGCTCCGCGTGCGTACAGCCTGCCCTCACGCACCTGCGGCTCAAACGGCGGGGAGTCCCACAGCTCGACCGGATCCACCGGCTGCACGTCGTAGTGCCCGTACACAAGCACGGTGAGCCGACCTGGTTCTGGGTGCATCCACTCGCCGTACACGACGGGGTGACCGGCGGTGCCCATCACCTCCGCGCGCTGCAGACCGATGGCAAGCAAGCGGTCCCGCAGCCACTCGGCGCATGCGCGCATGTCCCCCCGATGTTGAGTGAGTGCGCTGATGCTGGGAATACGCAACAGCTCCATCACCTCTTCAAGGTAACGCTCCTTGTTACGGTCTATAACGCTCATCACCAGGTTCTCGGACAACTGTTTGCTCCTGTTTAGTTACCCGGAATCATCTATATAGGCGCACTATTCAGCTGCATGGCAGCCTTAACAACATTGGGGCGGGAATCCACACCCGCCCCCTGCGCCCCGAACAGGCTCGTCCGCGAGTTAGTCCACATTCAGGTTGCTGAACATCAGCACCTTGCGGCCCAGGTCGAACATCGCGTGGTCGCTGCGCTGGAAGAGCTGCAGCAGCACGTCAAGGTCGTCGTTCGAAGGTGCGAGGATGTACTCGTCCGCCCCGTTGTCGAGGATGAGCTGCAAGGTGAACGCGCCATCGTCGCCGCGCTCGCGCTCGGTCCACGAAGCCTGAATCTGGGTGACCTCCCTGATCTGTATCAGGCTCTCGGTCCGCTGCTCCTGTTGCTCCTGCTGTGCCATTGCGTATCCTCCCTGTCTCAGTTTTAGTAAAGCTGATCCTGGTTACGATTCACGCCCGCAGCCCCCTCTCAACCGGGCGCTGCGTGAGTGCAAGGTTGATTACCCCTGGTTGCTCTCTGCTCGCTGCTCGTGGTACTCGGAGATGTCCTCGTACACATCGTCGGGGAACTGCAGATCCCGGTAGAGGTTCCCGGAGTCCGGGTTATCAGGGTCCATGAATCTGAACTCCTGCTGCGACTGATAGTCCACCAGCTTCTCGCGCCGTGGGGCGTTGTAGTCACGGCTCTGTACCTGGTCGAGCAGACCGCGCGCGTCGCGCTCATCAGTATCCGGCGCCTTTGCCAGATACTCGACCACCTGCTCGGGCTCCAGGAAGTGGCGCGCCACCGTGGCGAAGACGAACTTGCCGTAGTGCCCGATGTCCTTGCCCTGCTCCAGCCCGTCGAGCAGGTTGCTCATCACGTCGCTCTTGCGCAGATCCTCCACAGCCATCCGTGTGCATCCTCCTGTGCTTCTCTTCCCTTGTCGCCTGGTCACGCAACTATGATGCCAAACACCCGGTTTGGATGCGCTGGCCTCGGGACGCACTCCGAGCCAGCCTCGAAGTCAATGTACTGTGGATGCACTGCCCCCGCCGGTACGAACGGGGATGATTACCAGACGAAGCCGCGGTAAGTAAGCAGAGGGGAGCGAGGCTAATCCGACAGGGACGCGAGCCACTCCTGCTCCAGCGCAACGAGGCTCTTGCCGTACACCCGCGCCCACGGCGCGTTCTCGTAGCTCGGGTTGCGCCTGAGCACCGGCGGCTCGATGAACGGCAAGTCCTCCTCCGGCTCGGCGTGCCCTCCTTGCGGCTCGGCGGAGATCCGGTTCAGTCGCCAGAACCTCTCCCAACCGCACGTCTCGATCAGCCACTCCACAAACGCAGCTCTCTCGGTGTATATACGGTCTCGCGTGTCCGTGTCGCACGGCAACGAGCCTCGGGTGAGCGGGATGTACCTGCCGTCCTGCCTCAGCTCCCGGACCGTTTCCTGGAACCCCGTGAGCTCATCCCACAAAGGCCAGTACCGTCCCTCGGCGTACGTCGCGAACCCTTCCGCAAGCGTAACGCTCTCCACGGAGCCACCCGCCACCTGCTCCTGCAGCACGTGTGCAAGCTCGTGTGCCAGGGCCGTCTCGATCTGCGACATGGGCGTATCGCTGCCTACATACAGGTACACTTGACGAGCACCTGGCAGCGCCAACCCTCGCACCGCGCAGCGGTCGCCCTCGCGAATAGTCGAGATAACCACCTTCAGGGGTGGCTCCAGCTTCTTCCCGGTGCGCTCCTCCAGATACGCGAGCACCACCGGCAGCAGCCGTCTTACGTGGCGTGCCTGTTTCGCGTGCCGTCCCGTCGGGTCCAGCACCTCGAACCCAGCCGGCAGTGCATCACGCAGGGGAGCAGTCGCGGATGGAGTGGGCGCTACCGTGGGGGGCGGTGGGGTGACAGGGGCTGGAGCCATAGTCGCGCTTGGCACAGCCGTGGGCACGCTCGTTGCCATTTTGGAAGCTGTCGGTGATGGAGCCGCCGTCCGAACCGTCGGGGTGGCAGCCGAGGTGGGAACGGTGGAGGGCGGCGAGTCGGGCGGTGATCCACCAGAGCCACATGCCGCGAGGACAGCAGCTATAAGGGTCAGGACCACCATCAGCGCCCGGGTAGATTTAGTGTACATCCTCTATTATAGTGTGCCTGAGATAGGCGGGATGAAAAGTAGCGGGGAGGCTGGGGGGACAGGGTGGAGAAGTTACAGACAGGCGTGCCGGGACTCGACGCCGTCCTGGGCGGAGGCATACCTAAGGGCATAGGTCACAAGTTAAGTAATTCGCCTGCCTGTCAAGCGA
>JADDPP010000348.1 GCA_016781845.1 Rubrobacter sp.
CCCCACCACAACGCTATACTGCACTCCGGCTGAATAGTTACCGCGGATGGATGAAGTGACCGAGATACCGATACAACTTGCGAGGGACCGCGCGTGGCCTCTCGTCGAGCGCCTGAACGCCGCGCTCGAGGCGGGCGAGATTGATGAGGCGCAGTGGCACCGCGAGCTGGCAGCCGTCATCGTTCCAGCTTACCTGGCCGGTGAGAATCCGCGCGCTCAATCTGGTAGTAGTGGCGACGACGCCGACTGGGCGCACAAGCGCGGTCTGATCGCCGATGCGGTGGACCGGAGCGGCGCGTTCCTGGACGTGGGGTGCGCCAGTGGTTACCTGATGGAGACACTTGGCCGGTGGTGCCAGAATCGCGGGCACGTGCTTGAGCCATATGGTCTGGATATCGCGCCCGAACTGGCGGACCTCGCGCGTCGGCGGTTACCACACTGGAAGGAACGCATCTTCGTGGGGAACGCCATCAACTGGGTTCCACCCCGCCGCTTCGACTTTGTGCGGACCGGTCTCGAGTATGTCCCCCCTCGTCGGCAGCGCGATCTCGTCGTGAGGTTGCTCAGGGATGTGGTGGCTGCCGACGGCAGGCTCATCATTGGCACGTACAGCGAGGAGCGCGACGAAACCCGCGCCGAGCCGTCGGAGGAGGAGCGCGTGGCCCAGTGGGGCTTCGTCATCGCGGGACGCTCGGAGCGCCCCCACCTGAGTGATGCTCGCCTAGTCTACCGTGTCTTCTGGATAGACCAGTAGCGGCTGGCCCGCAGTCCAGAGTCGCTCAGGGCCAGTCACCAGCAGAGTGGGCTGATGTCTGGAGGATACGGGACCACATTGACCATTGTCCCGGCGAGGGTAACGCAGCCTGCCCCGCTGCCCCGTCACCGTCCAGGAGCACTTGTGCGTAGTTGCCAGGATGGTGCAGGTCCCGGATGAGTGTTGCGCGGGGCATGAGCTGTGGGCCTACCATGTCGAGGAGTGCGACCGTATTCAGGACACGCCGGGCGAAGAGGGCGAGGTAGCCAGAATGTGGCTCGGCGACCTCGGGCGAGATCGAGGCGCTGGTTAGAGCTTGCCATCAAAACAGTGCTATCGTGGATGCGGATGTGACGATCCGCTTTACGTCGCGCGCTTCGGTACGCTCTGGGTGGCGTAGATTGTGTCCCCTATAAGGGATCCACCCCCATTATCAGGGTATGGGCCCGGTGGTGTTCGCCCGCAAGTAGACTGAGACCGGCGCGGGGGCGTGCCCCGAGCACAAGCCGTGGACACGGCAGTAACAGCGGGTACGACTCGTGCGACTCGTATACGGACGGTACAGCCACGAAAGGTAGGGGCTACTTGAAGTACAGGACACTCGGCAAGACGGGGCTTCAGGTCTCGGAGATCGGCTACGGTGCCTGGGGCATCGGGAAGTCTGGCTGGGTTGGGGCCGAGGACGATGAGTCGCTCCGGGCACTGGAGCGGGCGATCGAGCTAGGGCTTAACTTCATTGACACCGCGCTTGGGTATGGCGACGGCCATAGCGAGCGGCTCGTGGGCCAGGTCGTGCGCTCCCACTCCGAACGGATCTACGTCGCAACAAAGATCCCGCCGAAGAACGGCCAGTGGCCCGCTCGGGCGGGCGTTCCGGTGGAAGAGACGTTCCCGGCGGAGCACGTGATCGAATGCACGCAGAAGAGTCTGCGCAACCTCGGGCTCGAGACGATAGATGTGCAGCAGTTCCACGTCTGGTCTGATGAATGGGTGGGCCAGGGAGACTGGCTCCAGGCGGTCGAGAAGCTCAAGTCCGATGGGAAGATACGGCTCTTCGGCATTTCCATCAACGACCACCAGCCCGCGAACGCGCTGAAGCTGATTGAGTCAGGGGTGGTGGACACGGTCCAGGTGAT
>JADDPP010000305.1 GCA_016781845.1 Rubrobacter sp.
AAAGGCTCAGGGGGAAAATCCAGGGTCGCTGGTAAAGATTTCCAGAGGGGTGAGATAATGTGGGCAGGAGGTGGGAAACATGCTTAGGCGGTTGGCGCTGTGGTTGGTCGTGAACGGCCCGCCGCTACCACGCGGATGGGCACCGCGGCTCTTTGCCTTTGGGGTAGGGAGCCGGGGCACAAGGGTAGTAGGACCGAGGGTGTGAGCCGGGATGCCAACCTGGTGTTGGCTGACATTCTGGCACGAGAGCCACGGGAGGGGGCAGTAAATACCGCCATCGCCTTGCTAGAGGAATGGGAAGGCTGGCTCGGTGCTGACCAGTTTGTGGATGCTGCGCGGGATGTACTGCGACGGCATCGTGACGGAGTAGCCTTGAGTGGCTCTACAGGCCAAGGTGGTGGGAATGAGCGAAGCGGTGACGGGTCGGGACAGTGACTCTGAAGAGGGACGGAAAAACAGCGCGCTGGAGGAGGAGATAGTGCGGCTGCGAGAGGAGAACGAGCGGCTGCGGGGCACCATACATGAGGTGGAGTGGTCTATCAGGCATATCCTGGAAAACAAGGACGAGATGCCGTTGTGGATGATGCCGTGGTTGCGCAAGGCACTGATTGACCTAACTGGGCGTCTCGACTCACAGTCAGCCCGCGGTGAGGAGCTTGCTGCCCTACCGCACCCCAGCCCAAAGCAGCAGGGCCATCAGGAGTAGGTAAGCTTCAGGCATTCTCAATCTCCAGCCCAGGGAAAGCCTGCTCGAACGGCGTTGGTCGTTGGCTGCCTACCCCGCCGATCTGGTAGAGGAACAGCGCCTGCCCCTGGTCCAGGGCTGACAGGCTCCACCCGCCGTCCTGCTGCGGGTCGATCCGGAAGTATGCGCCGCGCTCAGTGCGGAACAGCCTCACCCCGCTACTGCTGGTCCACAGATGGATCGCGCCCTCCGTGGTGTACCGCTTGCCGTCGATTATGCGAGACACCACTGGCTGTGCGGGCTGCTCTGTCTCTGTCGGCTTGTCGGACTGAAGGACGCGCTCACGGGCTACGAGCCCGGCGGTGTGGGCGATGCGCTGCCATAGAGTGAGGTGCAGGTTACAGCCCGACTTCGCCGGGTCATAGCACCTGTTGTACTCGGCACGGTAGGCGATGATGTACGCCTCCTCAGCGCGGGTCTCTGTCAGGGTCATGTACTGCGTCCACTCTTCCATCAGTCCGCCCCTTCTGCCTTTATTGCCGCGATACGGTCGTACATTGCGTTGCGCTGCTCGCGGTCCGTCAACCACTGGGTAGAGATCCAGGCCACAAGGCCGCCGAGGCACACCTGCATGTGAGGATCGAGCTTATCCCAGTAACGGTGTAGCTCCACCACGATGTCGGTAAATGTTTTCTGCCACTCGCTCACGCCGCCCTCCTCAGTATCTTGCTGACCGGCCTAACCGTCGCCGTAGTGCCCCACCGCTCGGACTCCCGGAACTGCACGAAGTCCCGTAGCTGCGCCTCTCCGCTCTTGTACGCCTCGTAGCCGATCTTCGTGCGCAGTATCCGCTTCTTGTCGTCCTCTCCCAGGTCCGCGAACGCTTCCGGCCCCTTCTTGCGGCCCTGTATCGCCTGCTCCTGGCCTATCAGCACAGGGATCGGCGTGCAGCGTCCGTTCGGGTGCTCGTCGAAGCGCGCCGAGAGCGGGTAGAACGTGCCGTCGAGAGCCCAGCAGCAGGCGCACGTGCGGGTAGAGCGGGCGCACAGCCTCTCCCACCCTCGCAGGATGTCGCTGTTGGCTCCGTACGTCTCAATCGCGCTCCCCGCG
>JADDPP010000335.1 GCA_016781845.1 Rubrobacter sp.
CCCCCTTGCGCCGGGGGAGGAGGACTTCCAGGCTTGCAGGATATCCCCTGGATCATCGTGATGCTGGGCTACGCGCTGGCGATACTCCTTGCAGTGCCCAGCCTGTTCGCCGGTATCTGGGATCTACTACGTGGAAGGTGGACGATGGGGGCTGGGCGCCTGCTGGTCGTTGTCGGCCCCCTGCTGGTCTTCATCCTCATCGAGATACTCCCGCACGTGCTGAACCCCTGCACGATTCCCTATAAGCTCGGCAGCAGGGATCTCCCCGGAATCTGCCAGACCAACCCCGAGTGGGGAGCAGACGTGGAGGATCGGTATCACCTGCTGGATCACGCGATCGCGGGTGCGCTGCCCCTGGCGGCTCTCTATCGGCTGCCGCTGCGGAGATGGCGCCCCGACGTCGGAGCGCTCCGATCACCGTCCCGCATTCCAGGTCGATATCGCTCATGAGCTCGAATGGGCTAGTGGCCATGCTGGGCGGACTCCTGTGCCTGCTGCTCACTCCGATCCAGGCGTCCATCTGGGACGGGCCCGACTCGCCACCCGTAGTCTTCGCGGCCACGCCGCTCCTGGACCTCGCCGACGAGATCCACGATGCTCTCGATCCTCCGCTCGGCCTTGACACGTACTACTTCTACGGCAGGATGTTCTGCCTGGTGTACCTGGCGGCGATCGCCGGGCTCGTGGGGCTGCACGCCCTCCAGGCGGGTCGCGAGCGGCGGGAGAGGATGTGGTTTCGCGTTGTGCTCGCCGGGTTGGTGCTAGCGCTCCTCGGCGACGTAGTGGCGTACTGGGGCGGGAGCGGGGATATCTCGCAGAGCCCTGTGCAAGGATTGGGGGTCACGTTCGAGATGCTGGCAGTACTCACGGTACTGATCGGCTCCGTGCTCTACGGCAGGGTCACGCTGCGAACGGACGCCGTACCCCGCTGGGTGGCGTGGCTACTCGTGATCGCCGGGGCCGCCGCCGTGCCGGTGTTATCCCTCGCTAACTACATCCCGCACGGGGCGATGCTCCCGTTCAGCCTGGCGATGGCCGTCGCGGGGTACTTCCTCCCGACGCAGCCAAGAGTTGACGTAGGCGGATAGACCTCCGGGGATAAAGAGCCCTGGACCGCTCTCCGGAACTCGCCATCGGCACCTTCCGTCCGGAATACCGAACCGGGATCCGAACCTGTAGCGCGGTGACTCGCGGCCGCAGGACTGGAGGCAGACCCTGTAGTGGCTGCAGCCCGGAGCTGTCGCCGTTCCCTGGTGCCGACGTCGGGTGACTGCTCTTGCATCGCGCGCAGTCGCGCATCTCGGGCACGTCTTCCGGGGGGCGGGCGAACAGCGTCCCCGACCCGCTGCCTTCGCTCGTTGCCGCTCCTGCATCGGGATTGCATGGCGGAGGAGAGCTCCAGGCACATGATCTCTGCGCTGGGGACGCAGGAAGAGGGATGGGGCACGTAGGACCCGGGTGAGGACTACCACGTACGACCAATCACCTTACATCGCCGCAAGCACTTCCGCAAACATCTCCTCCACCGAGAGTCGCTCCCCAATCGCATACGCCTCCGCGAAACGTTCCTCCCCGAGCGCCTCGCGCACGTTCTGCAGCGTGCGAGCGTAGCCTGCAGGGTACGCCGACAGGACCAGCAGGCCAAGCGTTTCGGACAGACCCTTCCGGGCTCCGCACAGCCGCGCGGCGCGCTCCCACTCCTCCTTTGACGCAGCTACCCCTACCAGTCCTTCCACTGCCCACGGCAGGTACAAGAGATTCGCGATCGCTCGGAAGATCATGACGCTCTCGCTGAGGAGCGCCTGCGCGAGTGATACGTCTCCCGCCGCCAGCTCAACGTGGCCCAGGAACGTCAGCGTCATACCCTGTCCCCACCGGTCCTCGTGCCGCCGTAGGGTCTCCAGCGCCTCCGTCAGATGCTCGCGCGCCGGCGATATGTCCCCGATTGAGCTCGACGAGTCCCAGTGTTCCCCTCGAGGAGGCGGCGCCCCGCTCATCACCGCGCTCCCGGCGCAGCAGGACGCTCTCCTCAAGGAGGGCCCCGGCACGGTCGTAGTCCCCCTGGTGCAGAGCCGCTATGCCAAGCATCCAGAGCGACTCGGCCACCTGCCCTGTGTCATTCAGGGTGCGGAACAGGTACAGCGCCTCTCTCCCACGCGTCTGCAGTCGCGCGTAATCGCCGGTGGTCAGTGCCTCCAGGGCTTGTGCATGGACCGCTGCGGCGAGTCCTCCCTTGTCCCCCAGTTCCCTGAACACGACGAGGGCGTGCTCCAGGAGCAGGCTTCCACGAGTAATGGCCCCCAGGAGACCCAACGCGCCCGCCAGTCCCATCAGCGCCGCCGCCTCCCCCGATCTGTCCCCGACGTCCCGTGCTATAGTGAGGGCCACCTCGTGCGGTCCCACTGCATCGGCGTATCGGTCCTGGACGCGCGCAAGCCTGCCCTGAGCGTTGAGCGCGGCGACCAGGTCCCGCGGCTCGCCATGCTCCCTGGCGAGGGTGACGGCTCGTGAGCACAACGCGAACGCCTCCTCAAATGCGCCCTGGTCGGTCGCGAGCATCGCCGCGCCAGTCAGAGCCTTCACCCGGACGGGGAGGGCTTCGACACCCGTCGCTCCGAGGTTCAGCATCGTCCGCAGCCAGAGGCGTCCCTCGCTCAGGTAGCCTCGCGTGGACCAGAAGCGCCACACGGCGCCGGCCAGCCGTAGCCCCACCATTGCGTGACCCCTGTCCCGCGCCCAGAGCAAAGCCGCACGCAAGTTATCGTGCTCCCGTTCCAACCGATCGCTCCAGGTCGCCTGGTTTGGTCCCCCCAGCTCGGGCTGAGCGTCCTCCGCCAGTGTCAGGTAATACTCGGTATGCCGTGCCCGCACCGCCTCGGCCTCCCTGAGTGCCTCCAGCTGCTCCGTCCCGTACTCGCGGATGGTTTCCAGGAGGCTAAGGCGGGGCTCGGGGGCGCCTGATCCCGGGCTCGGGAGCGCGCTCATCCGCAGCAGGCTCTTGTCCACGAGCGTAGCCAGCTCGTGGAGTGCTATGGGTCCCTCCCCGGACTCCGTGCAGACCGCATCGGCAGCCTCCAGCGTGCATCCCCCGGCGAACACGCATAGCCGCCTGAAGAGCCTCTGTTCCCGCGCGTCGAGCAAATCATAGCTCCAGGCTATGGCATCCCACATCGTCTTCTGCCGGGAAGGCAGGTCGTGCGGTCCTCCTATCAAGATGGGCAGGCGTTGGTCGAGCCGCGTCAGCAGGGCGGCTGGTGGCAGGAGGGTCGTCCAGGCTGCTGCCAGCTCGATCGCCAGCGGGAGCCCGTCGAGCTGGCGACAGATCTGGGCGACCGCCCGGTCGGTACCCTCGCCCGGCGGCAGTTCTGCCCCCGCTGCGCGCGCTCGCTGGATGAACAGCTCCACCGCAGCCGAGCGAGTCGGCATCTGGGATGTGTCGGATTCTTGGGGTAGGGCCAATGGCTGCAGTGGGTATACACGCTCGCCGCGGAGGCGGAGCGGGACCCGGCTTGTTACCAGCACTACGAGACGGGGGCATGTCATAAGCAGATTCAGCACCATCTCCCCCGCCGGGAGGATCTGCTCGAAGTTGTCCAGCAGGAGCAATAGGTGCTTCGCCCGCAGGTAGTCCGTTAACTGGTCCAGGGGCGAGGCTCCGCTGGTCCCCCTTATACCCAGCCGCTGCGCGACCTCGCTCCATACAAGGTTGTGGTCGCGTAGCGGCGCAAGGTCGACGAAGGCGGCGCCGTCTGCGAAGTCTCCGGAGACCTGCTGTGCGACATGGAGAGCCAGACGGGTCTTCCCGACGCCTCCCGGTCCGGTCAGCGTGAGCAGGCGTACCTCCTGGCTCCGCAGCATATCGGCCAGCGCTGCCACGTCTTCGTCGCGGCCGATCAGTGGCGTGAGCGGTTGTGGCACGGATAGCGAGACGACCTCGCCGTGGTGCAGAGCTGCCGGCGCAACCCCCGGCCGCGCCGCAGCCAAGAGGCGGGCCCGCTCCTCGGGCCCAAGCCCAAGCGCATCCGCCAGCAGCGTCACCGTGGCAAGCCGGGGCGGGCGGCTCGGGTGCCGCTCCAGCTCGCTGACGGCCTTGGCGCTCAGCCCGGCTCGCTCGGCCAGGGCCTCCTGCGTCAGGCCGGCCCCCAGTCACAGAGTCTTCAGCAGCGTTCCGAATGCACCCGATGCCGGTGGTGTCATAGCATTTCCTTCCAGCGAGATGCGGGCCCGTCGAGTCCGTTCTGCAGGCCGCATTATACGGCAGCACCGTCGTGGGGAAATACAGCCATCAGGTGTTCCTTCACCGTCTCTGCTCAGCAAAGGTTTACCCAAAGTGCAGCGTAAGGGGAGTCCGGCTCCTGGGAAGGGACGGCAGGATGCCGCAGACTAGGAGCCAGGACGGTAACCGGCAGTGACCCTCGGGCCAAGTGAGAGGAGAATAGCATGGCACTGCACACCCCGGCGATCGGCGCGAGGACCCGATGGGAACTCGATCCGGAGAACACGACAGTCAGCTTCTCCGTCAAGAAGTTCCGCTTCATCACCGTACGCGGGCGCTTCAGCCGGGTGAAGGGATCGGTCGATCTGCGTGGCACGGCGCTGACGGACGCAGGCGTGGACGTAGAGATAGACGCGGCGAGTATCGAGACGGGAACGGAGAAGCGCGACGCACACCTGCGCACAGCCGACTTTCTCGATGTCGAGAGGTATCCCACGATCACCTTTCGGAGTACCCGCAGCGAGGACCTGGGACAGGACCGGCTGCGGATCCACGGCTACCTCACCATCCGTGGCCTCACGCGCGAGGTGGCGCTCGATTCCAGGCTGGTGAGTCGAGACGGGGAGCACGCGGAGGTCGTGGCAACTACAACTCTAGATCGCCGCGACTTCGGCCTCACGTGGAACTTCCTGGGCCTGATGGTGGGCGACGACCTCAAGGTCGGGATCAAGCTCAGGCTGCACGCCATGTAGATCTCGGGGAGAGCGATTCCGTAGCGAGAGGTTGCCAGATCTGATGGACAGGCCCGCCGCGACGGGCGGGGGCAAGCAACGCAAGGAGGTAGATCATGTCAGTCGAGGCGAACAAGGCCACGTTCCGAGCGCACCTTATGGCGATGGAGGAACGCCGACTGGAGACTCTGGACGCCCATCCGGCGCTCGCAGATTCCAAGGCGTTCTTCGAGCAGCTCTTTTCGGCATTCCCGGACTCCCAGGCGACGGTCCACGAGTTGATTGGGGAGGGCGACTGGGTGGCGTACCGGATGATGCACCGGGGCACGCACCAGGGGGAGTTCATGGGGATGCCCGCCACGGGGCGGCAGGCCGAGTGGGAGGTGATCGGGACGATGAGGATCGTGGACGGCAAGATCGTCGAGAACCACGCCCAGGCCGATGTCCTCGGGATGACGCAGCAGCTCGGCGTCGCGCCACCAGTGGCTGCGGCATCGCAGGCCGGATTAGGGCAGAGAATGTACGCAGTGATAGGGGTATGGCGGAGTGCCTCGCACCATCTGGAGGAGCAGTTGCGAGTCCTCCGGGAGCGGATCGTCCCGGGTGTGAGCCGCAGCCCCGGCTTCGTGGCGGGCTACTGGACACACGACCGCAGCAGTGGCAAGGATCATACGACCATCGTCTTCGAGGGGGAGGAGGCCGCACTCGCCTTCAAGTCCGCGGTGGGAGGGAACAGCCGGAACCAGGCCGCCCACGGGATGGAGATCGAATTGCTCGTGGTCGTGGAGGTGCTGGCCAGCGCAAGTCGGGACGCGTAGCGGGGACGAACTCCGCTACCCTGTCTGGCACGCATCTTCCTGTAGGATTCGCATTCTTGGCATAGCAAGGAGTCGCTCATATGACAGACACGCCCACATCTGGGGGACAGTTGCCTGGCTCATCCATCCCCGCGGACACGCGCATCGGCCACGTACATCTCAAGGTCGCCGACCTCGACCGCGCCGTCCGGTTCTATCACGAGGTGATGGGCTTCGACCTGCTCTTCAATATGGGGACCGCAGCCTTCCTCTCCGCTGGCGGCTATCATCACCATATCGGCCTGAACACGTGGGAGAGCAAGGGAGGGTCGCAGCCGCCCCCTGGCACCACCGGCCTCTACCACTTCGCGATCAACTACCCGACCCGCCGCGACCTGGCCGTGGCCCTCAAGCGACTGCTCGATCGTGGCTGGGGGATAGACGGGGCCAGCGACCACACCACCCACGAGGCCATCTATCTGCACGACCCGGACGGGAACGGGATCGAGCTGGCGTGGGACCGGGACCCGAGCTACTGGGGCCTGATGCGCGACCCCAGCCCCGAGACTATGCGGTCGATGAACAAGCCGCTCGATTTTGACAGCCTGCTGGAAGAGCTGGGGGACCCGGACGCGGCGAAGTATCTGCCTGATTTGCGGAGGTACCGCTAGCGATCAGGTCGACTCAGTCGAGCGACTGGGAGTTCGGATTTACGACAAGTGGAGCGATGCGAGGACCCGATCGAGCGGTGTCGCTCGGCCCTCCCACCACAGCATGTCGAACTGATCGTCCCCCAGAGCGGAGCGCAGCCTTTCGATGTAGGGAGCGTGATACACCCGCTCGTGCTCGGCTCCGATGTCTTCCGACACGGCGTCGACCACCCCGAACATGACCGCCGCCCGTCGGAAGTCGCCCTGCTCATGGGCCCATACGCCGAGCTCATTGAGCACCCGAGCGATCTCGTGCTTCGTCCCCATCTCCCACCACAAGTCCACGCACTGCGCCAGCAGAGAGCATCCCTCAGCATAGTCCCCCCCAGCTTTCACCAGCCTGCCCAGATTGCCGAGGGCCAGCGCCAGAGTCCACCTATCGCCAACTCTGCGTGCGAGGCTGATACATTCCTCGAGTAACGCATAGGCGGTTTCATCATCGTGCAGGGACATCGTGACATGCGCCAGACAGAGAGTCGCCAGGGCGGACCCCTGCTCGTCGCCCGCAGCCTGAAACAGCGCCAGACTCTCCTCCTCGAGCAAGCGCGCCGAGAAATGATCCCCTTGCGATGACACCATCAGGCCGAGGTGCTGGAGGGCATAGCCGAGGCCGCGCTCCTCGCCCACTACCCGCCACGTCGCCACGCTCTCTTCCAGGAGGGGTTGTGCCAACGGATCCTGCCGAAGCCAAGCCATCACACCCGCCGACCACAGCGCCTTCGCTCGAGCCGCGGTAGGTCGGCTGTCTTCACACCTCTGCAGCATCGCCATGGCCCAGTTCCATCCCTCGTTCACGTGGCTACGGAAGGTCCAGAACCAGCGCAGGCTCCCGACTAACCTCAAGCCTACATCCGCGACATCGTGATCAAGCGCCCAGCGGAGAGCGCCCCGCACGTTGCCGTGCTCCTCCTCTAGACGTTTCAGCCAGACTTGCTGATCCTCGCCCCGGAGATAAGGCTCGACCTGCTCCACGAGACGGAGGAAGAACTTCGCGTGCCGCCTGCAAATAGCGTCCCAGTCGGCGCTCTCCGCGAGTCGCTCCACGGCATACTCACGAATCGTCTCCAGCATAGTGAAGCGTGGCTCACCATCTCCGTCTTCCATCCGCCGGAGCAGAGCCTTATCGAGGAGCGACGACATGCCGTCCAGGATGTGGAGGGGAGCGGCTTCATCCGGGCATACCGCTGCCACCTCGTCCAGCGTCCACCCTCCGGTGAAGACCGCCAGGCGGCTGAACAACAGCTTCTCTCCCAGATCGAGCAAACTGTAACTCCAGTCGATGGTGGCCCGGAGGGTCCGCTGGCGGACGGGAAGATCGCGAGGACCGGAGGTCAACCAGTCGAGGCGCGCATCGAGCCGAGCCAGCATCGCCTGCGGGCTGAAGAGCTTGACGCGGGCCGCTGCCAGTTCGATGGCGAGCGGTAGCCCATCCAGCCGGGCACAGATCTCGGAGACTGCCGCGCCGTTCTCCTCTGTGAGCCGGAAATCCGGCTTCGCGGCCGATGCCCGCTGAACGAAGAGCGCCACAGCCGGGTACTCGGAGAGTACCTTCGGTGCATTCACCGTCCCATTTCTCGTACTTGGAGCGGTCGCAAGGGGCGGTACCGGAAACTCGTGTTCTCCATACAGATGCAATGCCTCGCGGCTGGTCACGAGGACTTCCAGGCGCGGTGCCGCCGCGAGCAGCTCCGACACGACCGGTGCGGCCGCGATGATGTGCTCGAAGTTGTCCAGTAGCAATAGCATCTGTTTGCCGGCCAGGTACGCTTTCAGCCGATCGAGCACCGGCTGGCCGCCTCCCTCCGGGATCCCGAGGACCTGCGCGATCGCGGGTCCAACACGGTCGGGCTCGGCGAGAGGGGCGAGCGGGACGAAGACGGCCCCGTCGGAAAAGGACTGGAATTGCTCCAGCGCCGCCTGAAGTCCGAGTCGAGTCTTGCCAATCCCACCGGGACCGGTCAGGGTAATCAGGCGACAACCGGGGTCTGAGATCATCTCGCCGAGAGTCGATAGCTCGGCTGCCCTACCGACCAGCTCATTGGTCTGGGCAGGAAGGCTGTGGAGGCCACGAAGGCTTGGGGGAGCAGGAGGCGGAGGATACTCGCCCACGCGGATCCGCTCATACAGCGCCGTCGTCTCCTCCGAAGGCTCGACCTCTAACGCTTCGTCCAGCGCCTGTCGACAGCTTTCGTACTGGGCCATAGAGGCGGTGGGCTGACCCAGGAGGCAGTACACGCGCATCAGATGTCGGTATGCCTCTTCGTACCACGGCGCCAGTTCCACCTGCCGCCAGAGCGCACCCCGAGCCTTCTCGTACGCGCCGCGCTGCTCGTAGGAAGCTGCCAGCTGCCCCAGAGCTTCCAGCGCTCGCCGTTGCAGCTGCTCTCGCTTGATCGTTGCCCATTCCTCGAACTCGGCACTGTCGCTCACGAAGAACTGCTCCAGGAAGTCTCCCCTGTAGAGGGCTTCCGCTCGCTCTAGCCGCTGAATGCACGGCTTGCAGCTCGGGATGCCACGGTGACGGTGGCGCTCGCAGGTGTCCAGCAGCCCGGCGAACTCGGCTAGATCCAGAGTGTGATCACTGGGACGGTTGAACCAGACGGCATCGCGGGTGACGATCAGGTGCGAGGGGACGGCGTCCTTATCGTGCAGTGACTGTCGCAGATTGCTAAGCGCCTGACGCAGGCTGTGCCGCGCCGCTTCCTCATCCGAATCAGGCCACAGCAGCCCCGCCAGTCGCTCCCTGCGATGCGGTCGATCGGCTTCGACCGCGAGGTAGACCAGCAGAGCGAGCACCTTCTGTGACCGGAAGGCGGTGACCGGCGCTCCGTTTACGGTCACACCGCATGCTCCAAGGCAGACGAGCGACAGGCGGTGCATGGTCTCGGTGCTGGAGCTGGCTGGCTCTGTGTTAGCGGGTACGATCATGAAGGTGCTGATTCCTCCCCAGCTCGTGACGTTTTCGTGACGCCAGCTCCCCTATGGTGTCGGCAGGCATTGTACTCCATCTCTTTGGTGAGTACAGCCAAGGGAGGAGTTGTCTGTGACGCGTACTACATCCCGGTACATCTCGTACCTCCTCCGCCTGTGGCAGGTCAGCGACAGCCGCCAGCCTGTCTGGCGCGCGATGGTGGAGGACCCACGCTCGGGGGAGCAGCGCGGCTTCGCCTCCCCCGAGCTGCTGTTCGCTTTTCTGTGCGATCAGATGGGGCGGCGGACGGACATAGTTGATGCGGAGGGAGGTGATAGGGACGACCAGAGTGGGTAGGCAGATGCAAACCCAGTAGCTCAGCGACAGACGAAGAGAATCACCAGGAGGAATAACTGTGCACAGACTATTCGTGACAATTGCGGTCACCGTAGTGGCCCTCATAGCGGCGCCGACTTCGGTAGTGTTCGCCCAAGCATCCGATCCCGCAACGGTAATGGAGTCCTTCAACGACGCGGCTACCGACCCCGACGCCGCGATGCCTTTGCTGGCTGAGGATGTGACGATCCGTATCGTCCCGCCACCGCCGGGGCAGTCGGGCGTCTGGACCGGCAAGGAGCAGGCGAGAGGGTTCCTCGAGTTCACCAAGGCGCAGAACGTCCGGCGCGAGCTCGTCGGCACCTGGCGGGTGGAGGGCAACTCGGTCTCTGGAACTGTGATGGTGACCAACAAGGACTTCACCGCGTGGGGTGTCGCGCCTGTGGAGCACACGCTCAAAGCGGTCGTGGAGGACGGCGAGATCACGTCGTGGACCAGCACCATGAGCCCCGCGGAGCGGGAGCGGGTCGCAGCGGCCCGGGCAGTGCATCAGCCGGGCGCTATGCCGGACGCCGGTGCCGGTGGATCCGCCGGAAGCAGTGGCACCTACCCGATGCTCGTACTCGGAGGCCTTGCTCTGGCCCTCGGGCTTGCCCTGCGGCTTGCTCGGGCGCGCATCCGATAGCGGTCTAGCCGGGAGGGTGAGAGGCAGCGATCGATTGATCGTCGTGCCCCCCACCCTGGTGAGTGCATCGGCCTCAAGATGGCGGGCGCGTGAACTGGCGCCCGCCGTCGCCACGCCGTGGAGAGGGGGACTTCTGGTCAGCACATGGCAGGCCCTCCACTTGCCTGCTGTACGCCCGGCATCGGATCATTAGCGTACGTTCCTGGTCCAATGATCCTCCTACCCGTACTGGGACAGATCGGCTTCGCCATCAGCAGGGAGGTTCCACCGGATGGAGTCGTGGATGACCTTACGAAACTGCTGTATCCCCACTCGACGGTACGACTCGACGCCGGGCGAGCAGTACAAGCCGTAGACAATCCTATCGAGGTTGGGGCGATGCTGCCTGCCGAGAGTTGGAGCTGGCTGCAGCGCACCGTGGGCAAGCTCAGCGTGCGACCATTTATGCGCCTCGGGAGCATCCATACAACTGGCGGGACCACCAGCATCATAATCAACCAGAAGCGGCCATAGTGCCTGCTGGTAAGACGCTCTCGGAGGATGAAGAATAAGGGGCAATGCTTAGTGGAGGGAGGATCTGGCGACACTGGGCGTGTGCGGCGGCCACCGCCGCCTTCTGGACGTACGTGACCAGACAACCATGGGCCTACCCGACGACGGCGAATCCCAACGGGGAGGAGAGAGGCCATAACCTCCGCTACAGGAGTGTGACCGAGCGGATGAGCTCGTCGGGGCGATTCTAGCGTAGAATCTGGGGAAGGCGCGAAATGGCCTGCAGATGCCTGCCCCCATCATGACCGATCATGTCGAGTCGCCAACTGGCCCAGCTACCCGACGCCCGCCCTGCCGCAAGCATGGCACAACTTCGTCATTGGTCATTGATGTCTACTTCTTCGGAGCCTGTTAGCGGGCGTGTATCCTTGCTGCTGCACTGCCCAGGTTGCCAATCGAGCATGACTGAATCCAAAGCTGGCGATTCGACCGTCCCACAAGGTTCAACCCCAATCTCTTCCTTGAAATAAGCGCCCGATGAGTACCTCCATCCGCTTGTGGTGAGAGCCCTTGCAGTAGATCCGGCCGCATCCACTGCAGATGCGAAACTCGTGGAAGTACTCCCGTGTCAGCGGCTCCAGACGGTCGAGAATATCCTCCTTGGATGCGGGGACCAGCAGACCGTTGCACCGCAGGCAACGCAGGAAGGGCCGGATCTGCCCCCGCATGTCGAAACGAGCCACAACCTCAACCACCTGCCGCTCGTGATCGGTCTCCCGTACGTAGTAGCCCTGGGTGACGATGCTCCGCTTGAGCAGCCCGCGGTCTCGCGTTAGGAGTATTCGCCCTTCGTCTGCGGAGACACGTGCGAGGGTGCGGTCATCGTAATCGTTGCGGTAGAGTGTATCGAAGCCGAGCATTCGCAGGTGGCCGGCCAGCCTGCCGAGGTGGGAGTCGAGCACGAAGCGTGGCTCGGGCGTGTCCTGAGGTGCAATATCGTCCATGTGGACGGTGGTGAACGAAGGATAGACACCGATCTGGTCACCATCTCGCACGATGTAGGAGAAGTCCACAGACTTGCCGTTCACGAGGATGAGGCCTACCTCAGGGTGGGGGACGCCTTGCGCCTCTATCACATCCTTGACTGAGGCGCGGCGCTTGAGTGGAAGCTCGATGGGTGCATTTCTTCTCACCTCCGGCAGGAAGTCGTTGAGCTGTGCGTGGAAGCGGACACGAACAGGGAGCAAGGCGCTCACCCTCCCGTATAGCATCTTCGATAACTTTTCTCATGAACACGGAAGCGGGGGCCCCCGACCGCAGGGTTTGTGCCAGTTGGCAGCCTCTCCCAATGTCGAACCAGACCCATCGCCCCGGGTCCCGCATATAGCCTGAGCCTCAGTCGTGGCTATCCCCAGATTATGTGAAAGGACTGGACCAATACCGCAAGGGCCGGGCAAAACTCATAGCTCCGCCGCACGCGCCCCGTCACCACCGGATCGTGATGGCTGCCTGTTCTTCATCGTGAGCTCGCCGTCGAAGTGCCCACCCTCCCTCACCACCAGCAGGTTCGTGTCTATCTGACCCGTAACACTGCCACTCGGAGTTACCTCGAAGCGGTTGCGGCACTGGACGCTGCCGCTGTAGCGACCCGATACCGTCACATCCGCCGCAGCTATGCTCGCGGTAACGTTCGCCCCATCTTCGATAATTACGTGCCCGCCTGACTCGATAGAGCCCTCCACCCGTCCCTGCACTCGCAGCCCGCGGCTGGACCTGTACGTGCCCTCAAGGTGGTCGTTGGGACCGATGATGCCCTCCCGATCATCCACACCATTCCCCGGTTGCCCGTCGCGATTCCTGGCCTGAAACATCTGTCACTCCTGTCCAAAGCGTATGCATACTCAACCCAAACAAAAGTCGAGGGGACTTAAGATGCCGAAACGGCCATAGCCTGTCATCCTCCCCGGGCCGTAGATCACCACCCCAGGCAGTCTCCACCGTGTGGAACACAGTTCAGTGTCGCGGCTGGCAGGCGCATTCGTGGACGAGGCAGGAGACGGCTACATTGCGTTCGCCCTCGAACAATACCAGATGGCTGGGCCGCAGCTCCGGGCGAACACGGGCGCCCAGAGGAAAGAGATCGGTCGAGGGCCGCTCGCTACGCATCAGCCGGCCATGCGGCAGCCGCAGCGTGTACGTCAGCGCAGCTCCCCTAAACTCGCGCCCGACCACTTCCGCACAGCCCGAGGGGTCCGCTACGAGCGCGATGTCCTCCGGGCGCAACAGGATGTCGGCATGCTGGCGGATAGGAAGGCCGGGGTTTGGCAACTCGCCCACATCCGTGGCCAGTCGCTCGTCCGTGATCCGCGCGGGAAGGAAGTCCGCGAAACCCAGGAACTGCGCGACAAAGCGCGTGCTCGGTGCGTGGTAGAGCTCGGTCGGGGTCGCAACCTGCTCGAGGCGTCCGGCGTTGAGCACGGCGACGCGGTCCGCCATCGCGAATGCCTCCGCCTGGTCATGCGTAACGAGGATAGCTGCCGCACCCTCCCGGCGAAGGATGTCGCGCACCTCCTGCCGGACGTGGACCCGGCCGGAGGCGTCCAGGCTGTTGAACGGCTCGTCGAGTAGAACGGCGGCGGGACGCGGCGCGAGAGCGCGGGCGAGCGCTACGCGCTGCTGCTGCCCGCCAGAGAGCTGGTGTGGGTAGCGGCCGCCCAGCCCTGGCAGGCCGATTACCTCAAGAAGCTCCTCGACACGGGCTCGCTTCTCCCGTCCCGACAGGCCGCGCAACCCGAACGTGATGTTCTGCGCGGCGGTGAGGTGTGGAAAGAGCGCGTAATCCTGAAACACCATGCCTACATTGCGGCGCTCCGGCGGGGACCACACGCCCCGACCCGCGACGCGCTGACCTCCCACCCAGATTTCACCCGAATTGGGTGCCTCGAAGCCTGCGAGCAAGCGCAACGTCGTCGTCTTGCCGCAGCCGGATGGGCCGAGGATGGCGAGCAACTCACCCGGAAGGAGAGAGAGCGTGAGGTTGTCCACGGCGGGGCGCGAGATGGCGCCGAACCGCTTGGATACGCCCGCGAGCTGTAGCACCGGCTTGGGCTCCGGGGTAGGCAAATCTACCGGGCGCTCGAAGGCTTCCATCACCGGTAGCTCCCTACTCAGAACCTGTACGTCTACGGCGGCCATCTGTATCCCTCCTTATAGTACCGTATTCGTCCCGCCCTGCCGTACCCCCGGACCACGCGTTGACAGCAGCACGAGCCAGGGAATGCCGACGAACACCACCAGCAGCAGCGCTACGACGGAAGCGCGTGGGTCCGCGCCGACGTCCATGGTATGAGTCCAAATCCGCACGGGTAGGGTGTCGAAGCCCGCGGGGCGCAGGATGATCGTCGCGGAGAGCTCACGCATGCACAGGATGAACGTGAGCAGCCACGACGCCGCGATGCCCGGCCACGCGAGGGGACCGACCACGCGCACAGCAGCCGTGATGGGTCCCCGGCCAAGCGCCCGGACGGCCTCCTCCATCGAGGGCGGCACCTGAGCGAGCGCGGCGCGGACACCCTGCAGCGTGGGAGCTGCAAACAGCACGACGTATGCGAAGCCGAGCAGCGCCACCGGCGTGCGGTACAGTTGTGGGACGAGTGCGAGCGAGAGTCCCACAAGGCTTAGTCCGAGGACTGTGCCCGGCACAGCGTAGCCTGCCTGCAGCACGGCGCCCGCGACCGCGCCCGCGGTGTCACGCCTGCGCCAGCCCTGCCACCCGACGAGCCCCGCGAGCGCCAGCGCAGCAAGCGATCCCACCAGCGCCACCTGTAAGCTGTTCCACACGTACTCCCGCTGTTCCAGAAGGAACGTACCCAGTTCCGGGAGCGACAGCTTACTCACCTGCAGCACCAGCACCCCGAGCGGCAGGCCCAGGGTCAGCGTTACTGCGAGCAGCAGATACGCGAACGCCGCCCACCGCCACCAGCCGAGGGGGGTGCGCCGTGGGGTGTGGGTGCGGCCAGTGCCTGCCTGGGTGTAGCGCGCCCCACCGAGCGCCCGGTGCTGCACGAGCAGCACGCACCACACTATGGCTACGAGCAGGAGCGATAGGCCAGCCGCCGCCGGGAGGCTGAAGCCCGCGAGCAGGTACGTGCGCACGACCGTGGTGAACGTTCGGGCTCGCATCAGCGAGACCACCCCGAAGTCCACCCACGCATACACGAACACGAGCAGCGCACCGGCCAACAGCGCGGGACGCAGCAGCGGCAGCGTCACCCGCCGAAACACCCCTGGAGGCGACTGACCCAGGCTCCTCGCGGCATCCTCCAGCGCAGGGTCCATGCGTTGCAGCGCGCCGTGGACATTCAGGAAAACGTACGGCGAGCCGAACAGCCCGAGCACAAAGGCTGCGCCTGCAGGACCGTAGATAAAGTTCGGGTAATCGAGCTGGAACTTTCCCCTACCAAGCAGATCCGCGACCGTTTCATGCAGGAGGCCGCCCTTGCCCAGCAAGATTATGTAGACCAGTGCGCCGACGTACGGAGGAATCGCGAGCGGCAGCGGCCCCAGCCATCCGAAAAAGCGCCCCCCTGGAACATCCGTCCGCGCGGCGAGCCACGCCCAAGGGGCGCCTATGAGCGTCGCAAGCAGTGTTGCACCGGACGCCATCAGCGCCACGCGCAGGATGAGCCGCCCCGCGTGCGCTCGCATAAGCCCCTCCCACAAGCTGGGAAGGCTCGCCTGCAGAGCGAGCCACACAAGGTAAAGCAGCGGCAAGATAACGGGCGCCGAGAGCAGGAGTGTGCCCGCGCGCCCGAGAAGGGAGAGTCGCGGCGCGCGCCACCGTCGTACTGCTACGAAGGCCGGTCTCACGCGCGCCGCGCTCTTCATGTTTCGTTTACTCTCCCGCCGTCAGCTCTTCGGTGAACATCTCGACCACGCGCTCCTCCGCCTCGGCGAGCTCCGTGAAGTCCACCTTCGGGCGCTTGATCTGGTCAATGGTCTTGACCCCCTCGACCTTCGCCGCGCCCAGGCCCTGCCCGGCGACGAGCGGGAACTCGTTCTCCTGCTCCGTCAGTGGCTGCTGACCCTTCGAGCTGAGCGCGAAGTCCACGAACTTCTTCGCCGCCTCCTCGTGCTCCGCACCCTTGAGAATGCCCACGGCGAGCGGGATCACGAGCGTACCGGGGTCGTTCGCTCCCTGATCGGGGTACACGAGCCCCACAGGCTCGTTCTCACGCTTCTCGCCCACGTAGTAGTAGTGGTTCACGATCCCGTACGGGATCTCGGCCTTCGCGACGGCCTCAGCAACCGCGGTGTGGTCGGGAAGGACCTTCACGCCGTTCGCCTTGAGGTCGCTCACGTACTTCTGGACAAACTCCTCGCCCTTCTCGAGCATGAGCCACGCTAGCCACAGCCGCACGCCGCCCTCCTCGATGGAGGCCATCGCGACCTTGTCCTTGTATTTGGGCTGGGTCAGCTCGAAGATGGACTTCGGAACGTCCGCCGCCTGTACGAGTTCCGTGTTGTACATGATGTTGCGGGACCTGCCAATCACGCCCGTCCAGGAGCCATCCGCTGCCTTGAACTCGGCAGGGACGTTCCCGGCGTTTGGCGACTTGTACGGCTCCAGCAGCCCCTGTTGCCGCAGCGTCTCGGCGCCACCCGCGTCTGTAGTGAAGAAGACATCACCCCCTGGATTGCCCTTCTCCTGCTGTATCTGAAGTTGCAGCTCGCCGGGCTTACCCGTCCTGAGCGTCACGTCAATGCCGGTTTCCTTCTCGAACGCCTCGACAAGTGGCTTCATAAGCTCTTCCTTGCGGGCCGAGTACACTACCAGCCCGGCGTTCTCCCCGGCCGCGGCGTTGGCGCCGGTCTCGGTCTCCTGGGGTTCGGGGTCTGCCTCGGGATCAGCCTCGGCCGCAGGCTGACTACTGGTCGGCGTGGGCACCGCGCCCGTCTCCCCCTGGGCTCCTGTGCCCACCGGAGCGGCTGTACCGCACGCGGCGAGCACTAGCGTCGCTATGACAAAGCACATGATGCGGATAAGGTTGTGGTTCATCAGCAGTTGTCGCTTTCCTTCTAACTCCTGGTTGTTCTACAGATGCCCTCGGACCACGCACAGGGGCAGAGTGGCACCGCATGCGCGCCTGGAAGACGCCGGCTCCGGAACCGGCGAGGAAGGTGTTTCACCCCCTCATTCCCAGCTTACCACGCATTTAGGCATTCCAAACGCCCCATGTTAGGACGGCCTAATGTTAGCAGTAAGGGCTGGTCAAGTCAAACGGAGGGTGGCACTGGGTTCCAGCAAGAATGACACTGCTGACGAATTGGGTGTGGGACAATAGCAACCCGGTGGCTAAGGAGAGCAACAGGAGGAATTGCCATGTCACTACAGAGCCAGGAGCTTGGTACTATCCCCGAGGACACTGCCCGAGTAGCTTGCGCCTGCTTCCCCCGCGGCAACGTGTATATGAGGATGCGCGATGAACTCGGCGTCTTCTACAAAGATGAGGCTTTCGCGGACCTGTTTACGAAGCGTGGGCAGCCCTGAGAGTCGCCGTGGTGGTTGGCGCTTGTGACGGTGATGCAGTTCGCGGAGGGGCTCTCAGATGTTCAGGCGGCGGAAGTGGTGCGCGGGCGCATAGACTGGAAGTACGCGCTCGGGCTCGCACTCACAGACTCCGGCTTCGACGCATCGGTGCTGTCGGAGTTCCGGACTCGCCTGTCGGCGGGCGGTGCGCAGTTGCGGCTGCTGGAGGGAATGCTTGCACGCTTCCGCGGGCTTGGCCTGCTCAAGGCAGGGGGTAGAGCACGCACCGGCTCACACTCGTGGCGGAAACCCTCAGGCACGCGCTCGATAAACTGGCTGTGGCTGATCCCCAATGGCTGCGGGCACAGATCACGCCCGAGTGGTTCGAGCACTACGGTAGGCATGTGGAGGAGTACCGGATGCGGAAGGGCAAGGCGGAACGCGAGGCATTGGCGGGGACAATCGGCACACCTCCAGGGCGCCACCGGAGATAGAGGCGCTCAGGCACGTGTGGGTGCAATAGTAGCACGCCACGGACGAGGAGGGCGGGGTGCGCTGGCGAGATCCCAAGGACCAGCCGTCTGGCGAGTTGCTCATCGTATCGCCGCACGACTTGGAGGCGCGCCTGAGCAAGAAGCGCGACACCTCCTGGACCGGCTACAAGGTGCATGTGACCGAGACGTGTGAGCCGGACCGCCTACATCTGATCGAACACGTGGAGACGACGGCTTCTACGGTAACTGATGAACAGATTGTGAGTATGATCCACGTGGGGCTGAAAGCTGAGGATCTATTGCCGAGCGAGCATCTGGTGGACAACGGCTACGTCGACTCCGCGCGCCTAGCCGAGAGCCGCACCGGGTACGGGGTGGACCTGGTAGGCCCAGCGCCTGCCGACACCAGTTCGCAGGCACGTGAAGGTAAGGGATTCGATGCAGGCAGCTTCTCGGTCGACTGGGAAGCAGAAGACTGCCACCTGTCCTGGGGGAGAGAAGAGTGTCGGCTGGAACCCGACACACGACCAGCACGGCAAGGATGTCATCCACGTGCGTCTGCTGCGCGCTCCGCTCAGACTGCACGAGCTCCAAGGACTCTGGGCGCGCCATACGCTGCGCCCCAAGCAGCAGCACGAGGCATTACAGGCAGCAAGGGCGAGGCAACAGACGGAGGAGTTCTGGGAGCTGTACGCGGCACGCGCAGGGGGTGCGGGCATTCGAACTGCGCAGGTGCCGGTACATAGGGCTAGCCAAGCCGCGCCTGCAGCACATCATCATCGCTGCGGCAATCAACCTGGTGCGCGCAGTTGCGTGGCTGATGCATACCACCCGCGCTCAGACTCGGCAATCACCTTTCACGCCTCTAGCAGCAACCGGTACAGCTACCTGATACAGCACCGATGCATTCGCCAGCGGCCATCTGGAGCGTGCGGCTCATCCCCGCCCATGGAAACCAAACCGGTATTCCAGGTTAGTTTTCATCGCCCCACGTGGCGACCACCGGGCCCACATTCCGCAGTAGAATTGGCAAGTTTCGATAATACCTTGGTCTTCGTTGCGTATAAGCAACACGTGTCAAGTCAAAGTAGCAGTAGCGCGAGCACAGGGAAGTAAGCAACGAGGCTGAAAGGCTTTGCGGTTTCCACAGTCCCGCAACTGCCCTTCATCTCTTTCGCAAGTGCGACAAAGAGCTAAGCCACGTTGCCCCTGAGCGTCAAAACAATAGGTGAAACTGCTCATTTTTAACTGCGGAATGTGGGACCGGGGGATGAAAACCCATTTTCACAGCAGTGTCATTCTTGCTGGAACCCTGTAACACCTTCGTGGGAGTGGGCTGTGCAGGAGGCACAGAGCGTTCGGGCAGAGTAGGGAACGAAACTGCAGGGGCATAACGCGCCATGCCCCTGCAGCCGCGTATCAGTGTATCGAGCGTTTCTAGCTCAGGAACTCGCGCAGGGCCTCGGTGCGGTCTCCCTCGCGCAGGCGGGAGATTGCCTCGTGCTCGATCTGGCGGACACGCTCGCGGGTGACTCCCATTATCCTGCCGACCTCTTCGAGCGTGCGCGGCCTGTCGTCCTCGAGACCGAAGCGCAGGCTGAGCACGCGGTGCTCGCGCTCGGTCAGCTCACTCAGCAGCTGCCGCACCTCCGTGCGCAGCGCCTGCCGCAACGCCTGGTCTACAGGGCCGGGCGCGGAAGAATCCTCGACTAGCTCACCGACCGTGCCGTCGCTGTTCTCCCTGCCGTACGGCTGGTCGAGCGATATAGGGTGTTGCGAGGCGCGCACTACGTCCGCTACCTGCTCGGGACTCATGCGAGTCTCCGTCGCCAACTCTTCCTTCGTGGGCTGCCGGCCCAACTGCTGCAGGAGCTTGTGCGATGAGCGGGACACAAGGGCCATCTGCTCGCTGACGTGTATCGGCAGGCGCACGACGCGCGACTGGTTCGCCGCCCCTCTGGCTACGGCCTGGCGTATCCACCAGGTGGCGTAGGTGCTGAAGCGGTAGCCCCTGTGGTAGTCGAACTTCTCGGCGGCGCGCATGAGCCCGAAGTTGCCCTCGGCTATAAGGTCCGCGAGCGGCAGGCCCCGGTCGCCGTAGCGCCGCGCGACAGAGACGACAAGCCGCAGATTGCTCTCAACGAGCTTGCGCCGAGCTGCGTCACCCTCCCTGGCGTCGAGTCTCGCTACGGCCAGCTCCTCCGGCCCGAGAGAGTCGTCCGCGAGCCGCCTGGTCGCCTCCACTCCGCGCTCTATCTTCTTTGCCAGCTCCACCTCTTCGGAAGCGGTAAGCAGCGGTATAGAGCCTATGTCCCGCAGGTAGAACGAGACCGAGTCCTCGGTGCTCTCCAGCGGTTCCTTGATGTCATCAACTCTGAGTGCCATTCTGGGCCTCCATTATGTCTTCTACTTAGTTAACGCCACACAGGCCCTGGCGGTTCCATTAGCCGCCCCTGACGCGGTCCGTTGTTTACTTTTGTATACGTAATAACGCGCCAGACCGCCCTCGTGTGACGGAAGTAGCTGCGGCGGTATGCGGGCGCGTGATTCATCGCGTCCGCGTCACCGTCGCAGCTACGGTCGCTCCTTACGGCAGGTGCCCGAACCAGCGGAGTCCGAGAAGTCCTGCGGCGAGGAGAAGGATGCTGCCGAGGCCACTCACGAGCGCGGTAACCTCGGTGCGCTCCTCGACCCATCTCACCTGGGAGCCGAGCTCCTCGTAAATCTGCTGCAGCTCGCTCGCGTCAGCGGCGTAGTAGTACGTCCCGCCGGTCTGCTCCGCGACCTGCTGCAGCGTGGCCTCATCCAGCGGCACCGCCTGCTGCTGGGGGCCGATGACGGGCGCAGCGTTGCGGTCACCTATGCCGACGGTGTACACCGGCACCTGCTGCTCGACCGCGCGGGCGGCAGCCTGCTCAGGTGGCGCGCCGGCGGTGGACGCTCCGTCGGAGAGGAGCACCACGAGCGCGGGCGCAGCCTCGCCTTCGGAGTTCTGCGGGCGCTGAGCGATCTCATCAAGCGCGAGGTTCAGTCCATCTCCGATGGCGGTGCCGCCGTTCGCCCAGAGCCTGTCTATCGCCTCGGTCACCTCCTCGCGCTCGTGCGTCAGCGGCATGTTGACGCGAGCGGTATTGTTGAAGCTCACCAGCCCCAACTGAGCCCCTCGCGGCAGCGCTTCCACGAAGGAACGCGCCGCGCTCTTTGCAGCCTCCATGCGGTTCGGGGCCAGGTCGTCCGCCTGCATCGAGCCGGACACGTCCATCACCATCACAACCGCTGTCTGGTCACGTGGGACTGCGATGACCGCAGTCGGACGGGCGAGGCTCACGAGCAGCGCGGCAAGGCCAAGCCCGAACAGCAGCGGGGGGATATGCCGCCGCCTGCCCGGCCCCTTCGGCACGACCTCCGCTAGCAGCGCGAGGTTGGTGAAGCGCACCGCATATCGCCGTCTCCGCCTCTGCGCCAGTACGTAAAGCGCGGCCAGCACGGGCAAGAGCCCGAGGCTCAAAAGCAAGAGTGGCCACTGAAACGTCATCTATCTCCTCCTTACGGGACAACCAGTGGATTCACCGCAGAGGACACAGAGCACACAGAGGAGCTTCAGAGGATATAGAGGGATGAACAACAGCGCAGGAGAGATGGGCAATCCCTGTCCTCCCATCCTCCGCCCTGTCACGGACGGCCACGCTGGTCGCGGATATCCTCTATCCTCTACCTTCATGAATCTCTGTGACATCTCTGTGCTCCCTGTAGTGCATAACCCCTGGTCAAGGGATCAGCTTGCCAACGCCGCGCCGCGACGTTGCTTGCGGGCACGGCGCAGGTGCAGGAAGCGGGCGAGCTCAGGGAGCAGTGGGGTGTCCGTGCCAAGGACAAGGCCGTCAACCCCGCATGCAGTTAGATCGTTAGCAACGCGGCTGGCCTGTTCTTGCGCCGCCTGCTGAAACCTCTCCCGCAGGCGACGGTCGCCGGTATCCACGGTGAGTTGGCAGCCTGTCTCGGGGTCCTCGAGCGTGATGAACCCCACGTCCGGCAGCTCGGCTTCGCGGGGATCGTGCAGTCGCACGGCCACTACCTCGTGGCGCGCCGCGAGCTTGGAGAGTTCCTTCTGCCAGCCGTTTGGCGCGAGGAAGTCGGAAACCACGAGCACGAGCGCGCGCCTGCGGATCACGCTTCCCGCGTGCCGGAGCGCGCCCGCGAGGTCGGTCACGGCGCGCGCCTCCTGCCTTGGTACGTCACCGATGCTGCCCAGCGCCCGCAGCAGGTGAGCGTGTCCTGCTCCGGGCGGTACGATCCCGAGAGGCCGCTCCGCGAACATGAGCATCCCTAGCCGGTTGCCGTGGCCACCAAGTAAGCGCCCTGCGACGGCGGCAAACTCTCGCGCACCGCTCCGCTTCGTGCAATCGGCGGTACCCCAGTCAACAGAGCCGCTCAGGTCGAGCAGGAGCCACACGTCGAGCGCGCGCTCGGTATCGGACTCGCGGACGTACACACGGTCAGAGCGGGCAGTGATGTTCCAGTCAATGTGGCGCACATCGTCGCCCGGCTGGTACTCACGCACCTCGCTGATCTCCATGCCCGGCCCGCGCACGAGGGAGCGCTCATCCCCGCCGAGGCTCACAGCCAGCGGACGAAGAACCGTCCAGGAGTGCCTCCGAAGCAGGGCGTCGGGCGCCTCCTGGGGCTTGTTCATTGGTTCGGGCTCTGCGGCCCGCCTGCCGAAAGGGTTACGCCACAGCATCTCGGTCACCCAGGTCAATGCGAGGCGGTGGAAACTTCTCCAGCAGCGCCGCGATTACCGTATCCGGTGTGATGCCGGTAGCCAGGCCCTCGTATGAGAGCACGAGCCTGTGGCGCAGCACGTCGGGCGCAAGGTCCGCGACATCACGCGGCAGGGCGTACCCCCGCCCTCGGATGAAGGCGAGCGCCCGCGCGCCGAGGATAAGACGGATAGAGGCACGGGGGCTTCCACCGAACGTAACAGCCCCGGACAGATGGCCCAGCCCGTGCTCTCCGGGCGTCCGCGTGGCGCTGACGATCCTCGCCGCGTACGCCGTCACGCGGGGGTCAACGTACACGCCGTCAACCGCGCTCTGCATCTCCAGCAGCTCCTGCGGGCTTGTGAGGGTACGCAGCTTGATAGGGGGACCTGTAACTCGGTCCACCACGACGAGCTCGTCGTCGTAACTGGGGTAGTCCACTCGCACCTTGAACATGAAGCGGTCGAGCTGAGCCTCGGGCAGGGGGTACGTGCCGTCGGACTCGATGGGGTTCTGCGTGGCGAGCACGAGGAACGGGTCGGGCACGGCGTACGTTTGCTTGCCGATGGTGACCTGTCGCTCCTGCATCACCTCCAGCAGCGCGGCCTGCACCTTCGCTGGCGCCCGGTTGATCTCGTCCGCGAGCACGAGGTTCGCGAAGATGGGTCCGAGCTCCGTGCTGAACTCCCCGGTCCTGCCGTTGTAAATGCGGGTGCCGGTGAGGTCGGCGGGCACAAGGTCTGGAGTGAACTGCACCCGTCCGAAGGTGCCGCCGACAACCTGCGCGAGCGCCTTGATCGTGGCAGTCTTGGCGAGGCCGGGCACTCCTTCGAGCAGGACATGGCCCCGCGAGAGCAGCGCCACAAGCAGACGCTCCAGCAGAACGTCCTGGCCCACGATGAGCCGCTTCGTCTCCAAGAGAACGTGCTCCATGCGGCTGAGCGCGGCGGAGGTGTCGGCGGCCTCCGTCTGCGGGGAGGCCGGGCGCTGGATGGGAATCATTGTCATTGGGACGACTCCTGTTAGATCGTTCAACACGGAGATTTTGGAGTGTGGGGGCGGATCTGCGTGTCCGCCCCTTGAGATATGTCAGGCGCGGAAGGGCAAGCACGGGGACCTGCCCCTACGATCTCTCTGCGTTCTCCGTGCTCTCCGCGGTTAGTATCCCCGGTTAGGGCAGCTGCAGGCTCTCGGGGAAGGCTTCGAGGGTGACGGTAACCTGGCGCTCCTGGCCGTTGCGATTAATCGTCAGGCGCACGCGGTCGCCGGGCTTCTTGGCGGCTAGTCGGTCCGCGAGGTCACTCATGCTCGTGACGCGGTTGCCGTCCACGGCGGTGATTACGTCGCCGCCCTCACCCTGGGTGTTCCCGCCATGAAGCCCGGCATCATCGGCTGGACCACCCGGCTGGACATCCACAACCACCACGCCCTGCTGCACGGGGATGTTCTGCTCACGCGCTGTCTCCGCATCGAGGTCCGTGCCCGATATGCCCATCCACGCGCGCTGGACCGTCTCACCAGCCTCCAGACGTGGCAGCAGCTCCTTGGCGGTGTTTATAGGCACCGCGAAGCCAACACCAACGGAGCCGCGCACCGGGCTCTCGTTGAGAGTATTTATTCCGATGACCTCGCCGCGCGCATTGAAGAGCGGCCCGCCGGAGTTGCCGGGGTTGATGGCGGCGTCCGTCTGGATAAGGTCCCGCTGCGGACCGTAGTCGCGGTCCAGGGCGCTGACTATTCCCTGCGTGACAGTGCCCTCCAGCCCGAAGGGGCTGCCCATGGCGATGGCTGTCTCGCCTACCTGGACCGCGTCCGAGTCGCCGAGTGGGGCAACGGGTACGTTGTCCGGCAAGTTGTTCACGCGCAGAAGAGCCAGGTCGTTCGTCGGGCTGGTGCCGAGCACACGAGCGGTGCGCGTCTGGCCGTTGTCGAAGCGAACCGTGATATTGCTGGAGCCAGCCACGACGTGGTAGTTCGTGAGAATAAGCCCGTCGGCGTCAATGACCACGCCTGAACCGGCGCCCGAAGGCGTGAGACCGCGCCCGGACTCACCACGGGTTTGAATCTGTACTACCGAGCCACCCACCTTGTTGTAGACATCGGTGGCAACGGTAGAGGACGTGGCAGCTCCACCTTGCAGGGGCTGCGTATTGAGCGAGTTGCTCTGCGTTGTGGGCGCTGCGGCGGCTGTCGCCGGCCTTGCAGACTCGTCCGGGTCGAGCCACGTCGCGCCCGCGACTGCGCCGATAGCTCCGCCGCCCGCGGCCGTGCCAGCGAGAGCGAGGGCAAGCAGCGCGGCCGAGCCTGCGCGGCGGGTGCGTCCCTTAGCGCTAGCCGCGGTTGCAGGCATCGGCTGGGTCTCCTGCTCGCCGTGCCCGTAGTTGCTCGGTCCGTATGGGTACATCCTGTCTCCTCCGTGGTGTAGCGTAACCGTGCTTACCTGGATAACAGGATATGGCGTGAAGGTTAGAGCGCCCTAAGCCGCAGCTAAGAGTAAGCTGAACAAAAGCTGAGAGATTGGTAAGAGCCAGGGGCCTGGTGATTGTGAGCCACCAGGACGCTAGTGCTCTACTCCGCGTGACGGGACCGCCGGCTCACGGTCCAGTCATGCAGAGTAGAGCGCGGCGGTCCGTCATCCCGCGTTCGCCAACGCATCAAACGACGCGGCGCCGAGCATCAGTCCATCGTCCACGACCTGCGGATGCTGCCATCGGAGATCGAGTGCTGGCTACGACGGGGCCAGAATGCATCGCACGAGGGTCAGCCCGGCCCGGCCCGGCGAGTCAGCAGGGGTATGGTACGCCCCTGCTCCGAGTTCTCGATAAGCGTAGCAAGGCGCCTCAGCCTGGTCTCCTCTCTCTTCGCAGTCACAACCCACCAGATGGCGGACCTCCGATACCATGCGGCCTGGGCCTGGAAGAAAATCCATGCTTTTTCGTTGGCAGGAAGTTGCTGCTCATAAGCATCCCCAAGCTCGGCGGCGTTCTTCTGCTCATACGCGTATATCCCCGACCTCTCTTCCACCCGTTCCTCGAACGCCTTGATGCCCGCTGGCTGCATGAGTCCCAGGCTGGTGAGCTCGGCGACACGTCCGATGTTGACGGCGCTCCAGATGCTGTGCGGCTTTCGCGGAGTGAACCGAATGGTATAGCTGATGTCATCGAGGCTTTTACGTACGCCGTCAATCCAGCCGAAACAGAGCGCTTCGTCTACTGCCTGGGGCCAGGTGATGCTCGGCCTGCCCGAACTTTTCTTGTGGAACCCAACCCATAGCTCCCGCGTTGTGCCATGGTGGTCCACGAGCCACGCGCGGAAGTCGGATGGTGTCGAGAAGAACGTTGGTATCATCGTCATGTAGATCAATATCCCATGTCCAGCGTCTTGCCGGTTTCCACCAGGGTCTTGGTATTGCTCAGTATCATCCACCAGGCCCCATCGCTGTTTTCGTACGAGGGATCACCCTCGACCCATCTGTCGTGTATGAGGGTTAGCCTGGTGCACGCGCCAACCGGGTCCAGCCTGTAGGTGATGCGCGACTCACATTTGTCGCCATCAGGGACGTATGATTTACCGGCATAATGGGTGAAGCCGAAGACTTTGTACGGCTCATACTCCAGTACTTTGCCGTACACGTGAACCGTCTGATCTCCCTCCTGGCCCGGACCGACATACTCTAACGGGTCGCCAACCCTGAAAGAGGAGTTGATGACGCTGCCGTACATGATCTTCTTCACTTGCTCCGGCCCTACAAGCGCATCCCAGACTTGCTCCGGGGTTCCGCCGATATAGAAGTGGTATCGCAGATCCATAGTCCCTCCTACAGTTGTGGTATACAGTGAAGATAGCATCGAGCAGCCAGAGAGTATTGTAAGAACGCGCCATGTAGTTGGTGCGCCATGTTCAGGAACGATGGATACGGCAAAAGAAGGCGGTTTCAGGGGCATTCTAAGGGCTGAAGAGGGCTTCAAGAACTTTTCGCTTGCGCGATATCTGCCCTCGGAAGGCCTCAACTTCTTTGTCGAACACTATTGGACCGTCAAATGGGACCTACGAGGCCAAAGGTCCTACACACAGGAAGTCCTGCCGCATCCTTCCATTCACCTCGCTATCGAAAGGGGTGAGTCGAGAATCCACGGTGCGGTGAAAGGAAGGTTTGTCCGTCACCTTGAAGGCGTAGGGTCGGTTTTTGCCGTGAAGTTCAGGCCAGGCGGTTTCTACCCATTCATGCGGTCGCCCGTCTCTGCGTTTGCCGGCAGCTCAATCAGCCTTCTGCGGGCCTTCGGTAGGGATGGAAAAGTACTGGAAGAGGCGATCCTTGCGGCACAGCATGATGCAGAGAAGATCGAGATCGCCGAAAGCTTTCTGCTCGAAAGGCTCCCGGCACGCGACGAGAATGTGGCGCTGGTCAGCCAAATCGTCGAACGGATTATGATGGACCGGGAACTTACCAGAGTTGAGGATGTGGCATCCCAGTGCAATATGAGCACAAGGTCGCTGCAGCGACTCTTCCATCAGTACGTGGGCGTAGGCCCCAAATGGGTGATTCAACTATATCGTCTCCATGAAGCAGCCGAACAAATAGCTCAAGGCAGAGCCGCCGATTGGTCGGCGCGGGCACTCGACCTGGGATACACGGACCAGGCCCACTTCATAAAGGATTTCAAGGCCATTCTCGGCGTCTCTCCGATGGAGTATGCGAAGAGTACTCGCTTAAGCTCCTGATTTAGCGCCGGGATAGTAGTGTCCCACATTCCGCACCTCCAAACGGGGCCTTTGGGAATATACCTTGTTGCATCGATTGCACCGGACTCGATGCCTCAGCGCGACGGGAGGCCGGTTCGCCCCGCCACGGGTAGGACAGCGACCGTTGTAGACCCACCGCCGTTGCCTCGCCGCCTCCTGCGCGGTCGCGCTTGCGCTTTTCTCGCACCAGAGGCGCTGCAGAAGCGCAAGGATCGCGGCGCGGTGAGTCGATATTGTCGAAAGTTGCTGACGACACTGCGGAATGTGGGTAGTGTTTGCATGGCGCCGCCGGATGCCCGCAAGCTCATAACAACTTGTGACTGACGAACTGTGGGGAGTGATAGCACCGCTCGTGCCGCCGGAGCCTCCGAAGCCAGGTATAGCCCCATTGAACCGTGGTC
>JADDPP010000035.1 GCA_016781845.1 Rubrobacter sp.
CTAGTATCCAGAAGGAGGAGTGGGCGGCCGATTATTACCGCCGCAAGCGTGCCGAGGGTAAGACCCACACGATGGCCTTGAGGGCGCTAGGCAACCAGTGGGTGAGGATCATTCACGCCCTGTGGAGGAAGCGCGTGGCCTACGATCGAGCGGTGTTCGTGCAAGCCCAGAGGGAGCATGCCCCACGCGTAGCGTGAGCGGTCCCATTGGCCCGCAGGTTAAGGTTTGGGACCAGGTGGTGGCAACCTCCAGGTCAGGGTTTCAGCGTCGCCACTGAAGGGGGTTGACACAGAAGGTCTTGACGGTAATCAAACGCTCGTCGAATCTGTTGACGACGTCGAAGAGAGCGTAGTACTCCTTTTCCAGGCTGAAGTCTTTCTCCTCCATTGCCACCTCCTGACCTGCGGCGACCAGGGCTGCAGGCGCGACCTACACCGGCTAGCCCCAATACCTTTCAAATAGGAAATAATAGCTGAGGTTGTTGGAATTTGGCGTGGGGCTGAATGGACGCGACCACTGGCCCATCTGAGGAGTTGGCTGCCCAGATAACGCCACCACATCGCGCCAGGAGGCAGCCGTAGGTCCCGGCGGCCGCTCGGTGCCTGAGCGATTGAGCCTGAACTTACTCATCTTGGGCTTGACCACGCGTGGGTTGAAGCGCACTGTGCGCTCGGGCAGCCTCTTGTCAATGATGTCGTGCAGCAGGCGAGCGTAGAGCTTTGGTAGCTGGTCAGGAATCACCATCTGGAACTCCGGGATGAGGTCGCCTATCACCCACAGCGCGTGGGCGAAGATGAGCCTGTCCGGGTCAATGGCCACTTCGAGTGCCGCCTCGTGCATCAGGTCGTGCCGCTCCTGTCTTCCGGCTGGCGGGCAAAGTTGTGTGGGACGAGGAGAGGGTGAGGGTCGCGTAATGCCCGCTCATCGGCAGGCCCGCCTCGTTGAAGAATGGGACGGTATGAGTGTTGACTAGGAGGTAGGGATGGTCTACCTGATCGGGGCTCCGCCGCGCTGCGGCAAGACAACCGTGGCACGCCAGCTGGCGGGTGTCCTCAACTGCTCCTCGGTGGCGGGAGACTGGCTCACCCGGGCCTTCTCCACATATCTTTCTGAGGACGAGCTCACACCCGAGGAGCGACTGTTTGATCTCGCTCCGGATGCCCCACGTGGCACCCGCAACGATCTGCTCTACTCCCGGTTCTCCGCTGATGCCATCATCGGCTACTACCGTGCATGGGCAGCGAGGACCCAATCTGGGATGGAGGCTTTCATTGAGTATGCCCTTCACGACCGCGAGGACATGATAGTTGAGGGGTACCAGGTGGAGCCAGCCCTCGTGCCACACTTCCTCGAGCTCCATCCGAGCCGCGTGGGCGCGGTGCGGGCCATATTCCTCGTGCGCGACGACGAGACGGACATCGAGCGGAGTATCCGGCGCGGAACCGATGCGAACGACTGGGTGCTGACGAAGACGCGAGAGGAAGCCAGCTACGGGCGTATTGCCCGGATAAGCGTCCGCTGTTCCCAGGCGATCCGTGCCGATGCCGAGCGTGAGGGCTTCCCGGTTCTGACTGTTGATGATGACTCTCAAGGACAGACGGCAAGGGCTATAGAGCGTCTTAAAGGTTAGGGCACGGCGATCGTAGTGACATAGAAGGCTCGATGTATCATGTTGCGGGGGCGCTTTCGCGGGAACACCGATCGAATGGGTGCCGGGTAGGCGGCACCCCTCGACTCCGTCGCTTGTCTGCGTGGTCCTCCTGCAGCAGCCTGTACACCGCGATGACCTCATACCGGTCCCGAGGCGCAACAGGCAACGAGATGCACTCAATCCGGAATGTCAATGTTCACGATAATTAGCCAGTGGCGTGTTCAGGTTTATTTGCC
>JADDPP010000447.1 GCA_016781845.1 Rubrobacter sp.
GGCACTCTGCAGCGTAAGGATACTCGACGTCCTCGCCGAGGTGACCGGTCCCCGACATTTGCTGGACGAGCTGCCTACCGTGTTCCCGCCACCCCCATCCCGGATTGGCACGGGCGCCGAGGTCCGCGTCAGGGTAGAGCTTCGAGTCCTGGAGAATACTCCGAGACCGGGCACGCACGCTATCACCCGCGATGGCAGCCTTCTGTGCCATGCTCCTGAGGAGGAGCTGCTAGCTTACGTGGAGTGGGCTATCAACTCCACTGTGGTTGACTTGCTCTCGAGCGAGTACCTGCTGCTGCACGCGGGCGCCGTGGCGTACGCAGGAAACGGGTTGATACTGCCCGCGGTTTCCGGGAGTGGTAAGACCACACTCACCGCGGCGTTGCTGGCCGCCGGATTCGAGTACTTCAGCGACGAGGTCGCCGCGGTGCGCTTCGGCACGAGGCAGCTGCAGCCCTTCCCCAAAAGCCTCTCTGTAAAGCCCGGCAGTTGTGAGCTTCTGGCGCCTTCCTACCCGATGCTGGCGTCGAGCGTTCCCCGGAGCAGATTCGGTTGCAGGTCTGTACATTACCTGCCCCCACCCGTACACGCATGGCCCTCCACGCCCGTGCCAGTCCGATACATCGTGTTTCCCCGATACGTACCGGGCGGAGAGACGGAGCTTCTGCCTATCTCGCGGTCGGAGGCCCTGCCGCGTGTGCTCGAGCAGTTCCTGAGCGCGGAGGCGCTGGGCGCCCAGGGTATGGGCGGTATCGTTGACCTGCTTCAGAGCGTGAGGTGCTACTCACTCACGGTCGGACACCTGCCCCGTGCGGTCCAGTTGCTGAGCAGCCTGCTTGCCGCCTAACCATTCGGTTTTCAGGTCTACCATCAGGCATCGTCAAGCAACGGAGTCCTTTTGAGCGTTGGCGAGGTGGCTGGTCACTCGAGGCTTCGCTGGTTACGCTCCCGGATGCGTAACCAACTCGGCGCCTGCTGCGCGGGCGTGCACATTCCTCAACTTATTCTTAACCCGGCCTTAATAGATGCTTGACTGGATAGCACTACGATGACATTGCGATAACGATATCGGCGCAGCCAATGTAGCATCCAGTGGAGGCCGACAGTATGCAGAACTATGTCCAGATCAGCACTCCGCTGATGCAGGTGCCAGAGCTGAGGCGGTACGTGCTGGTGAAGCGCCTCTTCGACATCGTTGTCTCGGCAGTTCTGCTTGTGGCTCTCTCGCTCGTGTTCGCGGTGTGCGCGCTGGCAGTATACTTCGACTCGCGTGGCCCCGTGTTCTTCCGCCAGGCGCGCGTTGGGGAGCGCGGCCGGGTATTTACCTTCCTGAAGTTCCGCTCGATGTACGCGAACGCCGACCAGAAGCTGCACCAGGAGTACGTCAGCGCGTTCATTATGGCCCGAGCCAAGGCTGAGGAGACGAAGGACGGCGCGCTGTACAAGCTGGTACACGACCCTCGCATCACGCGTGTGGGCGGGTGGCTGCGTAAGACGAGTCTGGACGAGCTGCCGCAGCTGTGGAACGTGCTCAAGGGTGAGATGAGCCTTGTCGGGCCGCGGCCTCCCATACCGTACGAGCTGGAGCATTACGGGGACACACACCTGCAGCGCCTCGCAGTCAAGCCAGGCATCACGGGGCTCTGGCAGATAAGCGGGCGCAGCCGCACCACCTTCGAGGAGATGGTGGCCCTGGACCTCGAGTACATCAGTAAGCGGTCGCTCGCTTTCGATCTGCGCATACTGCTGATGACGATCCCATGCGTCCTGCTTGGCAGGGATGCACGGTAGGCAACCAAGCATAGTAATCGAAGCAGGAGTTCGGAGGTAAAAGGTGGTGGGATTCTCTGGCAAGGCGAGCACAAAGGTCGGACTCGTCGGTTTCGGTTACTGGGGGCCGAAGCTGGTCCGCAACTTCAGCCAGATGCCTGATGCTGATCTGGAGTGGGTCGTGGACCTCGACCCGACACGACTGGCGCGGGTAAAGGCGCAGTATCCGGGGGTGCGAACCACTTCTGATTTCGAGGAGATGCTGCGGTCGGATGTCGAGGCGGTCGTAGTCGCCACGCCCATCCGGACGCACTACCGTCTGGCGAAGGCGGCTCTGCTCGCGGGCAAGCACGTGATGGTGGAAAAGCCGCTCACGGCGAGCAGCGCGGAGGGTGAGGAGCTCGTTCACATCGCGGAGAGGATGGGTCTCACGCTGATGGTGGGTCATACGTTCGAGTACAACGCGGCCATCCGCACGCTGCGGGAGATCGTGGTGAGCGGCGAGCTCGGCGAGATTCACTACGTGGACGCGGCGCGGCTCAACCTGGGCCTGTTCCAGCACGATATCAACGTCCTCTGGGACCTGGCGCCGCACGACCTCTCCATACTGATGTACGTGCTGCAGCGAGACCCGGTCGCGGTCAGCGCGCGCGGAAGCGCCAGCGTGCGCCCCGGCATACACGATGTCGCGTACGTCGAGGTGCGCTTCCCTGACAACATCCTCGCACACGTCCACCTCAGCTGGCTCGACCCGTGCAAGGTGCGCCGGGTGACCATCGTCGGCAGCAAGAAGATGGTAGTATGCAACGACGTTTCGGACGGCGAGAAGATTCGCATCTACGACAAGGGCGTTGACCGAACGTACGAGACAGACAAGTTCGACGAGTTCCACCTGCAGTATCGGTACGGAGGGGTCCAGATTCCACACGTGCCCTTCCAGGAGCCGCTCAATATGCAGTGCGAGCACTTCGTGAGTTGCGTCCGGACCGGCGCGCGGCCCCAGAGTGACGGGCGTGTTGGCCTGAAGGTCGTGCGAGTCCTCGAGCAGGCGGACAAGTCGCTCCATAACGGCGGTGCCCGCGAGCCCCTTGGCCCTGCGTATGCGACTGCGGGCACTGGGGTACGCAACGGCGGCGTGCTGACGTCGGACTTTCAGGGCAACAGGATTCTGGAAACGCAGGTGTGTAATGGCCACTGAGATACTCCTGCCCAAGCTGGGGATGAACATGGAGTCGGCGACGATAGCGCGCTGGCTCAAGGATGAGGGTGACTCTGTCACGGTCGGTGATGTACTGGCCGAGGTGGAGACGGACAAAGTGAATATGGAGCTCGAGGCCGAAGCCAGTGGGGTGCTGCGTAAGCTGCTGGTGGAAGAAGGCGAGCGAGTGGCGGTCAACCAGACAATCGCAGTCGTTGGCTCCGCGGACGAGGATATCACCGCGCTCATCGAGCGTGCCACTGCCCCGCCCACGGAGGTTGAGGCCAGCCACGTGGAGCGCGTGTACGAGTCCTGGAGAGGACCGGCCCCTGCGGAACCGAAGGAAGAGCAGGCAACGGACATGCAACCCCTGCCCGCGCCTGTCCCAGCGAGGCCGCGGAGGGAGGGGCGCCCGGACCGCCTGGATCCCGAGGCGATCCGCGAGCGACTGGCGCAGCGGGGCGCAGTGCCCCAGAGCGACACCAGGCGCGCTCCGAGGACACGTCTCGTCATCTATGGAGCGGGGCTCGGCGCGAAGCAGCTGCTGGAGGTTACCTGGCACCTGGACACGGTCGAGGTTGTGGGGCTTATTGACGATAGCCCGAAGATGGCAGGTGTCGAGCTCGGCGGCGTGAAGGTGCTAGGGGGATTCGAGGCCCTGAAGGACATGGTAGCGCGAGGCGCGGTGGACGGCGTGGCCCTATCATTTCACTCAGAAGTGCGCCAGAAGGTACACAGAAAGATCAAGGCGGAGATAGGCGTCCGCGTCATCCCGCTGGTGGACCCGAGGGCGATGGTAGGCATGGAAGTCCAGATCGGCGATGGCGCGCTTATCGAGGCCGGGGCCGTCGTGGGGCCGGGCACGATAGTAGGCGAGGGCGCAATCGTGGACGTCGGCGCGGTCGTTGCCCACGACTGCAACCTGGGCGCCTTCTCGCACCTGTCGCCCGGATGCACGCTGTCCGGCGTCGTCTCGCTCACGGAGAACGTGCTGGTAGGCGTCGGCGCGGCGATCAACTCCACCGTCACGGTGGGGCGCAATGTCATCATCGCGCCGGGCGCGGCCGTGATGACGAACGTGCCGGACGACGTCGTGGTGAGCGGCGTGCCGGCGAAGGTTATCGGCGAGAGCCGAAGAGGTGCGGCATCCCACTGAGGCGACTCCTGAAGCGGGTGATGTGGAGGTCCGTCTTCACCTTTGAGCGTTCTCCCGTTTGTCATCACGGCGGGTGAGGAGCACTACCTCGTTCGGGCTGTGAAGTGAGCAAAGCCGCACGACCGTGACCGGCAGGGCGCTCCCCAGGATGCTGTTCGAGAGTGCGGGCAAGGTGGGTGTGTGAGGATCGCGGACCTGAGGCGTCTCGTCGCGCTCGGACCGGCGCTGAGGGCGATGCGGTGTCCCTGGTAGGCGGCCGCCCGCCCCACCGCCCGAAGGTGCGGCTGGTGACATACCCCATGCCGGAGCTACGCGTATCCGGCCGTCACGTTGGCCACAATCGGCTGATGGGTGGGAGGCCGCCGAATGCTGTATGGTGGCGTCGAGTCTTGTAGGTCTTGAGCCATGGGGCAAGGGCTTGGGCTCGCCACCTCAGTCACCGGGGAGCAGCCGAGCTTCGGCGGTGGGCAGCTTGCTCCACCAGTGGTCGTAGCGGCGGTAGACCTTCGGCTCGCGGTCGGCGAGGAACACCACCAGCGACCGGGCCTCGGCAGCGAGTCCCTCCCAAACTTCGTCCGGTAGGCGGTGGAAGGCGGTCGCCTCGATTCCTCCCTCGACTGCGCGCCACACGCCGGCGACGTGCCCATCCACCAGCAGGGTCGGCAGCACGTCACCGTTCGACCGGGTCACGAGCTTGCGGTAGTCCAGTGGGGTGACGCGGCTCCGGACGGAGTAGGCCAGCAGGATGCTGTCCCACATCGCCATCAGCCGGGGCGGTGCCGGCGTGTCCTCGTCCGGGCGCAATGCGCCGGTGATGTCGAACAGCTCCTCGCCGTTCGGCCCCTCCAGCCGCTCGAGGTCACCGGCGAGACCCTGCAGCGCCTTCCTGGCCCTGGCCCGCTGCACCATCGCGAACTACGCGACGTCCGCCACCGACGCCGGTCCGAACCCCTCCAGGTAGCGCTTGACCAGCGTCTGCAGGGACTCGGCGGACACGTCCGGGTTTGCCAGCACCGGCCTGGTGCGGGGTGCGACGTACGACGGCCGGTAGCCGAACGACCACGGTCCTCCGGTGGGCGCGTGCAGCAGCGGTGCGTACCCTCGCAACCCTTGCCAGGCACGGGGATCCGGCGACACGCCGAGCCGCTGCTCGAGCCATGCCTCCATCTCCGCGGCTGCCCGAGGCTGGTCGGCGTACTCCAGTAGGTCCGGGACCAGCGCGTCGGCATCGCCGACGGTGAGTCCGGACGCTCGCAAGCGGTCGTCGAGCCGGGCGGCACGCAGCGTCGGCTCCATGGCCTCACGGAACGCCCGGTAGTCCTCGGCGTGGACCGCGTGCAGCGTGATCCGCATCAGCGTCGCCTTGACCACCGTGCCGTTGACGAAGGCAGCGTCGAGGGCGGCCGGATCGAAGTCGGTGAGCCGGTTCCACAACGCGATGTACGGCGAGGCCGCCTGCTGCGCCTGCAGCGCAACCACCCGACACACCGCGTCGGCGACGCCGAGCGGCTCCCGCCGCAACAGCAACTGCCGACCGAGCGTGGAGCGATTGAGTTCCCGCGCGGTGATCCTCATGCCGGGATCGTCTCCTTCGTCATCTCACGCAGAACTCGTTGCCCTCGGGACTCGAAGCCCCTGGCTGGCTGTTGCAGGGAAGACACGCTCAGTTGTGGCCCATCCAGGTGGCCACGCAGGCCTCGTTGCCCTCTGCGTCGGCCAGCACCCACCACGACGGCGCGTGCTCGTCTGTCACCAGGTGGCCGCCTGCGGCGATCGCCGCCGCGATGCGCGCCTCTGCCTGGTCGTGCGGCACCCAGACGTCGATGTGGATCCGGTTGCGCTGCGGGCGCGGCGCGTCCATCTGCTGGAACCAGAACGATGGCCCGCGGCCGTGAGGGTCAATCAGGTCCTCGGGGCTGTCGCCGCGGTCCCGGTAGCCGAGCACGGCACGCCAGAACGGCATCACCGCGGGGCCTACGAGCGCGTCCATCGTGACCTGGATGGTCTGCACGGCGGTCGGGTCGGCGGGGACGCCCAGCTCGCGCGCCACCACCGAGATCCGCTGGGCGAGCTCGATGTCCCGCTCGCTCAGCCCGTAGTAGTCGTGCCTGATCGTGATCAGCCGAACGATCACGCCGCCGTACCGCAGGTCGACATCGGGGTGGTAATCCTCGAGGTCGGCCTGCTCGCTGATCGCGTGGACGAGCCGGGCGCTGGCCGCGAACGGCCCGGTGCGGAAGTACGCGCACGCACCCTCGCCCAACACACGCCAATCCTCGACGCCGTCGGCCTCGTGAAACTGCTGCGGTGAGACTCGTTCGTTCATGGCTACTCTCCAGTCTGTCCGTCCACCGACTCTCGGAGGAGGTCGGCATGGCCGTTGTGCCGCGCGTACTCCTCGATCATGTGGACCAGGATCCATCGCAGGCTGGGTGCGTGACCGTCGGGCCAGGTGCGCCGGGCCAGCCGCTCCAGGCCGCCCTCGGCCAGTGCCTCCGCGACCAGGGAGCAGGAGCGCTCCACGGCGTCTCGCCACAGCGCGAAGAGCTGCTCAGGTGAGTCCTCGGAGGCCGAGTGCCAGTCCCAGTCGGGATCGGCCTTCCAGTCCACCGTGTCCCACGGGTGCTGCCGGTCTCGTCCGTGCAAGGACTGGGAGAACCAGCTGTCCTCAACGTAGGCCAGGTGCTTGAGCAACCCGCCCAGGGTCATTGATGAGGCGCCAACGGTAGCCCTCAGGCCGGTCGCGTCAAGTCCCGCGCACTTCCACGCCAGGGTCGCGCGCTGGTACTCCAGGAAGCCCAGGAGGGTGGAGGTCTCGTCGGCTGCGAGGGGAGGTTCCGGACGACCCTGCTCGTCCACTTGAAACTCGAGCATGTTCACCTCCATTTCTCGATGGTGTAACCCCCTCTCTTGAGTATAGTGCCGGAGAGGTTAGGATAGGTCCTGAACAACCACCGAGCTTTCGTGCACGGACTATCTGGAGGTGTCGACGCCGGCACAGCTGCGCGCGATGGCAGACGCGCTGCGGTCGACACTCCTGGACCTACTGCTATCGCCAGTAGCGGCTGCTCGCGCAATACCTCTCGATATCGCGCGCACACCTGCGGCCCCACGATCACGTTATCAGCCCGCGCTCGTCCTCCAGTGTCACGAGTGTGCATCAACGCCCTATCGGCACGAGGCTAGCGGTGCTGCTAGCGCACGACGGAGTGCACGGTTGTGGGTATTGACCTGCCTTCGACAGCCACACCCCAACCGGAGGTCCTCCCTCCGTCAACCCAGCCCCACCGTCACCAACCTCATGGCCGGGTACAGCTAAGCACGTAA
>JADDPP010000009.1 GCA_016781845.1 Rubrobacter sp.
CGGGTAGCCCGCTTCCTCCTCCCATCACCGGAGGCAGGGCCGGGCGCGCGTGCGGCGGGCCTACGCAGACTACGCGTCGGCGAGGGTGGCTGCGGCGCGCTCGATGCGCGCCAGGGAGCGCTCGCGACCGAGAACCTCCATGGTCTCGAACAGCGGCGGGGTCTTCGTCTTGCCCGTGATCGCGACGCGCAGCGGCATGAAGAGGTCGCCCGCCTTGAGGCCGAGCTCCTGCGCGAGGGCCCGCATGGCTGCTTCAGTCTCAGCTATGGTCCAGTGTTCCACGGCTCCGAGGCGCTCGCACGCTGCCTGTAGCGCGCGGTGGGAGTCGGGGACGGAGAGTTTCTTGCCCGCGAGCTCCTGCGAAGAAGGGTTGGGCTCCCTGAAGAAGAAGTCTGTCAACTCCACCACCTCGGATAGCAGCTTCACCCGATCCTTGATGAGCGCGGCTATCTTTTTTAGGTGCTCATCGGATATGTCGGGGCACAGCATGCCCGCCCGCTCCCAGTACGGGCGACATCTCGCCGCGAAATCGGAGAGGCTGAGTATGTGGTTGATGTACTGCCCGTTCATCCATTCCAGCTTCGTCCGGTCGAAGATCGCGGGCGCGGGATGCAACTTGTCTACGTCGAACAGAGCAACCAACTCGTCCTTCGAGAAGATCTCCCGGTCGGCACTGTACGCCGCTCCCAAGAGGGCGAGGAAGTTCAGCAGCGCCTCGGGCAGGATACCCTCCTCTCGGAACTCGATCACTGCCGCCGCGCCGTGACGCTTGGCGAGACGCGAGCGGTCGGAGCCCTGGATCTCCGAGCCGTGTACGTACAGTGGCTGCTCCCAGCCGAATGCGTGGTGCAGGAGGGTGTCACGCGCCCCCGTGCTCAGGTACTCCGGCCCGCGGATCACGTGACTGATCTTCATCAAGCGGTCATCAATCACCACCGCGAAGTGATACACAGGATATCCATCGCTCTTCAGGAGCACGAAGTCGCCCACCCGTTCGTTATCGTACGTCAGTGTGCCGCGCAGCATGTCCTCAAGACTCGTCGTGCCTTCGAGGGGCGTGGCAAAGCGCACCACGTGGGGGTCTCCCGCTGCCTCGTGGCTCGCACGCTCATCCGCGGTGAGGTAGCGGCAGCGCCTGTCGTACCCGGTTGGGACCCTCGCGCGCTCCTGCTCGGCGCGCAGCTCCGCCAGCCGCTCCGGGGTGCAGTAGCAGCGGTACGCCTTGCCCTCCGCGAGAAGCCGCTCCGCGTGCTCGCGGTAAAGGTGCAACCGCTCCGACTGTACGTATGGCCCGTACGGCCCCTCCTTGTCAGGTCCCTCGTCATACTCGATGCCAAGCCAGTGGAGGGTATCTATCATGACTTGCAGCGCCTCAGGCACGAGCCGATTGCGGTCAGTGTCTTCAACCCTGAGCAGGAACTGGCCTCCGTGGTGACGAGCCAGCAGCCAGGCGAATACTGCGGTGCGAGCGTTGCCGATATGCAGCAGGCCCGTTGGACTAGGCGCGAAGCGAGTTCGCACCGCGGGAGAAACGGAGTCGGTCAAGGTTCACCTTCCACACTTGGGGGCTGGTACGGACGGTAGATTATACCGGACCAGGGCCGTTTGACCTTCCCACACTCCGCTCAAAGTGTCGGTGTGGTTCCGGCTGGTGACTCCTCTATACGAACCGCTCTATAATGCGGCCAGGACGGCAAGGCCAGACGACGGGGGGATACGAATGTTGGGACGTGCGGCAGTGGGCACAGCTGCGCTGGCTACCGCGGTGGTGGGTGGCGCCGCGCTCGTCAGGCAGGTACTCGCGACCCGGCGGCAGATCGCGCACGAGTCGCAGACCGAGGAAGAGTTCGCGAAAGCGAGCACGCGCGTCCTCATCCTCGGCGGTGGTTTCGGTGGCATATCCGCGGCCCTTGAGCTGGAGCACAGGCTCGACGGCCAGCGCGCACGCGACACCAGCGTTCTCGTCATAGATCGAGATATCAGCATGCTCTTCACGCCGCTGCTGTGGCCCGTGGCGAGCGGGGCCGCGAACCCGAACTCCGTGGTCGTCCCCATCCGCGGCTTTCAGCGCAACAGGCGCTTTCACGTGCTCCACGCCTGGGTGAACCGGATAGACCTCGAGAACAAGATCGTGTACGCGGACGGCGCGGAACCTCGTCCGTACGACTTCCTCGTGATCGCGCTCGGCAGCGTTACACAGGTGCCCGACCTGCCGGGGCTGCGCGAACGCGCGCTCCTGTTTGCTTCCCCGGCGGACGCCTTGACGCTTCGCAACCGGCTCATAGACGCGATTGAGCTCGCGCATCGCTCCGATACTCCAGAGGAGCGGAGGGCTGCGCTCACCTTTGTGGTCGGTGGAGGAGGTGACACCGGAGTGGAGCTCGCGGCAACTATTCACGACTACCTCGACTCTGGGCTGCTGATGCAGTACCCATGGCTCGGAAAGGAGCCGTTCCGCGTGGTGGTAGTTGGTCGAGCGGATCGGCTCGTGCCCACCGCAACGACGGAGATGTCAGAGGCGATACGCAGGTCACTGGAAGAGAAGGGAATCGAGGTAAGGACCGGTACGGCCATCCAGTCGGTGAGTGAAACGGAAGTGAGAACGTCCAACGGTGTCATTCCGGCGCGAACAATCTTCTGGGCTGCCGGCATCACCGCGCCGAGAGTAGTACGTGATATTCCCGGTATAGAGCACGCACGAAACGGCTCACTCATAGTTGATGACCACATGCGGCTTCCGTCGCACCCCCAGGTGTACGCAATCGGAGATTCTTCATGGGGTTACGACGCGGAGACGGGGGAGCCTCTGCCGCCGACAGCGCAGGCGGCGGAGCAGCAGGGAGCGTACGTGGCAAGATGTATCGTCGCGCAGCTTCAGGGCCGGGACATGCCCCCGTACAGCTTCTCACCACGCGGTCACCTTGTATTGTTTGGCCGGGGCGCGGGCGTTGCTCAGCTCGGCCCGGTCACGCTGTCTGCGCGCCCCCCATTCCTGATTGTCGGGAGGCAGAAGGGGCTGCGAGTAGGACCCTTCCAGGTGACAGGACTTCCTGCCTGGCTGCTGTGGCACGGCTACTACCTCTCCCACATCCCGAGATGGCGCAACCGCATATACCTGCTCGTGGACTGGACGCTCACCGCGCTTACAGGACGCGAGACGGCCCAGATGCCCCTTATGGCAGGCACGCGCGAGTAGGAGAACAGCACGAGTGATCGTCGTCTTTACGACGTATGCCTTTGTTTGACACCCGGCGGGAGGCATACCTATAATCGGGCAACAGACATAAATAGGTAGCCGCGGTCCGATGGCGGAGGTTATCCTCCGCCTTTGCTGCGGTTATGATACCCGCTAGGAGTTCGTATGCGCCGGTCCACGCTCTACATGTTGCTGCTCATCCTGGGACTCACCGCGCTAGGCGGCTACGTAGCGTGGCCCGGTGTGAGGAGCCTGTTCGGCAGAGAGGCCAGAGTGGTGCGAGGCCTCGACCTGCAGGGCGGCCTGCAGGTACTGTTGGAGGCAGACCTTCCGGCGGGACAACAGCCAACCGACGAGCAGATGAACGATGCCCGGCAGATTATCGAGCAGCGCGTGAACGCAATCGGGGGCGTCACGGAGCCCGTCATTCAGCGGCAGGGGTCTGACCGAATCGTCGTGGAGCTTCCCGGCGTGACTGACCCTCAGCAGGCTATCCGCACGTTCCAGAGCACGGGGCTGCTCGAGTTCGTAGAGCAGGGAAACAATCCCCCGTTCGCACCAGGACAGAGGATACGGACTGACTACGCGCCCACCGGGCAGAACACAACTCCCACCGGCGCCGCGACCGCGGGTGGTGCGGCGCCTACCAACGCCACCGCTGTCCCGGCCGGGACGAGGCCCGCGCTTGAGGAGCCCGACGGCACCGTCCTGCCGGCAGGCACACCTGCCGCGGCACAGGCCAATGCTGCGACGACCACGCCGGCTGTGGGCGCCGCGGCGCAACCCACAGCGCAGGCAACCCCGGAGCCAACCGGGCCGGTCTATCATACGGTGATGACCGGAGCAAACATCGAGAGCGCCTCGGTTGGGGTAGACCCGCAGACGCAGCGACCGGTCGTGCAGTTCGAGCTCGACAGGGAGGGAGCGCGCATCTTCGGTGAGTTCACTACGAGACACGTCCAGCAACCATTCGCGATCGTCGTCGACAAGGAAATTATCAGCGCGCCGACGATCCAGGAGCCGATCACAGGCGGGCAGGGCCAGATTACAGGCGTCAGCGCCAGCGAGGCACGCACTCTCGCGATCCAGCTACGCTACGGCTCGCTTCCTGTGCCCTTCCGCATCGAGAGCTCGAGCACCGTCGGCGCAACGCTTGGGCAGGACTCGGTGGACCGCAGCATAACGGCGGGCGTGATCGGCGTGCTCGCGGTCGCGCTCTTTATGATCCTGTACTATCGCCTGCCGGGGGTCGTCTCCGTCGCGGCGCTCGCCATCTACGCGACGCTCGTGTTCGCGCTCTTCAAGCTCATCCCTGTCGTGCTCACGCTCGCGGGCATCGCAGGCTTCGTGCTCTCCATCGGCATGGCGGTTGACGCGAACGTTCTGATCTTCGCCCGCATGAAGGAGGAACTGCGGCGGGGCCGCAACCTGGTGCAGGCAGTGGAGGCGGGCTTCAAAAACGCGTGGCCGTCCATACGAGACAGCAACGTCTCCACGCTCATCACGTGCTTCATCCTGGGTTGGTTCGGCTCGACGTTCGGAGCGAGCATCATCCGGGGCTTCGCGATCACGCTCGCCATCGGGGTGCTCGTGAGCATGTTCACCGCAATAGTCGTGACGCGCTCCCTTCTGCGGCTGGTGGTCCAGTGGCCCGCCGTCCGCAACGTCTGGCTGTGGGGCGTGGCGCGTGATGAGGTGGCCGCCCCTGCGATGCGTCCCGGAGCGGGTCCCGCGCTCGGTGGATCGAGGGCGCGCTAAAGGGCCTGCAACAGCGTCCTGCACTTTATTACAAGGAGTTCATAGCTTGATCGACATCGTCAAGTATCGGTACTGGTTCTTTCTCATCTCGCTCGCTCTGCTCATTCCCGGCACCTACTACCTGGTACGCCACGGATTGCAGCGCGGTATTGACTTCACGGGCGGCACGCTGGTGCAGCTCACCTTTGAGCGGCCGGTAAGCGTCGAGGCCGTCCGGGGAACGTTGCGACAGATCGGATACGGGGATGCCCCCGTACAGAGCCTGGACCTGAACCCGAACGACGATGTTGCCGCGACAAGTGCCAGCACGCAGGCGGTGTCAATCCGAACGCGAGCGATCCCTGCCGACTCGCCCCAGCAGCGACAGCTGTACTCCGCGCTTGAGCGGGCCCATGGACGGTTCACACCGCAGACCTTCCAGACGGTGGGCCCAGCGGTGGGGCGGGAGATACAAAACAGGTCCATCCTGGCGGTAGGGCTTACCTCCATTGGCATTCTGCTGTACATGGCCTTTGCGTTCCGCAAGGTCAACCACCCGTTCCGCTACGGCATCTGCGCAATCATCGCGATGCTACACGATGCCCTGTTGGTGATCGGCATCTATGCGATCCTGGGACACTTCTTTGACCTGGAGATTGACGCGCTCTTCATAACGGCGTTGCTCACAGTCATCGGCTTCTCGGTGCATGACACGATCGTGGTGTTCGACCGCATCCGCGAGAATCAGCTGCGGCGTTTCGGGGAATCCTTTAGCAGCATCGTGAACTACAGCCTGGTGCAGACACTGGTTCGCTCCATCAACACATCACTAACGGTGGTGATCACGCTAGCGGCGCTGTACCTGTTTGGAGGCATCACGATCCGTGACAACTTCGTGCTGGCGCTGCTTATCGGCATCGTGAGCGGCACGTTCAGCTCCATCTTCGTCGCGAGCCTGCTGCTCGTGGTGTGGGAGAACGGAGAGTTGGGGCGGCTCTTCGGCAGAAGGCGGGTCCCAGCTACGACGGGGTAACCACGACCTCATCAGTGTAACCAGATACCGTGCCATAGAGGGACTCCGAAAGGGGTCCCTTCTGGCGTGTTGTTCAAAAAGGCTCCCTCCCACTCCGGTTCACAAACTCCGTCCTGGCACCCTTGTCAAAGCCGCCCTGGGAAACCTACGACTCACACCTCCAGAAACGGTCTGGCGATTGTGTCAGCGCGCGGAGGGTGAAACACCTGTAGAGACGTTGCCCGCAACGTCTGCGTAACGTCTGCTCGGCCAGTCCACCCCACCAACCACCACCTCGAAATCACCCTGTGCCCTTGTCGGAACGGCGGTTGGTCACGCTGCCCACTATGGTAGAATGGCTGCCAGAGAGGCTTGCGCGTCCGCCAGCGGGCGCGCTTCTTTACGTGCGGTTGTAGTGGATGAGGAGTTGAATGGATAACGAGCTTATTTGGCCCATCTTGATCTTTGGCAGCGGCATCATTGGCATTCTAGTCGCCATCGGACTGGCTCGCTACGTCCTGAGCCGGGACACGGGCACGCGCGAGATGAAGGACATCGCGGACACGATCTACGAGGGAGCGATCGCCTACCTCAACAGGCAGTACCTTACCATCGGGCTTATCGCCCTCGTCACGGCGCTCGTTATCGGGGTCCTGATAGGCTTCGTTGGCCTGGGGGAAGAAGTGCGGTTGAGCCGATTCGACGCGGCCTGGCGAACATCACTTGCGTTCCTCGCGGGCGCGGTGGCGTCTGGCGTGGCCGGTTACATCGGCATGCTCGTGGCGGTGCGCTCGAACATCCGAACAGCCGCGGCGGCCAGGCGCAGCCTGGGCGAGGCTCTGCTGGTGTCGCTGCGCGGTGGTGCGGTCAGTGGCTTCCTGATCGTGGCACTTAGCCTCATGGGTGTTGCGGGCATCTTCTACGCATACAACGGGTTTGACCAGCCTGCGCTCGCGGCCCGCCTTATCGTAGGCTTCGGCTTCGGCGCGTCGTTCGTCGCTCTCTTCGCGCAGCTGGGCGGCGGCATCTACACGAAGGCAGCGGACGTAGGCGCGGACCTCGTGGGCAAGGTGGAGGCAGGCATCCCGGAGGACGACCCACGCAACGCGGCGGTTATCGCGGACCTGGTAGGCGACAACGTGGGTGACTGCGCCGGCCGTGGGGCGGACCTCTTCGAAAGCACCGCCGCGGAGAACATCGGAGCGATGATCCTGGGCGCGGCTATCTTCAACGCGGCCGGCGGAGCCGCGGCGGGCAACGAGGCGTATGTCCTCTTCTCACTCGTACTCGGGGCTATTGGTCTGCTCACCTCGATAGCGGGCGTGCTCAGCGTCCGTCCCGTCGCGGAGGGCAGGGATCCACTTGCGGCCCTGAACCGCGGCTATCTCATTACGACCGGACTGAACATCGTAGGCCTGCTGCTCGCTGTGCTGTTCATGCTCAACGGGGAGTGGTGGTTGTTCCTCGCGGGGATGGTGGGCATCGGAACCTCGTTCCTGTTCCTGCTTACCACGCAATACTACACCGCAACGAATTACCGTCCTGTTCGCAACATCGCTGAGGCGTCCAGGACGGGTCCCGCTACGAACATCATCTCCGGCCTCTCAATAGGCTTTGAGAACACCGCTTTGCCGGCGATCGTGATCTCCCTCGCGCTCGGTGCTGCGTACTTCTGCGGCGTCCAGTCAGGATTGACGGGGGATGGCTTCATCAACGGCGTGTACGGGACGGCGGTCGCCACGATGGGCATGCTCATGAGCGCCGGGTACATTCTGGCGATGGACGTGTTCGGACCGATCACGGACAACGCGGGTGGCGTGGTGGAGATGAGCAACCAGCCCGAGGAGGTGCGCGAGCGCACGGACGCGCTCGACGCAGTCGGGAACACGACAAAGGCGCTCACGAAGGGTTACGCCATCGGCAGCGCAGCGCTCGCCGCGTTCCTGCTCTTCTCGGCTTACCTCTCAGAGGCGAACGTCGCCGCGGTGGACCTCGCGAAGATCCCGGTCTTCATCGGTGGATTCCTGGGGGGCATGCTCGTGTTCCTGTTCAGCAGCCTGGCGATTCGCGCGGTGGGTCGAGCGGCGGGCGACATGATCGAAGAGGTGCGCCGCCAGTTCCGCGAAGAACCGGGAATCATGAAGGGTACCGTGAGGCCGGACTACGCGCGCGCCGTAAGCATCAGCACGAGCGCTGCACTGCGCGAGATGATCCTGCCGGGTGTGCTCGCGGTTGCGATGCCTGTACTAGTCGGGCTGATACTCGGCGCCGAAGCTGTAGCTGCGCTCCTGATCGTGGGCACGATGACGGGCATCCTGCTCGCACTCGTGATGAATAACGGCGGCGGGGCGTGGGATAACGCGAAGAAGCTCATCGAATCGGGCGAACTGCTGGACGAGGACCACAACACCATAGCGAAGGGTTCTCTGACCCATTCCGCCGCGGTTGTTGGCGACACGGTGGGCGATCCGTTCAAGGACACCGCCGGACCATCGCTGCACGTGCTCATCAAGCTGCTGGCGACTGTGACGCTTGTGCTCGCGCCGCTGTTCATCGGGTAGGGTGACGCAGCGCAGGAGCCCGTACGAGACAACCTGTGCAAGGACGGACGCCCCGCCGAGGTGGTGTACCATCACCTCGGCGGGGCGTGCCCCTCTGCGACGGCGATAAGCTGCGAGCGGTGGTCCTCAAGGCGGACGCGGCCGAGCTCCCCTTCGACCGCATCATCGCGACAATCGCATCTAACCGGTTCCTGGCTATGGCGTCACCAATGGGGCAGGAGTACAAGCGTAAGCTGGAGGCAGGACAGTATCAGGGCGCGATCTGAATGCTGCTCACGCTCAAGCAGCCGCTCTCGAACACGTGCTGGATGAATATCGGCGAGGAAGGGATGCCGTTCGTCGCGCAGGTCGAGCAGACGAACTTCGTACCCTCCGAGTGGTACGGCGGCAAGCACCTTCTGTACGTGAGCAATCACCTCTCTACCCAGGACCCGAACTGGGGAATGTCGCAGGACGAGCTGCTCGAGGCGTACGAGCTGTGCCTGCAGTGCGTCAACGCCGAGTTCACCCGCGAGCAGATAGAAGACTGCAAGCTCTACCGCGAGCCGTCAGCCCAGCCCACCGCCACACCCAACTACTCCCCGCTCGTGCCGGCATTGCAGACGCCGGTGGAGAACCTGATTCTCGCCAACACCACGCAGATCCATCCGGAGGACCGGGGGACGAACTACAGCGTGCGGTTGGGCAGGCAAGCGGCGGAGGCTGCGCCGAGGGGGCAGCAGTCGGTGCCCAGCAGAGAGCTGTGAGCTCCCACTACGGCGGCCGGAGACCAGTAGCCAAAGCCCGAATCAGCACGAGTTGACCTTGTGCTCGCATCTGCTCCAAGGCTGCGGTCCTGACCTGTATGCTCACCCCGACGCGCTGCCGCACTCCGCGTGGTACGGTTTCGAGTTGTTGACACCCCCAAACATAACGCTATAATGCACCTAATGTATTCAGCCGCCCCTGCCGCCTCCATCGCGTGTGCGTGGATCAGGCTCCGCCTGCAGGGCTGCTCTATGCCGTCAGTTAGGGGGTGATTCATCGTCTCTTGGTAAAAGACCTCGAGCGGGAGAGACCCGCAGGAAAAGCAGTATTCGTATGCAGGAGGATCTCTTAGTGAAGGACACCAACAGACTGAACGCGCGCCTGTCAGTGCTCGTGCTGATGGTGTTGGTCGGGGGACTCGTGCTCGCCGCGTGTGGCGGCGGGGGCGGTACCAACACGAACACCGGTACTGGCACGGGTGCTACCGCGACCACGGGTGGCACGGGCACCGACACGGGCACGGGCGCTACCGCGACAACCGGCACCGGCGGCACTGGCGCAGGCGCTACCGCGACGGGCGCCGCTCCGATTCAGACGGTAGAGACCGGCACTGGCCGCGGCCTCCAGACCGCTGGCCCTGAGGCGACCGCGGTGGCCCCAGGCGGCCTCAGCACCCCCGGGGCGACCGTGACGGCAGGTACCCAGGGTGGTACCGGCACCGGCACCGGAAGCGCCGGTCAGGGTCAGGCAGGCCAGCTCGCGCCGCTCCTTGCTGGTGGCGGTGCAGATAACCCGGAGGCCGACCCGAACGCGACACTCAAGCTCAGCCTTGGCGAGGATCCCGTGACGCTCGACCCGCAGGTCGAGTCATTCTCGAACGAGATCGCCCTGAGTTCACAGGTGTTCGCACCCCTGCTGGCCCTCACGCCGAAGAACGAGGTCGCGCAGAACGGGGCTGAGAGCTATACCGTATCGCAGGACGGCAAGACGTACACCTTCAAGATCCGCGAGCACAACTACTCCGACGGCACACCTGTAACGGCGCGGAACTACGCCCAGGCCATACAGCGTGCGTGTGACCCCAATGTTGCGGGCAACTACTCAAACATCCTCTTCGATGTTGTGGGCTGCCAGGAGTGGCGCACAGCCTTGGACGCTACGCCGAAGCCGAACGCCGGCCAACTTCAGAAACTCCAGCAGACCGTAGAGCAGAACATCAAGGCTGTGGATGACCGTACTCTTCAGATCAACCTTAAGAACCCAGCGGGATACTTCCCATACGTGATGACCACGTGGGTTACGTACCCTTCCCGGACCGATCTCATTGGTAACGACCTGAAGAACTGGTGGAAGGATCCCAACAAGTACATCGGTAACGGTGCGTTCAAGCTCACCAGTTACACTCCGAAGCAGCAGTTCCAGTTCCAGAGGAACGACAACTACTTCAGGGGCAAGCCGGGTATTGCAAACGTCACGTACCGCATAGTTGGCTCCTCACAGCAGGCCTTCCTAGCGTATCGCCAGGGACAGTTCGACGTGCTTGGCATCTCGGCGGACCAGTTGCCGCAGGTCCAGAACGACCCGCAGCTGAAAGCGCAGCTGAAGCGCGAGGTACGGCCTTCCACGTTCTACATCGGCTTCAATAACGGTGAGCCGCCGTTCAACAACGTGAAGGTCCGACAGGCGTTCGCCGCAGCAATAGACCGCGAGCGGTACATTAAGCAGATCAACAACGGCGTCGGCCAGCCTGCCGAAACGCTCCTCTACGAGGGCATCCCGGGTTACCAGACGCAGGTTCGCCAGAAATTCGATCCGGCCAGGGCGAAGCAGCTTCTTTCCGAGGCCGGCTACCCCAACGGACGAAACTTCCCGCCGCAGGAGCTTCCATTCGATAACACAGACGAGGCCTCGCAGAAGAGGGCCGTGTTCCTCGCTCAGCAGTTCCAGCAGGTGCTCGGGGTACAGGTGCGCGCGGTTCCGAGGGACCCGACGATCCTGCAGCAGCAGTTCGAGGAGCGTGATCCGAAGCTGAAGTTCTACTTCCTCGGATGGCTTGAGGACTACCCGCACCCGCAGAACTGGCTCTCGCTGCTGTTTGCGAACAACTCGTCGCTCGCGCCCGCTGGGTGGAACGACAAGCAGTTCAACGAACTGACCCGGAAGGCCGACGCGCTGCCAATTGAGGAGGCTACACCTCTCTACGAGCAGGCTGAAGCCCGCCTGACCGAGTTGGCTCCGGTAGCACACGTCATCCACGGCGAGTCCCTCGTACTTATCAAGCCCAACGTCAGGGGCTATGTTGGCTACGTGGGTCAGCCATTCGGCTTCAACTACCAGCCCGAGAAGGTCTACAAGACGAAGTAGCTGCTTCGTCCGGGTTCTGCTGGTGGCCACGTTTGATGCGTGGCCACCAGCCTCTTTCGCCAGTTTCTATCTTGATATCGCCGACCGCAGCCTTGGCCCCGGTGCAGTACCTCCTAAGTCGCGGCCGTCATGCGCTAGCTAGAGCAATAAACGAGGTCATCTGAATGGCTCGGTTCGTAATCAACCGCATCCTCTGGGCTATCCCTGTGTTCTGGCTGGTGGCCACCGTAACCTTTGTCCTGATGCAGGCCACACCAGGCACCCCGTGGGACGCCTTCAACGCAGCAAGTGGTGGCAGACTCGATCCGTCGCTCCGGGCCTCCTGGGAGCGCCAGTACGGCCTTGACAGACCCCTAATTGTTCAGTACTTCTCTTACCTTGGCAACGCTCTCCGGTTCAACTTTGGAGAGTCCTATGCGCAGCAGGGAACTCCCGTGACCGAGCTCATCGAGCGCGGCTTTCCCTACTCAGCAAGGATCGGTGTCTATGCGCTAATCATGGCAGTGCTGATCGGTATACCACTCGGCGTCGTGGCGGCGCTGAGACAGAACACAATCGTTGATTACCTGAGTCTCTTCTTTGCTACCGTAGGCGCCACGATTCCCAGCTTCGTGCTAGGATTCTTTCTGCTGGCGTTTTTCGGTGTTACCCTCAACCTGGTACCCGTGTTGTGGACCGATTGGCGCAACTACGTTCTGCCAGTCGCGGTGCTCGGCATCGGCACCTGCGCGTTTATAGCCCGTCTGACCAGGGCAAGCGTGCTGGAGATAGTCCGGCAAGACTATGTGCGGACTGCACGGGCCAAAGGGCTGCCAAGCAGAACGGTAAACATGCGGCATGTCCTCAGGAACGGTCTGATTCCGGTGGTAACGATCCTGGGGCCCGCCCTCGCCGGGCTGATCACGGGAACGATCATTATCGAGAACGTTTTTGGGGTACCGGGAATGGGATACCTGTACATACAGAGCGTAGTCCAGCGGGACTATCCGACGATAATGGGAACTACCCTGTTCTACACGCTTTTTATCGTGCTCGGAAACTTGCTCGTTGACCTGACGTACGGGTTCCTTGACCCACGCATCAAGGCGAGCTGAGTTGCCGACTAAACCAAGAAGCCCTTCTAAGGAGACCTGGACATGACGGTTGCACGGACGACTGACCAACTGGGAGCCTTGCGCGAGGAGGCAAACCAAACCAAACCTCGAGGGCTCTGGTCGGACGCCTGGCGGCGTCTGAGGCGAAACAAGGCTGCCTTGGCCGGTGCGGCCTACATCGGACTGATGGCGTTAGTCGCTATATTTGCACCGCTTCTAGCACCTCATGATCCAAACTTTATTCCTGCTGATGCTATAGCAAACTCGCCCCCTTTTTGGCAGCGGGACCCAAACGCATTTCCTCAATATGATCCACGTTTCAAACTCGGCACTGATACACTGGCCCGTGACATACTAAGCAGACTCATTTACGGCGCTCGGATCAGCCTGATCGTTGGGTTCATCCCGGTAGCTATCGAGCTATTAATAGGCGCTACTCTAGGTGTGGCATCAGGATGGCTGGGTGGTCGATGGGACAATCTCCTGATGCGGCTGGTGGACGTCGTGTACGCGTTCCCGTCATTCCTGTTCTTCATCATCCTTGTATCGGCGCTCGGAAGCACAGGCTTCGGGCGGCTCCTCTCAGGGTTGGTGCTGCTCTTCGTCGCCTTCGCAATAACAGGTTGGACCGGTATGGCTAGGCTGGTCCGGGGGCAGGTATTGAGCCTTCGGCACAAGGAGTTTATCGAAGCTGCGCGTTCCGTCGGTGTGCCTACTAGCCGTATCGTGCTCCGGCACATACTACCCAATAGTCTGGCACCCATAATAGTGTCGGTTACGTTCGGCATACCCGCATATATACTCGCTGAGGCTGCTCTGAGCTACCTCGGCATAGGCATTCAGCCACCTACCGCCAGCTGGGGCAACATGGTCAACGAGTTCAAGGGACTCATCGACCTGAACCCGTGGTTCGTCCTGATGCCCGCCGCCCTCATCGCGTTCATCATGCTCGCGTTCACCTTCCTGGGAGACGGCCTTCGGGACGCGCTAGATCCGCAAATGGGCAAGTAGCCGACAACCTAACAAAGCGTCCAAAATCGAGAGGGCTACCTTCGTGTGGCCCTCTCTTCGGGTCTAACGCACTCAGGTTAGTTTTGGCACCCCCCTGCCAATATCTATGGGAAGGGTCGAAAGATCTGGCCGCCACTCATCGCACCACGTAATTTTTTCGCACTTTGTTTACGTGGCACCATTGTTAGCCTCTGCGCACACATGGTTAGCTATCGTGAGAAGATTGGCTCCAATTTCTGCGACGGAGGCCCTAATGACCACATACATTGGCCGCAACAAGAACGACGCCCCCGCGACGACGAACCACGCGGATACGCACTACATCCGTGCGTACCTCGAAGCTCTCACCTCCGCCCCAGTAGAGCCGCCGGATGAGGATCGTGTGTCCCTGTACCTCGCCCGGCTGGAGCGCGAGACGGCGGCCCCAGGCGTGTCAATCACCGAGGCCACGGATGCGTACCCACGGCTCGTCGTGCTCGGACGGGCTGGATCGGGGAAGTCAACCCTTCTCCGCTCTGCGGTGCGCGAGGTGGCGCGACGCTCGCTGGAAGCGTTCTTCGGGGCGGCGGCGGATGACCGATCACTCTCGCTTGAAGACCAGCGCGTGCCCGTGCTTGTGTCGCTCCGCGAGGCGGGCGCTGCAGCAGATATACCGCAGAGCATCGAGACCGCGTTCGCGGCAGCGGGTGTCCCAATGCCGGACCCGGAGTTCGGTGGCAGGGTAGCAAGCGGCTATCCTCTACTGCTCGCGTACGACGGACTCGATGAGTTGCAGCCCGACAGCAGGCTGGAAACCGCAGCGGAGATCGCGGCCAACGTGGAACGGCCGGGCTCGGTGCATCGCTACATCCTGAGCTGCCGAGAAGACGAGTTCCCGATGTACGAGGTGTGGTTCCGGCGCTGCGAGGTTCGGGCGGTGGAGCCGGTCACCGAGACGCAGGCGCGACAGTACCTCGCGAGCAGAGCGCAGAACCCCGCCGCGGAGCGGCTGCTCAGTGATGCGCGCGTACTCGAATCAACACCGACCGTCAGGGCTCTGGCGTGCGTGCGCCGGGAGTTGATTGACACGAGGAACATCCCCGTGCGGACCGCCGCCCAGCTCCTGCTGGGCGCAAGCCGTAAGCTGCTAATGGAGACGGACGCGGACCGGCGGCGCGGTGGACGGGCCAGCGGTGTCCAGAGTCGAACCCTGATGCGCATGCTAGCCGCACTCGCCTTTACGATGCGCAACGATAACACCTCCGAGCTGGGCCGCGACCACGCACGGTCAATCCTCGCCGCGTCGTGTGGGGATGCGGAGACAGCAGAGGCTCTGCTGGAGACGCTCCTTGACTCGGGCCTGCTCGAAGGCGCGGACTCACGCAGGCAGGTCCGCTTCCGCGAGCCCGTCACCTACGGCCTCTACGTGGCGTACGCACTGCTGCTGCACCTCGAAGCCGAGGAAGGCAGCGGCTCGCTCTCCGAATACGCGACAACCGAGGAGGCTCGCGAGCGGTGGGGTGAGGCGCTCACCCTGCTGTATGGACTTCGCAGTCACCCGGCCACGATGCTGCAGGAGCTGATGGGAGACGCTGAGAACCCCGCGCTCGTGAGGCTCGCGGTGCGATGCCTCGTGGCGAACGAGGAGCCTGGCGAGTGGGGACGCATACTCGCGGATGCCGAGCTGCACGCTCAGGCACACCTGTACCTGGGCGCCGCCTTCGCAGAGCTCGGCTACAGCGACCAGGCTATCACGGAGCTGCAGCGCGCGGTGAACAAGGGCCTCGACAGCGGTGAAGTACACCACCGTCTCGGGCTGCTGCATGGGGCGCGCGGCGAGCGCGCGGCATGGCGAACGCAGTTGGAGCTCGCAGTGGAGCGTGACCCGTCCAACACGACGTACCGACGCGACCTGGGGCTTGCTCTTGCGGCCCTGCAGGAGTACGACCTGGCGGCGGCGCGACTTGAGGAGGTCGTGGGAGCGCTCAAGGCTGATTGTGCACTAACGCAGCACGAGCTCGGCGGCATCTTCAGACTGCAAAGGCGCACGGACGACGCAGCCCTGCAGTTGCGCGAGGCGGTGCATCTACTGCCGGGCAACGCACTCTACCGCACGAGCCTCGGCTCGGTGCTTGCGGAGCGCGCCGAGTTAGATACCGCGGAGAAAGAGCTGCGCACCGCGCTCGATATTGCCCCTGAGAACGCTCCCGCTCACAACGAGCTCGCCAGCGTGCTGCAGCGGCAGAGCAGGCTTGATGAGGCGGTCGCGGAGTACCTTCGCGCGGCCGACGCAGCCCCCCACGAGCCGCTGTACCACCGCAACGCGGGCGCTGCGCTGCGCGCGCTCGGACGCAACCGTGAGGCAGAGAGAGCGCTCTCCGCAGCGGTAGAGCTCGACCCCACTTATGCGGATGCGTACAACGAGCTAGGCCTGCTCTACCTGGGGCTAAACCGTGCCGAGGCGGCACTGGAGCACTTCGAGCGCGCGGTTGAGCTGGCGCCCGAACAGCCGGAGTACCACCTGCAGGTAGGGACCGCGCTTCGCGCACTGCGGCAGACGGGCCGTGCAATCAGCGCGCTCGAGACGGCCACCGCTCTGGCGCCCTCGGACGCGTCGAAGAGGGGCGCCCTGGCGGACGCGCTCGCCGAGAACGGCAGGCTCATGGAAGCTGTGCATCAGTTGCGCTGGGCGACGGAGCTCAGTGGTGGTTCGGCAGTGTACCACCTGAACCTCGGCGTGGTGCAGCACAGGGCGGGAATGTGGCAGCAGGCAGAGTCGTCACTGCTTGCTGCCCTCGAGAGGGAACCGGAGCTGGCACGGGCGCAGTTTGCGCTTGGGGCACTGCGGGAGGACCAGAAACGCCTTGAGGATGCGCTGGCTCCGTACACCCGCGCGGTCGAGCTCGCGCCGGAGGACCCAGCGTACCGTGTTGCACTTGCCCGTACCGCCCGAAAGCTGGGCAACCTGGAGCGCGCGGAGCAGGAGCTAGGTCGCGCCCACGACCTGGCCCCTCTGTCAGCAGCCGTACACGACGAGACTGGCACACTCGCGCTCGAGCGCGGCGAGACATCCAGAGCCCTCGCCTCCTACGAGGCAGCCGTCCGCTACGAGCCTGAGAACGCATCGTACCGGGCACACCTCGGACGGACGCTCCGACTGCAGAGGCGAGCTGCGGATGCGCTCGCCGCGTGTGAGGAGGCGGTGCGCTTCGATCCCGCGCTGCCGGAGGCGCAACACGAGATGGGGCTGGCGCTCGTTGATTTGGGGCGCGAGGAAGAGGCACTGGGATGCCTGAGGAAGGCGACGCGCCTCAGCCCGGACAACGCCGACTACTGCCTTAACCTCGGAAGCGTCGCTCGTCGCCGCGACCGGCTGAACGAGGCGCTGAACGCCCTGTACCACGCCGTGGAGCTCTCGCACGGTTCCGGCAAAGCACAAATGGAGCTTGGGATCGCGCTCGGCGACGCCGGGCGCTGGCCCGAGGCCCTAGATAGGTGTCGCGCCGCTCTGCTGACAGACGGTGAGAACCCGGCGTACCTGCACCGGTACGGGGTTGCCTGCCTGCGCAACGGAAATGTCGAGGACGCGGTTGAGAACCTGCGCAAGAGCGTGCAGCTGCGGCCCGACGACGCGGACGCGCAGGCCGACCTCGCGGAGGCGCTCGCAACGGCGGGAGACGCAGCAGAGGCTCTCGCCGCACTCGGCAGTGCCAGTAAGCGTGCGCCCGGCAACGCAACGTACCTCGTGCGTCTGGCCGCGCTGCTCAGGAAGACGGGGGAGTACGGGCGCGCGCAGGAATCACTCGATGCCGCGCTGCAGGCGGAGCCGGACTGCGCGGCGGCGCGCAGCGAACTGGGTCTGCTGCTATCCGCCCAGGGACTGGACGAGCGCGCGCTCGCGCAGCACAACCGCGCGGTAGACCTGGAGCCGGACCGCGGCGAGTACCACCACAGGCTCGGCGTGGCGTACCTGCGGCTACGCAAGTACTCGCAGGCGGCGGACAGTATCCGCCTGGCGGTCCGCACCGAGCCCGGCAGGGCGGAGTGGCACCACGACCTCGGACGAAGCCTCAGTGGTCTATCCGACCGTGAGGGTGCGCTCTCTGCGTATCTCGAAGCAACGCGTCTGGAGCCCAACTCCGGCCAGTATCACCGGGACGCGGGCGTGACTCTCAAGCTGCTGGGTCGGTACGAGGAGGCGAGCACGGAGCTGGAAGAGGCGGTCCGACTGCAGCCCGATGTCGCCTCTTGGCACAACGACCTCGGCATCTGCTACGAGCGCCGGAGCTGGCTCGACGAGGCACTGCAGGAGTTCGAGGCAGCCGCGGCGCTCGCGCCGCACGAGCCGGTCTACGCATGCAACGCGGGGAACATCCTGCGGCAGCAGCAGCGGTACGAGCAGGCCATCCGCAGGCTCGAGGCGGCGAACAGGCTGGACGCGGAGTACGCAGAGCCCTACCACCAGATGGCCATGGTAATGCAGAGCACCGGTCGGCTCGACGAGGCACGCGAGCTGTACGAGCACGCGATAACGCTCGCGCCTCAGACGGCAAAGTATCGCTACAACCTCGGACTGCTCCTGGCGGAGCGCGGGGGCGTCGAGGAGGCGGTGAGCGAGGTCCAGAGGGCGGTCGAGCTGCAGCCCCACGCGGCGTGGCACTACACCCTCGCCACGCTGCATCACAGCCGGGGGAGGCTTGCTGAGGCGCTCGAACACTCGCGTCAGGCGTGCGAGCTGGAACCGTCCGACCCCTCGTACCGGCGATACCTCGCACACGTACTGCGCGAGTTGGGCGACCTCGATGCCGCTCTGACGAGCGCGCGGGAGGCACTGGACCTGGCTCCCGATGCCCCGGAGACGATCGTCGAGCTCGCATCCATACAGGAGGCGCTCGGTGAGCTGACGGCGGCGCTGGCGCTGTACAAGCAGGCGTCCATGATTCTGCCATCCAGGGCAGAGTACCACCACCACGTGGGCAGGGTGTCACGGCTGCTAGGCCGCACGAGCGAGTGCGCTGCGGCGCTCGAACGAGCGCTCAAGCTCTCGCCGAACGACCCTCCCACGCTGTATGAGCTAGGACTGCTGCACGACGGGCTGGACAGGCACGAGGAGGCGTACAGGCTGCTGAAGCAGGCGGTTACGCAGAGGCCGCGCGAGGCGCGGTACAGGTATGCACTCGGTGTCGCGATGCGCAAGCTGCGCTCCCGCGAGGAGCGGCTGCGGCAGGCGCGGATGCTGGCTCACTCAGCGTACGTCAGCTACGCGGCGGCAGCCGCAGAACTGGAGGTCGCGACGGAGCTGGAGCCAGACATTGCCTCCTGGCAGAACGAGCTCGGCGAGACGTACGAGCTGGACGGCTCGTTCGAGGACGCGCTGCGGCGCTTCAAGCAGGCGGTCCGTCTGGAGCCGGAGAACGCGCTCTACCAACTGAACCTGGGACGCACGCACAAGCGGCTGCGCGAGTACGACGAGGCGGTGCGCGCTCTGCAGGCAGCAGTACGGCTCGACCCCGAGCTTGCCGGGGCTTACTCGGAGCTGGGCGCGACGTATACCGCGCTCGGCAGGCACGCGGAGGCGCTGTTGAACCACGAGCGCGCGGTGCAGCTTGAGCCGGACAACGCGCTCAGCCACAGGCGCGCGGGTACGTCGTACCGGCAGACCCGCCGATACCGGGAGGCCCTGGGGGCGCTCCAGCGCGCGGCCGAGCTGGACCCGCAACACGCGGAAACATACAACGAGATGGGATTGGTGTACCGGGCTCAGGGCAAGCACCGCGAAGCCCTGGCCGAGTTCGAGCACGCACTGAAGCTGGCGCCGGAGAACGCGGCGTACGGACGCAACGCGGCTATAGCCCACCAGGACCTCAAGCAACCGAAGCAGGCGATAGAGAAGCTGCGCCGTGCGGTGCTGTTGGAGCCCTCGCGGGCCGGATGGCACTTCGAGCTCGGCGCGCTGCTCGAGTCGCAGGACCAGCTTCAGGAGGCGCTCGCCGAGTACCACGAGGCGGCCGCGCTCAACCCCGAGGGCGCGCTGTACCTCTTCCGCGTGGCGGAGGTGTACGACAGGACAGGGCAGACGGAGCAGGCGGTGGATGCGCTGCGCCGCGCGCTCTGGCTCGAGCCGCGCAACTACGAGTGGAGGTACAGACTCGGCAGGCTGCACGAGGCTGCCGGACAGTGGGCCCCCGCGGCGGAGGAGCTGGCGCGCGCACTCGAGCTGGAGCCGCACGCCGCGGAGGCGCACCTGCACCTCGGACTGGCGCTCGCGGAGCTGGGGCAGCCGGAGGCCGCGGTGCAGCGCCTGTCGGAGGCGGCGCGACTGGAGCCGAACAACGTGCAAGTCCACGTTGGGTTGAGTGTAGTGCTGGAGCGACTCGGCCGCCCTGAGGAGGCGCTCAGCCACATAGCACAGGCGCTGCTGCTGGACAACTCGCAGGTCGAGCTATACCGCCGGGCGGGCGCGCTCTACATCGGGCTTGGACGCCTCGAGGAGGCCGCGGCCGCTCTGGAGCGCGCCGCCGAGCTGGCGCCTGAGCACGCGGAGACGCACTCTCAGCTCGGGCTGGTATACGAGAGCCAGGAGCGGCTCAAGCTGGCCCTCGGCGAGCAGCGCGAGGCGGTGCGTCTCGCCCCCATGAACCCGGTCTACGAGGTACGCGCCGGCTCCCTCTGCCGGCAGCTGCGATGGTTCGACGAGGCGCGAGCCGCGCTTCTGAGAGCACTGGACCTTCAGCCCGAGATGGCCGAGGCGTACAACGAGATGGGCGCGCTGCTCGAAGCAGAGGGCCGGCCCGGGCAGGCCCGCGACCAGTACGAGGTAGCCGTTCGGCTTGCGCCCGACGAGGCGACGTATCACCGCAACCTCGGCGTGGTGTACAAGCGCCTTAAGCGCTACGACCTCGCCGCGAACGAGCTGCGGATTGCGGTGAAGCTGCGGCCCGGTTATGCCGAAGCGTACAAGGAGTTGACGACGGTGAGCACGCTCTCGTTTATCACGAGAGGGTTCAGCCGCGAGCGCGCCTCGTAACCCGCGGACCATTGCAGGGGACAGGCGCTGAGACCTGCCCCCTCATCAGGGCGCGCAATAACCCAAGCTCTGAACACAAATCCTGACTGGGGAGATGGATAGTATGATTCTTTGTGATTACTCGATACGGACGCAGATAGCGCTGGGCCGTATCGTCATTGACCCCATGGAGGAGAGCCAGGTGCAGCCCGCATCCGTGGATGTGCGGCTGGGCAACACGTTCCTGGCTTTCCGCCGTCATGCAGCGGAGGCCATAGACCCGCGGGAGGTGGACGAGGGGCTGATGGAGAAGGTAACGGTGAGCGAGGAGCAGCCGTTCATCCTCCATCCAAGCGAGTTCGCCCTGGGCACTACTCTCGAGCGGATATCAGTGCCCGACGACATCGTCGCTCGCGTCGAGGGCAAATCGTCCCTGGGGAGGCTGGGGCTGCTGATCCACGCGACAGCAGGGTTCGTTGACCCCGGATGGAAGTCCGGCCAGCTCACACTGGAACTAAGCAACGTCGCGCCTCTGCCGATCAAGCTCTGGCCTGGAATGAAGATCGCGCAGTTGTCGTTCATGCGGATGGATCAGCCCGCGGAGCGCCCCTACGGGCATCCTGAGCTCGGGTCCAAGTACCAGGGGCAGTCGGGTCCGGTAGCCTCGCGGTACAGGCTAAACGGCAGTACCTCACTCTTCGTGGCGGCGGGCCCAGGTGATGAGCAAGGCTGAGTTCCGGCAATTCGGGTATCGAGAGTTGGGGCGCAGGTCCCCGCACGCTTTCCACCTTCATGAGAGTCCTCAGAAGCCAGGCACCGGCAGTAGCCACGAGCCGCCACTCGGCAAGCATACGCCACCGCATCCTGAGCTTCCACAGTGGAAGCAGCGAAACGGGACGTGTGCTATACTCGCCTCCGCAGCCTGTGATCAGGGACCGGAGGTGTTGCAGGTGGCTATTCACATCAAGGAGTACGAGCCGGCGGACGCCGCGGAGATGGCGCGCATGTTCCAGGCGTCCGATCCCGCGTGGCCGGACGGCTTTGACGCTGGCGTCTTATATCCGCCCGAGGTGTTTGTGCAAGACCAGGCCGAGAACCGATACCTGGCCACTTACATCGCGTGGGACGAGGGCAGGGCGGTCGGCTACATCAACCTGGTGGACATACCGGGGCAGGAGAAAGCCGGGTACGTCGGCCTGCTCAACAGCGACCCCGGCTATCATGGACGCGGGGTCGGACGGGACCTTCTGCGCAGGGTGATAGACCGCTGCGTGGAGCTGGGCTATCAGCGCGTGACACTGGGCACCTGGCCGGGCAACACGAAGGCCGTACCGCTGTACAAAAAGACGGGGTTTCAGTGGGGTCCGGAGTCCAGTGACTGGGACGAGCTGCAAAACCACGTACCCTTGCTGCTAGGTCACCCCCTGACTAAGCCGTACTTCGAGACGACGGACTGGTACGCATGCCAGAAGCGCGACCTCAGCCTCGGACTGGACACCGAGAGGCGCAACGGCGCGCTCGTCTTCCCGTACGAGTGGCAGGGGCCGGGGGGCACGCTGCGGGCGGTGTTCGACCAGAAGGCTAAGAAGCTGGTTGAGTTGGACACTCCGCACCTCGTGTTGAGCCTCGGGATACCGAAGGCGGAACAACTGCGGGGCAGTGAGCAGACGGCTCGCTTCGAGATAACGAACAGGCGAGAGCAGCCCCTGAGGCTTGCGCTGACAGCAAAGGGGGATGGTCCCGTCAATGCCAGCCGGTACGAGCTTGTGGAGGTCGAGGCGGGGGCGTCGCGCGTTCTCGAGCTAAAGGTTGGGACGGAGGACGAGAAGGCGGGCGAGGGCTCATTGCAGCTCAACCTGCTCGTTGATGGGCATTCCCTTGAGATGGCATCCACGATCAAGGTCGTTGCCCCCCTCGAGATGAGCCTGGAGCCGTCCGCGCCGCCCCTGCGCCCCTCCTCCCCAGCCCGCATGACCCTGAACGTACGCAACCGGACAGAGGGTGCTGTCGAGGTTCAGTTTCTCTGCACTGCTTCCGACGCGCTGACCGTTACCCTCGCCCAGCAGTCGCTGCCCCTCCAGCCGGGCGAGGTGGCGGGTGTACCTGTGCAGATCGTGGCAAGGACGGTTGGCGCCCACTCTCTCGTCCTCAGCCCGGTGATAGCGACAGCGGGCAAGAAGGAGACCCGCCCCCCACTCAAGGCGGACCTGATTGCGGTTGGATCGGGAGAGGCAGCCGTTTCGCACGGAGGCGACGAGGTATCTGTCCACTTGGGCGAGCTAGTGCTCGCGATACCGAAGAAGGGCACACGCCTGAGCTTGCGCGACCGCCACACCGGGGCCTCGATAACGAGCCACTGGACGAGGGTAGGGCCGCCATTCTGGCCAAACCCGCTGGAGGAGCAGGAGGCGGAGATTTTCGTCACCGAACAGTCTCCAGCAGGTGCAACGATCGTGCTGCGCAACCTTCTGACAAGTCCATCCGGGATAGTGATGCAGAGAACGGTGAGAGCGCGGGCGGACGGCAGCGTGAATGTTGGAGTGCGTCTCGAGAACATCGGTGCGGAGCCGCGCGAGCTGGGGTTGGACCTGGGTGTACGGGGTCCCGACCGCGGCCGCGCCGATTACTTCCCCCTTTCAGAGGGGGTAGTGCACGGACCCTCCGGATACCTGTCATGGAGATGGGGCGGGCCGGGCGCCGATCCGCCGTTCAGCGCCCGGTGGATCGCGCTGGAGGCTGATCCCTGGACGGCCGCTGTCTTCTGGCCCGACGGGGTGAGGACGCGCAGCTTCCCGTGGACACGGCTCGCCCTCGAAGCCCGGTCCATACATCTGCCCCCCGGCGAGACGTGGAGTCTGGGAGACGTGACTTTCATGCCTACCCAGGGAGGGTGGCACGCAGTGGAGCGCGAGTGGCAGCGGAGGGAGGGGATCGAGCCCTCGGACTCACAGGTCTACCCTGCCGCGGGCGCGCGAGTGGTGCCCTCCCCCGTGCTGCTTGCTGGCGAACAGGCCGCGGTGGACATCGAGGCTCGCAACGTAACAGCCCGATCCGTGGATGGACGGGTATCGCTTCACGTGACGGAAGGTTTCGGCGTCACCCCTCGCACCCTCGAGTTCCACGACGTCAGTTGTGCGTCGTCACCCTGTCAGACCGCGATCGTGTCACGCGACGGGGCCGAGCGGCTCGTCGCGGAGCTGTCGCTCGACACATCGTTCCCCGGGTCCATCGGACGTGCCACGACCCCTGTCATCGCGCTAGGCTCGATTGGGGGCGAGGTGCGCGTGGCGCAAGCGCAGGATGGGGGCGAGGACGTATGGCGGGTCGAGAACGGCTGGCTCTCCTTCGGAGTGCGGCCGTCTGTGCTCGCCTCGGTATATACCCTCTCCTCGCCGGACGGTGAACACCTCTACTCCAACTTCCCGGAGCCTGCGGCACGGCACTGGTTCTACCCCGTCTACGGCGGTATACGACCGGTTCTGTGGGGCGAAGACCAGTTGGACTACACCGACCTCGGAAGGTTGTCGGGACTGACGCTGCACGGGGAAGAGACCGAAAGGCAGGGGAGCCAGGGCATCTTGTGGCGGGGCGTGCGCCTGTGGGCGGACGTGGAGTACCCGGCGCTGCTCGGCCTGCGCTTCGAGATCGAGTACCTGACGACCCCCGGCAGCAACGTGCTGGCGATCCGAAGCACTCTGAGCAGCTCAGGTCCGGCGCGGCATGTAACGTACAAGCTGCAGGTGGCGCCTGCGTACACTCCGGAGAGGCCGATACTCCTGTTGCCGGACCAGTCTAGACTCGGGCGCCTCTGGCCGATTGGTGATCTCGATCTCAGGGGCGAGAAGTGGCTCGCCGTCGAGTACCCCGAGAGCCGCAGGAACATGGTGCTCGTGAACGCGGGAGACGGTGAGGTTGTAGCGTTTGACATGGGGCAGAATGGCGTCCACCTCGACGGAGTTCTTGAGACGACCGTGACCGCAGCGAACGCAAAGCACATCTGGCACTACGTGGTGCTCGCCGGAAACAGGCATCAGGCAGAGCTGTACGCGAACCTTGCACGCCTGGAGAATCCGTAGCGCGGGTCAACGCACACCCGCGCTACCCCTGTCCCTTCCGAAGCGCCTCAGTGGGAGCAGAGCGTGAGGAAACTGTCAGAATACCGTCAGGTTATCCACGTATAGTTCCCGCGCGAGGGCGCTATACTGAGTGAACAGGGAACACACTGCCCTTCGTGGCAAGCCGTGCATGCGTGCGCGAGTGCCAGAGGAGGCTCCGCATGGGCGCTCGCTGGAACACTCGAAGCCGCGCGGCACGGGTCTGTCAGTAAGGATCTCGTGTAGGACCAAAGTACTATAGGAAGCGGTGTATTCCGCGTGGCAGGCTATGTCTGTTGTCCGCGAGTCGCTCAGCGAGGCACTGCGTGGCCGAGGCGTGAGTTCCATAGTACAAATACCTTCTGGAGGATTGTTCTGCAGTGAGGCGTCTGTTGCTTCCGATCCTTTTGACGCTCGTGACCATCCTTGTCGTCAGGGCCCCTGTGAGCGCCGAGGTACAATGGTGCAAGTCCACGGACCCGGTCGTGACGTTGAACGGGGCGGAGGTACAGATCCTGGTTGCCATCCCCGATCAGTACGTGCCGTTCGTGAACGGCCCGATTGATGTCGCGATTACTACGCCGGAGTCTGTGACACGAGAGCTTGTTTTCACGGATCCTGGATTCAACGGGCACGGAGAGACCGTCCGCTTCCTGGACCTCCACGAAAGCCGCGCGGGGCAGAACGGGAAGAGCTTCCCGGTCCTTATCGAGGTGAGCATACCGCTGGACGCATCGCGCGTGTCGGACAATACCGTTGTGCCTGCCCAAGTCACGGTGATCACGGGTAACGGTGGCACGGTTCAGGTTGTACAGGGAACGACGGATCGAGCATCGGTAGGGATCTCAGTTACAGGAAGATAGAGCGCAATGAAAGTGACGAGCGGGCTTCGACCCATGGCACGGCTCTATATCGCTCTGCTCGCACTTTCTGCACTGGGGCTGACCATCGCATCCCTGTCCGTCACGCGACTGCCCACCCTCGATCGTGCCGTGCTGGGGCTGGCCTTCGTAGTCCTCCTTGCCGCCGCCTACAGGTTCCCGTTCGACTTCGGCCCCAGAACAAAGCTCACCCTCGGCACCAGCTTCCTCTTCGCGGTAGTCCTGCTCTTCGAGCCTGGCGCCGCAATCCTCATCGCCGCAGCCGGCCGGCTTCTCGATTATGCGGTGCGGCGCACGCCTGCCGATGAGGCAGTTCTGAATGGCTCCCAGACGGTGCTTCAGGCCGGGTCAGGAAGCCTGCTGCTGGCCAGCACCGGCTGGAGGGTGGATCCGTTGCGCTTTGACACGCCAGAGCAGCTACTGGCCGTCCTTGTTGCAGCCATAGTCATGTACCTGATCAACACGCTTTCCATAGCAACTGTGATCGCGCTCGAATCCGGCGCGTCCCCGCTTGGGGTATGGGTCCGATCCATTCTCGGCGCGGACGCCGTCGAACGGCTCTCGCAGCTCGCGCTGGGATTACTGACCGCCATCATCGCCGACGTACACATGTGGGCGCTGCCGCTGCTCCTGCTTCCCACCCTCGCCGTGTATCGCTTCTGCGAGCTCCATAGCCGCCTGCAGGAGCAGAGCCGCGCGTTGGAGCATCTGGCGTATCACGATCCTCTAACCGGGTTGCCCAACCGCACACTGTACTACGAGCGCCTCCATCGGGCCCAGGCGCCCGAGCGGTCGCAAGCGCTCGCAGTGCTTTTCCTGGACCTGGACAACCTCAAACTTGTCAACGACCGGTACGGACACCACATGGGTGACCAGCTACTGGTCGCTGTAGCCAGGCGCCTCGAAGGCTGCCTGCGTCCCGAGGACACCGCGGCACGACTGAGCGGCGACGAGTTCGCTATCCTCCTCGACGGCATTACGGATGTGGCCGATGCTACCCGTGTCGCGGAACGTATCAAAGAGAGAGTACACGAACCGTTCGCCCTCGATGGCCAGGAAGTGTGCATTACGACCAGCATCGGTATCTCGCTTACATGCCCCGGTGATGCCTCATCGGGCGACCTGCTGCGGATGGCGGACCAGGCTATGTACCGGGCGAAGAACACCGGCAAGGCACGCTACGAGGTAGCCTGACTACAGGGCAGGCGCAGGAATCCTCGTCCCGCATCCCCCCGTGTCAAATCAAATGAAAATGTTACCGAGCGGGCCGTTTTGGTGACGGTTCACTCATTTGACCCACATTCCGCACCCTTATGTGGGCAGATTGGTAACTATTCAGCCGGAGTGCAGTATAGCGTTGTGGTGGGGTTGCGG
>JADDPP010000433.1 GCA_016781845.1 Rubrobacter sp.
CGCGAGGCGTGCTCAAAAGAGGGGATCCACGTCGAGAGCCGCACTAGTCTCTCGTACAGTCCAGGTGCGAGATTGCACCGGGGAAGAGCTAACTCCTCATCGAGGGGGGAAAAGACCCTCTCCACAGGCAGAGCAGATGCCATATCGACGTTGCAATGTCACCTGTTTGTTGTGGTTGGTCAGAAGCGTTCGTTGCTGCTTACCCCCGTTGCCCAGCTTATGCCCACACTCGGGGCACTCACTGTCGCCAAGCTCTGTAGCCGCGCTTGCTAACGCCGCGTCCTCTAGCATCCTCGCTCTAACTGCAGCCAGTCTCTCGTCAACTGCAGTTTCTATCTCCCGAAACGTCGCTTTCGGATGCTGCTCCCTCCACTCAGCCATCCCAGTGAATGCTTCTTCAGCAAGTTCTGACCACCTGCGCCCCATCTTCTCCCTGTCCATCCTAGCAACCCCCTGCTCCCCTATCCTGCTCAGGCCGCTATTCTACACCCTCCCCAAAAATATGACGGGCACCCGTTTCGGCTCGTGCCTGTGCCCGCTCCTCGCGTCCTGTGGTATCCTACGATGCTTTGGTCTACACCCGATCTCAGGCGATCTCCGGACCGGGAACGACCGGGGAAGTCACCGTACAGGGGTAGTGTCTGGACGCACAAATGCAGGTATCCTCGCTAATAATGCAGTCGCTCCAACGTCCGATCAGCCGAGTTCTGATCCCCGCCACCGCCGTCGCGGTCGCGGGCAGCACTGGGGCCCTGCAGAGGGGCATCGAGCGGATGGGCGGGCGAGTCGGCCTGGAGTCGGAGCCGGGCGGGGGCAGCCAGTTCTGAATAGAGCTGCCTCATGCCAAATAGGAGGGCGGGCTTGACCGAGGCACTGCGGATCCTCGTGATTGACGACAACCCGGACGACCGGCTGCTGACCTCGCGTGCGCTCCGACGGGAATTGCCGGATGTTGAGGTCGAGCGGATCGCAGACGAGGCTGCGTTCGCCCGGGCGCTGGACACGGGGCGCTTCGACGCCGTGGTAACCGACTACAGACTCGGCTGGGGCGATGGGATAGGTGTGCTGAGGGCGATCAAGGCCCGCTTCCCCGACCACCCGGTGATCATGTTCACGAGCACCGGAGACGAGGAGACCGCGGTAGAGGCGATGAAGTCGGGGCTGGACGACTACGTCGTCAAGAGCCCCCGGCACTTCGCCCGGCTGCCGATGGTGGTGCGCAGGGCGCTGGAGCGCGCTGAGACCCATCGCCGCGCAGCCGAGGCCGAGGAGCGCTTCCGGCTGATGGCGGAGGGTGCGAGGGGCTTCGCATTCGTCATGCTCGACGCCGAGGGCCGCATAACCGACTGGAACGCTGGCGCTGAGCAGTTGTTCGGCTACGAGGCGGAGGAGATCGTCGGAGAGCATTCCTCCATATTCTTCACGCCAGAGGACAGGGAGGCCGGCCTCCCCGAGAGAGAGCTGGAGCGGGCGACCCGCGAGGGACGCGCCGAGGACGACAACTGGCTGGTGCGCGAGGACGGGAGCCGCTTCTGGGCCAACGGCGTGACTATCGCTCTAAGTGAGGGCGGCCTGCGCGGCTTCGCGAAGGTGGTGCGGGACGAGACCGAGCGCAAGCGCTATGA
>JADDPP010000013.1 GCA_016781845.1 Rubrobacter sp.
GAGAATTGCTGCTTGACAACGCCGCCAAAGGCTTAACTTGTGACCTATGGGCTTATACTACCTCTCCCGCGGTGGCGGCAGAGGTATGCAACTCAGAGCGCAGCCGGAGAGGCGGCGACCGGAAGTGCTGATGCTCGGCGCGTCGGACCGCTGGGAGCTGGGCAACTCCATACGCTCGGCGGCGGCGTTTGGCTGGGAGCGGCTGTGGGTGGACGATCGGGCGGGAGTGTGGTTCGGATCGGACAGGGTGACTAAATCCGAGGGCCGGGCCGCAGCCAGGCGCGGGCGCAACCCGATCCGCGTCATCCCGGCCACCCTCGAGCGGCTGGGCGGGTTTGCCGAGGTGTGCATCATCACCACTAGGCACACCGGTGTCCCGCTCCACCGCACAAACCTCGCCAGTGGGCAGCGGCAGCTGATCGTGATCCCGGACGAGGGTGCGGTGGACCTGGACGCCGAGGATTGGGAGCGTCTGGGCCCTGAGGTGCGGCTCGTCCACCTCGACCTGCCGTGCGAGGAGTTCACGTACCACTACAGGCTGATCGCCACCATCGTCCTCGCCGAGATCGCCCGGCAGGTGGGGCGACGGGCGCGCGGGGTGACCAGACCCCCTCGTAGCGCGCCGCTGTACGACAGCGCGCTTCGGGTACTGGAGGAGGAGCGCGGCGAGATGGTGTACCCGGAGGACCTGGACACGTATTGATGCCTGCAGGCTCGGATCCACCGTCCCGACCTGAGCCCCATCGCCTCCTACGAATACCGATGACCGCGATTGGGCCGGAGGCTCTTATGGGATGCCGCCCGCGAGTCAAGCCGCTGCAGATAAGTAGCTTGGGTCGAAGGGTGTTGCGGATCGTAGAACACCGTAGATGATGTGTAGGAGTTTGCGCATCACCGCCCCCACTATCACCATCGGGTGCTTGCCTCGCTCCCGCAGCCGCTCGGCAAACTCACGCAGCACCGGATTGTGCCTCATCGCGACGATCGCCGGCATATAGAGCGCTTTGCGCAACCTGCTGTTGCCCGTCTTGGACAGGCGCGGCTGACCGCGCACTGAGTTCCCGGAGGCACGGTGCCTCGGAGTCAATCCGGCGTACGCCGCCAACTGTCGCGCGCTCACCGACTCCCGGACAGTCTCTATCTCGGCGAGTATTCTCGCCGCCGTCCACTCCCCGATCCCTGGGATCGAACACAGCTGTTGGTGTTTCTCTCCCAATTCCTCGGACCGCCCGAGGTGCTCTCCTATCTGCTCCCGCACTCGCGAGATCTCCCCCTCCAGGAACTCCAGCGTCGCCGCTATGGAGGCTTGCACCGCCGGTGAGTTCGCCAGACTCTGCCTGCGGTTCTTCTCCTGCTGGGCCATCTCCTGAAGTATCTCGACTCGCCGAACGAGCTCCTGCAACTCACGCAGATCGGCCGGTGGAGGGCTCCAAGAGACTGGGTGCTGGCTGCGGCAGAAGTGGGCTATGAGGGCGGCGTCGGTCTTGTCGGTCTTGTTGCGCGCGAGAGCGCTCCTACCGTAGGCCGCGATCCTGACAGGATTGACAACGCTGACCACGTGCCCGGATTCGTGGAGGTACAAGGCGAGTGCCGCCCCGTACTCACCAGTCGCCTCCATGCAGGCATGCACCCGCTCCGCCCCTTGCTGAGCGAGCCACCGATCGAGCGCCTCGAAACCTCGGGAGTCCATCGCGAAGACCTTGTGGTAGGTCCTCTCCTCCACTAGCAACGCAGCATCGAACTTAGACTTGGCGACATCGATCCCCAGCCATACCTGTTCCATACCCTTCCACCCCCACTGGATCTTGCCGTGGGCAGCAGGCATGCGACCGCCAACCTTGTCCATCCAGGCTCAACCCGT
>JADDPP010000435.1 GCA_016781845.1 Rubrobacter sp.
CCTGTAGCCGCGGGCGGCTCGACCACGATGTCACCCCCACGCCAGATAGACCCGTTAGCGGGTCCGCTCCCCTGCTTCCCCCGCTCCTCGGAGGTTGGAGGTGGAGAACCTCCATCGAGGAGCTTACCCAGCACGACGAGGTGGTGCCGGGCACGGGAGAGCGCGACGTAGAGTATGTGCTCGCGGCGCCCCGCGTGTACCCGCTCCGGCTCGGCGAGGATAACCACCGGCGCCTCCAAACCCTTGAAGGCGTGTACGGTGCGCACCCGCACCGTGCCTGGGTGGCTTCCGCTCCACGACAGGCGCAGCCGGTTGCCCGCGTCCGCTCCGTCCGCTAACGCGCTGCTCTTCTGGCTGCGAGGGGTGAGCACTACCATGTCTTCCGGTCGGATGCCCTCTCCCAGCAGGCGCGTAACCACCCGACGCAGCGCCTGCAGCTCCTTACCCGGTTCTACCTGCACCTCCTCGTGTTCGCGTCCCTGCGGCCCTCTGCTCGAGAGCGTGAGGGGATCGGAGTGATACCTCATCGCGAGCTTGTGGATCGCCTGGGTGTTGCGCAGGTTCGCCCTCAGCGGGAAGTGCGGCTCGGGGATGGGGAACTCGGAGTCGGGCGAGAAGATGCGCTGGTTGCTGTCGTAGAAGATGTACAGCAGGCCGCTATCGGGGTCCCGGAGCGCGTCCAGCAGCGTGATCCACCAGCCCGACCGGAAGTCCTGCGCCTCGTCCACGATGACGGCATCGAACTTCTCCGACTCCGGTAGCGCGTCCAGGGCCTCGGAGAACTCGGCGGGCAGCTCCTCGTTGTAGTACCGGCTCTTCTCCTCGTCCGGGAGGGGGTCCGGGTCCCGCAGCGAGAGCCTCGCGCGCCGGCAGTACTCCGCAGCAACGTCATGGTAGTTGTCCACGTACGGCGCGTTCCCGGTATCCGCCAGACCTCTCTCCAGCTCGGCGCGCACCCAGTCGGCCAGCGCCTGATTGAAGCAGGTGAACAGCACCTTGTAGCCTTCACGCGCGAGCCGGCGCGCCTGCCCGATAGCCAGAAACGTCTTGCCGGAGCCCGCGCAGCCGGCCACCGCGTAGCGCCGGTGCGCCGAGAGCGCATCCAGCAACAGGAACTGCTGCTCGGTAAGCTCCAGGAAGCGCTCCTGCTCCGGCAGCATCCGCCCGAGCAGCCCCGGACGCTCGATTTGCCACGACGGCGCCAGGAGCTGCACCAGAGCCTCGACAGCCCCCGGTTCCAGATGCCACATCTGCTCGCCCTTGCCGAGCGCGCCCTGAACGGCTCGCGTCAGGTCGGCGAGGTTCGTGGAGTCTATGATCTTGCCACGGTCCCACTCGGTCCCCAGGTTCGTCTCCTCGACCACCACCTCCGGAAAGGCTACTGCGTGCTCCAGGCGGTACTGTCGCGCGTAGCGAGCGGTCGGGCGGGAAGTCTCTATCTTGTTTTTGAGAGCGTGCTTGTTCTTCATGGCCTGTTCCATCGGGTCCTTGATGTCCCAGACACGACCGTAGAAGTCAACGCTCTGGAACCGGCCCGTGAACCCGTTTCTGCGCACAGCACCGCCCTTCACCTCGAGCACGAGCGCGCCTCGCTTCGGGTCCACGATGACGAAGTCGGCCTCTCCGTCCTGGTCGAACATCCGCCGATCCCTCTGGATCCACTTCACGCCGTAGAGCACAACGTACTCCGCCGGCAGTTGGCGCTCCAGCTCCCCGTACAGCGTTCGCTCAGCGCCCATGGGCACGCTATCCGGCAGGCGCTGAGGATACATCCTCGCCATCGCTTCCCTCCTGACCTTGCTTCCGATCCTGAACGTAAAGCGCCCCTCTGACAGCTAGATTGACAATATCACAACCGCGCCGCGAGGTAGATTGTAGTCAGAACGACCGCGGCGTCTCTCGCGCAGCCTCAGCCAGACGTGCCCTTGCTGGCATCAAGGCTCAGCCGATGCATCTCGCCCCAGTTTGGGCCGCACTTGGCCTCGACCTTGAGCGGCACCGACAGCTTCGCCGCGCCGCTCATCTCGGCTAGCACCAGTTCCGCGACCTCCGAAAGCTCGCTCTCGGGCAACTCCAGAAGCAGCTCGTCGTGTACCTGAAGCAGCATGCGTGCGCGAAGGCTGCGCTCGCGTAGCCGGGCGTGAACTTTGAGCATCGCCTGCTTGATGATGTCCGCGGTCGTGCCCTGGTTCGGCATGTTCTCCACGGCCCTGCGCGCGGCCTCTCGCTTCTGCCGACTGGGGGAACGCAGGTCCGGAAGGTAGCGCCGCCTGCCGAGCGGGGTCTCCACGTAGCCTTTCTCCTCGGCGCTCTGGAGCGTCTCCTCGAAGTATGCCTGTATAGCTGGGAAGAGCTCCGCGTGGCGGCGGACGAACTCCGTCGCCTTCTTTCGGTCCAGTCCCGTGTCGCGGGCGAGCCTGTAGCCGGTCATACCGTAGATGACGCCGTAGTTCACCGCTTTGCCGGTCCGGCGCATGTCGGGCGTAACCCGATCCAGCGTCACCCCGTACAGCTGCGCGGCGGTCAGTGTATGCACGTCCTCGTCGCGTGCGAAGGCATCCAGCAGGCGCGGCTCACCCGTAACGTGGGCGAGGACACGCAGCTCGATCTGCGAGTAGTCGGCGCTCAGAAAGACTCGCGGGTCCGGCGAAGGGTCGCTCCTGGGCGCTTCGGCGACAAACGCTCTGCGCACCTGCCTTCCAAGTGGGGTACGTATGGGTATGTTCTGCAGGTTCGGGTCGCTCGAGACGAGGCGGCCGGAGGTTGCCGTTGTCTGGCTGAGGTGAGTGTGAAGCCGTCCGGTCTGAGGATTGACGAGCTGTGGCAGCGTGTCTACGTAGGTGTCCTTCAGCCTGGCGAGCTGCCGGTGCTCGAGTATGCGCTCGATTATGGGATGCTGTCCGGCAAGGGCTTCGAGGGCGTGAACGTCCGTGGAGTAGCCAGTGGCCGTTTTGCGAGTTCCTTCAAGACCGAGGTCCTCGTACAGCAGCTTGCCCAGCTGCTGCGGAGAGCGGGGGTTGAGCCTGTAGCCCGCGAGCTGCTCCATATCAGCTTCAAGGGCGCGCAGCCTCTCCGACAGCTCACGCGACAGCTCCGCGAGCACAGCGGTATCCACGCGGATTCCCGCGAGCTCCATGTCCGCCAGCACAGGCACGAGCGGCAGCTCCATCTCCCGGAGATAACCCATCTGCCCCCGCGCCTCCAGCGCGGGCTGGAACTCCGCGCATAACCTGAGGATAGCGTCCGCTCGCTCGCACATGGACCGCGTGAGCTCTTCGGGCTCACCTGCACCCAGCAGCCGCCCGTATGAGGTGAACTTTATACCCAAACGAGCGGCGGCCAGTTCCTCAAGCTCCGTGGCGCTCTCGTTGAGCAGGAAGGCGGCAAGCGCGGTATCGAACCCAAGCGGCTCCAACTCCACCCCGTACTGCCGCATAACCATCACGGCGAGCTTGGAATCATGCGCGACCTTCGCTGGGCCGCCACGCCCGAGTACGGAGGTGAGCTGTCGCAGCAGGGTCTGGGCGTCCATCCCGCTCTCGTGCCCTACCGGTATGTAGAAGGCTACCCCAGGCTCGAAGCATAAGCTCAGGCCAGCAAGCCCCGCGCCGACCGCGTCCCTCCCGGCGACGAGTGTCTCCAGGGCCACCTGTCCGGCGCCCCGGTATCCCTCCAGCGCCTCGCGGACAGCGTCCAAAGAGAGGAGCTGCCCGTACCGCACCTCTGCCAGGGTCGGGCTGGTGGCGGGGCGTGCGCCGTCAGCTCCCTTTGCGATCTCCCTTCCCGCCATCTGGCCGCCTCCGTATCCGGGTTGCTATAGAGACGTGCTGTCCATCCACACCGTGGACTTCACGAACCCCTCGGGCTTGCGGTGTGCGGTCTCGAACGCCTCGTTGATGTCCTCCAGCCGGAAGCGATGCGTCACCAGCCCGTCCAGGCTGAGTCGTCCGGAGGTCAGCAGCCGCATGCCAGTCCTCATCCCTCGCATGATCGTCGCCTCCTCTCGGAAGTGCGCGTTGACGACCTGAAACGCCATCCAGTTCCATCGCCCCAGCGGTATCTCGCGCATCCCACCCTGGTGGTAGCCCACAATCACCACCTTGCCACTCATCCGGGTGCAGTCGCCCAACGCTAGCAGTGGCGCCTGCTTGCCCGTTACCTCGAAGCTCACGTCCACGCCAGCCCCATCCGTCAGCGACCTCACTACCTCGGGGAGATCCTCCTCCAGCACGTTCACGGTGCGAGTCGCGCCCATAGCCCTGGCGCGTGAGAGCGCGTCCGCACGAGTGTCCGCGACGACCACGTGCCGGGGGCCGCGCAGCAGGACAAGCTTCTGCACGAGACTACCCATGAACCCCGCGCCGATGATCAACACGTCGTCGCCCAGAGAGGGGGCCGCGAGTTCCACGGAGTTCACCGCGCACGCAAGCGGCTCGGCGAGCGCCAGCTCGAGGGGCACGTCCCCGGCGGGCAGGCAGTGGCGATCCTTGACGGTCACGTGCTCGGCGTAGCCCCGGCCCGTCCAGAGTGCGACCGGCTCACCAAGTCGGAAGCTCGTCACGTCCTGGCCCACCCGCTCCACAGTGCCGCTCACCTCGTGACCGAGGTGCTTCGGGAAACCGCCCGTCCCCGCGACACCCTCCCACACGTCCAGCTCCGAGGTACATACTCCACATGCAGCCACGCGCACGAGCACCTCGTCCGCTCCTGGCTCCGGCACAGGCGCCTCCCGCACCTCGAACCTCCCCGGCGCTTCAAGTATCGCGATCTTCACAACTGCCCCTTTCGGTGCTACGGCTTCAATCCCCCGACGTGCTTATTCCCCTCCGGTCCGCAGCGCGTCTATGATCCGCCGAAAGAGCTTGAGGTCTTCGATGGAGTCTTCGGACGTCGTCTTCGATGGGATGTCTTGCGTCACGACCTCGTAGAACCGATCTATCTCGTGCGTGTACGGGTCCTTGTACGTTGGGCGCTCCACCTTCTCAGTGTAGGCATCCCCGACTGTCTCGCTGAGATGCAGCGTGGTCGGCAGGTGGCGGATGTAAGGGGTGTCGTACTGTACACGGACCGACCTGGTTTCCCCGTACACCTCGATGTGCGCGTCGAATCGGCGTTGCGCGTCTGTGCCCGTCTCGAACGTGACCACGTACCCGTCGTACTCGAAGATGGCGGAGAGGAAGCGCCCGTTGCTCGAGCGTGCCGCCGAGATCACGCGCCGGGGCGGACCTCCCAGCAGCTCGCGCATCGCTGAGAGGTCGTGGCTGCTGAGGCCGCACAGCAGCCGGTACGTGTTGCCCAGATCCTTCGGCGCCTCGCCTATAGCCTCGCGGACCAGCATGCTCGCCCGCTCCGCCCGGTCGCGCAGTGCCTCGGGTGGGAAATCATCCGGACGGTAGACGATGCTCGATTGCTCGATGGAGAGCCTGTTCTGCCCAATGATGTCGCGCACTCGGGCGTAGTTGATCCTGCCCAACGCCCGCACCTCCTCGACCGCTCGCGTGAAGGCGGGAGCGTAGCGGCGCATGTAGCCAACCATCACGTGAACGCCTGCCGCGTCCCGCGCCCGCATAATCTCCTCCGCCTCGCACAGGGTGAGGCACATCGGTTTCTCGATCATTACGTGCTTCCCGCTGGAGGCGGCGGCGACCGCGCATTCGGCGTGGTACTCGTCGCTGTTGAGCACCCACACAGCGTCCACGTCCGGTTGCCTGCACAGCTCGAACGCATCCGTGTAACAGCGCTCCACCCCGTACCGCTCGCCCATCAGGTGGAGGAGCGTCGGGGAGATGTCGCACATCGCGACGATCTCGTAGCGATCCGAGAGTGCCTGCAGTATCGGCAGGTGGATGATCTGCGCCACCTCACCCAGACCTATCACACCCACTCTGATCTTACGCATTTTGGCTACCTTTCGATTATCCGGCCCATAACGGGCCTATAGGGCTATCACCTGGCGAGTTAGCTACCGGGCATCTACTGGCACTGGCCCGTTTCAGAGTCAGCATTCTGAGTGACTCTCCTCTCAGCCTGGCCGGCTGGGCGCTGCTTGTATGCGGGTAAGGGCGGTGGTGGAGACGTTGCGTGCAACGTCTCTACGCTCGGATACTGACTTGTCGCCGGGCAGTGGCTCTACTCGCACTCGCCGGTGGCTGTGGTATACCATACCCCATCAGCCGTTGTCGCGACAGGTGGGCGGGAGGTGTGCGAGTTGAGCGAGCGAAGGAAGCCGCGTCGCCTGCTGATAGTCAAGCTGGCGGACCTGGGAGACGCGGTGCTGCTAACGGCGGCTGTCAACGCAGCGTCCACCTCGCTCCCACAGTACGACCTGGACCTTCTACTTGGGCTCGCGGGCGTACCTGTCTTCGAGCACGATTCCAGGGTTCACAAGGTATGGGCCTTTGACCGCCACCTCATAGCCGGCCGGCGCGCCTTGTCGCCGCGCTCGCTGCTCGCGTGGGGCAGGCTGCTGTGGTCGCTCAGGCGGGAGCGATACGACGCGGTGATCCTGGCGCACCACATGACGACGATGTTCGGGACTCTGAAGCTGGCGTCGCTGGCGCTGGCGTGTGGCGCTCCGGTGCGCGTCGGGCTGGACAACGGGAGGGGATGGTTCCTCAACATGCGCTACCCCGACGGCGGGCACGGCGCAGTGTGCGAAGGCGCGTACTGGGTGCGACTGGTCGGGGTGCTGGCCCGCCGCCCGGTACGCGGGAGGCTTAGCTTACAGGTTGACCCGGCTGCCGAGCATCGAGCGTCCGACTTGCTGCCCGACCCCGTCGAGAGACCCCTCGTCGCCATACATCACGCCCTCGGGGGCTGGATGCCGTCGAGGGCATGGACCCCGGACGGATACGCGCGCGTGGCCGATGTCTTACACTCAAGACTCGGCGGCACACTGCTACTGATTGGAGGCTCCGAGGAACGAGCCGCCGCGGAAGAGGTAGCGCATCTCGTGAGGGCACCGGTACGTGTGCTGGCCGGTGAGACGGACGTGCAGACCCTGATGGCACTGCTGAGGCGCTGCGACCTGTATCTGGGGCCGGACTCGGGTGTTATGCATCTAGCGGAAGCCCTTCAAGTGCCTATCGTAAGCCTCTGGGGGCCGACGAACGAGGCGGCGTGGGGGCCGTGCGAGGAGATAGGCGCGGGCAGGGCAATCTGCCTTCGAGCGGCAAACCGGCCCGAGCCCTGGGTGTACGTGCGCCACCGGATGGGAGACCCGTACCGCGCCTCCGACCTCGGCGACCTCGCCCCGGAGGTTGTTGCCGAGGCCGCTATCAAGCTGTTGCGGGATAGCGGTACGCCGTCCG
>JADDPP010000460.1 GCA_016781845.1 Rubrobacter sp.
TCCTCCTTCTTATTCCAGGCCGAGGCTCTATGATCTGGCCATAACCTATACTAATACTTGTAATCAGCGTTGCTGCGAAAATGATCTGGAGATGAAATGACCGATTGCTGTGAAACCACGAACAAGCCCGCGGAGTTCTGCGTGTGCGACGAGGGCATTGACTGTCTTGACGACTCCCCTGCCGCGAGCGTACTGCAGAGGCATCCGTTTACCCGCCGAGACGTGCTCAAGTACATGGGCGGCTTCGTGCTGACAGGCTTCCTGGCCTCTTGCGGCGTCACCGCCCCTGGAACTTCAGGCGGAAGTGGTGAGCAGCAGGGAGAGCTCACCAGGCTGGACCTTGCGTTCTGCAGCCAGGTGCTCTGCGTGCTGCCCTTCGAGGTTGCGAAGCAGCAGGGCTACTTCAGGGAAGAGGGTTACGACGTGAACCTCGTTTACATGAAGGGCGGCACGCAGGCCATCACGGCTCTGTTGTCGAACAGTGTAGATTTCGTGGGCACACCTATGGACCTCGTCGTGCGCTCTGTGGATGAGGGCAAGCCGGTGCGAATGGTTGCCTCCACGTCCCGCCTGCCGTTCTTCGCACTGGTCACCGCTCCGTCCACGGCCGGGGACATCAAGTCGGTTTCCGACCTCGTGGGGAAGCGCGTTGGCGTGGGAAACCTGGGAACTACGGACGACCTGTTGCTCAAGCGGCTGGCTAGCCAGAGCGATGTTGACCCCGACTCCATCGAGAGCGTCGCCCTGGGTCCAAATATCTTGGACACGTTGCTGCGCGGCGACGTAGACGCCGCGATGGTGCAGGAGCCCGCGCTGACGCGAGTCTCCAAGGAGGGCGGGCGCGTGCTGGTCAACTTCATGGACCTGGAGCAGACCACGGAGCACCTCGGTGGCGCGTACCAGTTCATGGGCTTGAACACCCGCCCCGATGTTATCGAGAAGAATCCGGATGCGATCAGGGCGCTGTCGCGCTCCCTCGTTCGCGCGAACAAGTGGATACTGGAGCACTCCGGCGAGGAGATAGTGAAGGCCGCGCCCGAAGAACTCGTCTCCGGCAGCAACGTCCAGGTGTTCGCGCAGGCGCTGGACAAGTACAAGGAGAGCCTCTACCCCGCAGACGGGCGCGTGCAGGAGGAAAACGTCGCGCGGGTTGTTGAGGCACAGAAGGGCGCGGGCCTGATCGAGGAAGCGAAGGAGATCGACCTCGGCAGCCTCTTCACGAACTAGTTTGTCGAAGGCTAAGTACACGATGACGACAGGCATCCAGACTCACGCACAGGGACATCTCCATCACGTTCAGCCGCCGCGCATACTCTTCGAGGATGTTGGCAAGGACTTCCGCACCCGTGGAAGCGGGTCGTACACCGCCGTGGATAACGTGAGCTTTGAGATACCTTCTGGCTCGTTTACGGCGATAGTGGGCCCCTCCGGCTGCGGAAAGTCCACGCTGCTTCGCATCCTGGCCGGCCTTGATACCCCATCCAGAGGCGAGGTGCTGGTCGAGGGCGAGCGCGTGCGGGGGCTGCGACCTGACCGGACGGGGTACCTGTTCCAGCAAGACGCGCTCCTGCCGTGGAAGACTGTGTATGACAACGTTGCGCTGGGACTGAGGCTGCGAGGGCAGTCTCGGTCCGAGGTGCGCGAGACCATCGAGGAGTGGCTGCGTAAGGTGAACCTGCTCGACTTCCGCGACCGGTACCCCGCGCAACTCTCGGGCGGCATGCGCAAGCGCGTGGCTATCGCCCAAACGCTCGCTACAGACCCGCCACTGCTCCTGATGGATGAGCCCTTCACCGCGCTCGACGTGCAGACTCGGCACCTGATGGAGATGGACCTGCTGGAGCTTAGCGGCGAGGGCGCGCGCACCGTCGTGCTCGTCACCCACGACCTCGATGAGGCGGCGGCCCTAGCGGACAGGGTCGTCGTGCTCTCTTCAGGACCGCGCAGCTCGGTAAAGGCGGTGGTGCCCGTGGAGATACCCCGACCACGCGACCTGCTCGCGATCCGCTCCAACCCCAGGTACGGCGATGTCACCCGCTTTCTCTGGAACCAGTTGTACGAGGAGGTACGCCGCTCGTATGGTCGATAATCAGACCGCCACCACAGCATCGCGAAGCCCGGACACCACAACCGTATCGAGCGCGCGGCGGCTGCGGCCCGGCGTACGACTCGCCCGCTGGCTCGCCCTCGCGACACTGCTCGCACTCTGGGAGCTTGCTGCCAGGGTCGGTATTATAGACCCGTACTTCTACAGCTATCCCTCCGAGATCGCGCGCGAGCTGGTCAGGCTGTTCAGCGGCGGACGCGTCTGGCTGCACCTTGCCGCCACCGTGCAGGCTGCGGTCTTCGGCCTAGTCTTCGGCTTCGCGGCAGGCTCAGTGCTTGGGTGGCTGGCCGCGAGGTTCCGCTCGGTGGGCGAGTTCGTGGAGCCGGTGATGACGCTCCTGAACTCCGTGCCGCGCATAGTGATCGCACCGCTGATCATCCTGTGGTTCGGCATCGGCCTCAGCTCGAAGATCGCCGTCTCCTTTTTCCTGGTGTTTGTGGTCATATTCTTCTCCGTGTATACAGGCATCCGGCAGGTAAACCGCGACCTCGTGGACCGAGTCCGGATGCTGGGAGGGCGTGAGAGGGATGTCCTGTGGCACGTATACGTGCCGTCGGTCGCCGCGTGGGTATTCTCCAGCCTCCGGCTAACAGTTGGCTTCGCGTTCACAGGCGCGATAGTAGGCGAGTACATGGCGAGCAGCCGTGGGCTGGGGTATCTGCTGAACTTCGCGCAGAACAGTCAGAACGCGGCGCTGATGATGTCGGCGGTGGTCACGATCATGGTCGTCATCATGCTCATCTTCTCCGTGCTGCAGCGCATCGAGAACCGCGCGATGGTGTGGCGCGACGAGAGGTAATGCGGCTTCGGTTCACTGAGCACGGCGTGTCATTCGGAGACCCCGGTACGCAGCGAGGATAAGAGACATGAGGAAGCCGTAACCTTTGGTTACGGCTTCCTCGCCAGGTCGGAACGACGGTGAAGACCTATGCAGCGAGCTCCAGGATCAGGTGGGCGAGCAGACCGGTCCGCTCCACAACACTCGGTATGATCAGGTGCTCTTCGGGGCTGTGCGCCCCCGCACCACGTGGGCCGAGACCGTCAAGCACAGGCACGCCCATCGCGGAGATGTGATTCGCGTCCGAGCCACCGCCCGACTCCGTTGCACCAAGCTCAAAGCCCAGCCGCGACGCGACGCCGCGAGCGACCTCGTACAACCGCACATTGCGCTCGTTGCGCTCCATCGGGGCGAAGCAGTGGCCGGTCGTAACCTCGATCCGGGTGTCGGGGATATGAGGCTCGGAGACTATTCGCCGCAGCTCGCTGTCCAACTGCCTGTAAGCCTCCAGCGTGAGGACCCGCACATCAATCTCGCATATCGCGCGATCCGCGACGACGTTCCTGCGGGTGCCTCCGTGGATGACGCCAACGTTCAGCGTGGTGCCTTCGCTCAGGCCGTTGAGGGCGGCGATGGGCACGAGCTTGTGCGCGAGCTCGTGTATCGCGCTACGGCCCCTCTCGGGGTTCGCACCCGCGTGGGCGTTGCGCCCGTACACTGTGAGAGTATAGTCGTACACACCCTTGCGCCCTACTACAACGGAGTTGCCTGCCCTGCCGCTCTCGAGCACGAGCGCTGCGGTCGCCCCCTCAGACTCGTCATCTATGGCCTGCGTACTTGTGGGAGAACCCACCTCCTCATCGGAGTTGAGGAAGAGGACCAGCTCGCCAAAATCCAGCCGCCCCGCGTCCTTGAGGGCCTTCATCGCGTACAGACCGGCAAGGATCCCGTTCTTCATGTCACACGTACCGGGGCCGTACGCGCGGTCTCCCTCGATGCGAAACGGGCGCTCCTGAGCGGTGCCGTCCGGGTAGACCGTATCGGTATGGCCTACCATGACAATCTTCTTACTGCCGTTACCACGCAGCCTGGCTACGACGCTATCACCATAGATGGGATTCGGGAGCCGCCTCACCTCGCAGCCCAGCGCCTCGAGGCGCCGCTGCATCTCGGTTGCTACGGCGTCCACTCCGGCCTTGTTCATCGTGCCGCTGTCTATGCTGACTAGCTCGTGCAGGTCCGCCAGGTAACTCGGCAGAGTGATCTGTAGATACTCGTTTATCGGATCGCTTGCCAACGTTGGGGTCTCCTCTCGGTTCATAGTTGTTTATGCTACCAGAAAGGCGCCCCCAGATAGCCATTCGCGCCTTATGCGATGCTGGCTGTCCCTCCACGACCCCGGTGCTCGGTCCGCTATGTATGCCAGGCTACGCTGTCTCGCGCCTGTTCACTCCACGGGCACTAACTCTGCGCCACACGAAGCGCAGCAGCAGCAGCCCCAGGGCTGCCAGCGTAACGTACTGAAGCACCTCCACGTACTCGGCCACTCTCTCCCACTGCGTGCCGAGCGCCCAGCCCGCCCCCGTCAGAGCGGCGTTCCACATGGCACTACCGAGCGCGGTGTACAGCACGAACGGCAGGAGCGACTGACGTGCGACGCCGGCCGGCAGAGATACGAGGCTGCGCACGACCGGAAAGAGCCGCCCGAAGAACACAGCCTTCCCACCGTGGCGAATAAACCACTGCTCCGCGCGATCCACGTCCGCCTCGCGCACGAACAGGAAGCGTCCAAACCGGCGCACGAACGCGCGCAGTCGGTCCTCCCCGAAGAGCGCCCCGACAGCGTACAGAATGAGCGCGCCGATTACCGAGCCCACCGTCGAGGCCACCAGTACCTGTGGGAACCCAAAGTCCCCCCTGCTCACCAGGAATCCCGCCAGTGGCAGTACCAGCTCCGAGGGTATCGGCGGGAAGACGTTCTCGAGCACGATGAGCAGCATGATGCCCACGTAGCCGAGGCCCTCCACCACGCCCGTGATCCACTCCGCGAGCGAGCCGATCAGCCCCCCCATCAGACCTCACCTGCCAGGTCGGGCACTGTAGCCCACAACGGCGCCAACATACTCTGTATCAAACCATCCTCCTGAATTCCGACCCGTGCGGCGCAGATGCTGGTAGACCTTCCACAGCCCTTACCACACGCTCCGGCTCGGTATCCTCCCAGCGGAAGCGAACGGCACTTCCTCATCTCACCCGGTAAAGGATACGGCACCAACGTGCTCGCGTCCAGCAGGAAGCAACACAAGCAGCATCCTTTCGGGAGATGGGTGTTTCTCATCTTCGGTGTCCCGACGGTATACTTGCTATATGTCAATAAGCGCGCCAATGGAGCGCTTACATACTAGAGACTTTTTGCTGGCGGCCGCGAGGGTTCGGAGCGCATCGTAGTGGCGTGGCGTCGTTCTGGACCGGGGCTTGCTGCAACTTAAGGTTTCGAAGTAGTGCGGCGATCCCCAACCGGCTCAGCGCCGGGCTTCGCAGCCCGTGAATGGTAAGGAGGGGCGGTGGCGACGACAAACGGTAAGATCGATTCGGAGGAGCGTGGGCTGCTTCGCAGTCGCAGGCCGCGTCCCAACGTCCTCGCGCGGGAAGCTGGCTCCACCCAGCCACATTCCCGTTCGGCCCTGCCGAGCCTGCTCTGGCCCGACACGGCCAGCGCATGTCCCACCGCCCGGTTGAGCCAGGCCGCCTCTACGGACCTCGCTCTAGACCGCGTTATCCAGGCGCTCAACGTTGGCGGGCGACACGAGCGAGTGATACGCGACACGCTGTACGAGCTATGCCTCGATACTGAAACTATTCTCTATCGCCAGGATATCCTCGCCGACCTGCGGGCTGCGCCGGAGCTAGTCTCGAAGCTCAGGGCCATTCTGCCGGAGATCTCCGCACTGGCCGCGAAGGGCATCTCCGGCTGGAAGGGTGACTCCCCACTGATGGTCGTCCTGGAGCGACTTGGCGAGCTTGATGCGTACGTGCGCTGCATTGATACCCTGCGCGGAATCCTGGATGGTGCAAGGGATATGCAGTCCGCAGGGCTCCTGGCCTTGCGCGAGGGCGTCTCCGAGCTCGCAGAGGACCCGGAGGTAGCGACGCTACGCTCCGAGCTACCCGCGCTGCACGAGCTGATCGCGGAGACCACGAGCGTCTCCATCGGTGTGAACCTGGGCGCAGGTCTCCAGCCGGAGTCCGTCACGATCGCCTCGCTGAACCGGTTCCAGTTTCGCGGCCCGCGCTCGCTGCTGGGCCGGCTCCTCCCTCGCAGTGTGAGCAGCCAGCATGGGCGGACTCCGCTGCGCGAGGTAGGCCCTGTGAACCTGAGGCGAGGCAGCCAGCTATTCAAGGACTTGCAGGAGGTGCTGGAAGCCGCCACCGCCCCGCTCGCCAAGGCGCTCGACCGCTACCGCGATGTGAGCGTCAAACCACTCGTCGCTCTAGAGGGCGACTTGGCTTTCTTCACTGGTGCGGCAGTACTCGCCTCCCGGCTGGAAGGCGCTGGCATCCCGCTCTGCCGCCCGGAGATCGCATCCATCGAGGAGCGCGTGTTCGATGTGGCGGACCTGGGTAACGTAGCCCTGGGCCTGCAGTTGATGGACCATCCGGGAGGTCTCGTCACGAACGAAGCCTGCTTCGACGAGCGAGCGCGGCTCCTCGTACTGACGGGTCCGAACCGCGGAGGCAAGACTACGTACTGCCGTGCGCTCGGTCAGGCGCAGGTCATGTTCCAATGCGGCCTCTTTGTAGCGGGCTCCCGAGCGCGCATCAGCCCAGTGGACGGCATCTACACGCACTTCCCTCTGCCGGAGGCCGACCAACCGGGCTCGGGCCGGCTAGACGAGGAAATTCAGCGACTTCGCCGCATCTTCGACAAGGCGACACCCAGCTCGCTTATCCTGCTCAACGAGCCGCTGACTAGCACCTCGGAGCGCGGAGCGTTGAGTATTGCCACAGACATAGTCCGAGCGCTGCAGGTGCTCGGCGCGCGTGTGCTGCTCGTCACCCACCTGCACGACCTGGCACACAGGATACCCGGCCTGAACGACAGTGGACCTGCCACAGGCGGGATACGGAGCCTGGTCGCCGAGGCTACCTCCGCCGACGGTACCGTCCGCGGCACATACCGCATCGTTCCCGGTGTACCCGCGGGCCGTTCCTTTGCCACAGAGATAGCGCGACAGCACGGGGTCACATTCGAGCAGCTTACTCGCACCTTCGCCGACCGAGCCGCGAGGCCACAATCCGGTCCCCCCACCTGATCTATCCTTCCTCTACCTCATAATCAACGATATCGGAAGGTGCAAGCCGTAGGTTCGAGTATCTGCTAGTACTACTTCGTTAGTTTTCGGTAGACTGGGGTTATGACTACAATA
>JADDPP010000216.1 GCA_016781845.1 Rubrobacter sp.
GCATCGAGTCCGGTGCAATCGATGCAACAAGGTATATTCCCAAAGGCCCTGTTTGGAGGTGCGGAATGTGGGTGATGTTGCCGGAGACGTTGGTTCCGCTGGTGGCTAGACAAGAGTACAGCCGCTTCCCCTGGTCGTTCGGCTGATGCGAGGGGAGCGCGTAGAATTACGCAACATATACGCCGCACTCGATAGGTGCACGCGGTCAGGACTTCGAGCCTGAGCAGTACACGGGTATACAATTGATGAGACGGCATGGCCGTACGTGTCTCTACGAAGCTTGGACGGAGCACAGTTTCCCTTGAGTCTCAACGGCAGGTCAACACGCAACAACAGAGACGGCGGTGGCGGAAACGGACGTCCCCCAGTCGGCCCGCAGGGCGGGGCCGAGCTCGGCGTGCCAGCGGGCGTGGCCGGGAGCGAGACCGCGCCCCGGTTGAGTGCCGCGACGAGCCTGCACAACTTCGTCCGGAGCGCGCGCGCCACGCGCGGAGGCGTAGGCCGCGTGATGCGGCTTGTGTGGAACACCCACCCGGGACTCACGCTCGGCATGGCGCTCGCCACCCTGGCACAGAGCATCGTGCCCGCGACGCAGGTGTACCTCTCGGGACGGCTCATTGATGCAGTGCAGGAGGCAGTTACGTCGGGAGACACGGCCACCGGCATTCGCACCATCGTGCTGCTCGCGGCGCTACAGTTCGCGGTGGCGGCGCTCGCGAGCCTCATGCAGACGCTCGCGAACATCTGGCAGCAGCTGTTGCAGGAGCGGATGGCTATCCGCGTACAGACGATGCTCATGGAGCACGCGAACACGCTCGACCTGGCGTACTTCGAGAGCCCGAAGTTCTACGACCAGCTGCAGCAGGCACAGCAGCAGTCCGCGTACCGGCCCTTGCAGATGGTATCGCAGGTGTTCTCGCTCGTGCGCACCCTCATTACGTTCGGCTCCATGATCGGCCTGCTCGTGGGGCTGGGGTGGATCGTGGCCGTGATCACGCTGCTCTCCCCAATCCCGTCGTTCATCGCGACATCGCGCTATGGCTGGCAGGGCTTCCAGCTGATGCGGCGCCAATCCCCCGCGCGGCGAATGATGAACTACCTGACGAACCTGCTCACGACGGACACGTATAACAAGGAGGTGAAGATATTCGGTCTGGGTCCGTACTTCACGAAGAGGTACACGGAGCTTGCAAGCGAGTACTATGAGCAGAACCGCCGCTTACTTGTGCGCCGCTACCTGATGGGCTTCGCGTGGGGCTCCCTCACAACGCTCGCGACGAGCGCCACGTTCCTGTACGTCGCGCTGCAGGCTGTCGCCGGGCGCATCGGGCTCGGCGGGCTGACTGTCTTCGTACAGGCGGCTACCAGCGTGCAGCAGAACTTCCAGGGACTGCTCAGTGGGCTGCAGGGAATGTACGAGCACAACCTCTACCTGGACACCATCTTCGACCTTCTGGAGACTGAACCCGCGATCCGTGCGCCTGAAGACCCCGCGCCGGTGGCGAGACCCTTCACAAACGGGATAGAGTTCCGCAACGTCACGTACCGCTATCCCAACTCGGACAAGATAGCGATCCGAGACCTTAGCTTCAGGATTGAGCCGGGCGAGACAGTGGCGCTCGTGGGCCGCAACGGGGCGGGGAAGACAACTATCGTGAAGCTGCTTGCACGGCTGTACGACCCGGACGAGGGGCAGGTGCTCATTGACGGGCGGGACGTGCGCGAGTACGACCCGCAGGAGCTGCGCTCGCAGATAGGCGTCATTTTCCAGGATTACGCGCAGTACCAGCTCTCCGCGCGTGAGAACATCGGCGTGGGCCGGCTGGAGCTGGCGGAGGACCGGGAGCTCGTCGCTGCCGCCGCGCGCAAGGGCGGGGCCGCGGAGGTCCTGGAACAGCTGCCCGAGGGCTACGACACGCTGCTCGGCAAGTGGTTCGAGGGTGGCGCGCAGCTCTCCGGGGGCGAGTGGCAGAAGGTAGCGACCTCACGCGCTTTCATGCGGGACGCGCAGATAATTATCCTCGACGAGCCTACCTCCGCACTCGACGCAAAGGCCGAGTACGACCTGTTCGCACGCATGAAGGAGTTGACGCTGGGCAAGATGGCGATGTTCATCTCGCACCGCTTCTCGACTGTGAGGATGGCCGACAGGATACTCGTGCTGGAGAACGGCGAGCTCGTGGAGCAGGGCAGCCACGAAGAACTCATGCTCCTCGGCGGGCGCTACGCGGAGCTCTTCGAGCTGCAGGCGGCGTCGTATCGGTAGAACCAGTGCCGATCGCAACAGAGGGTGCAATCCGCCGGGAACCAAGGGGCAGCCCAACTGTGAAGACGCAGAGCGCAACGTCTCCAGGCCACTGTACCTGGTGTTAGCTCTCCACCCCAGCGCCCGCCTTGCCATTCGGGTCAATGCCCCTGAGCATCATGCCCTGCCCACGGGAGAGGTGGGTCTGCACGGTGGGCGGGTCATCGGGTGCGCGCATCTGCACCAGCAGCGTGGTGCGCGCCTCAGCACTCTCGTTCACCCCCGAGCCGTGGACCAGCAGGTACGAGAAGATGAGCAGGTCGCCCGCTTTGGCCTCCACCGGCGTGGCGGACTCGACGGGATACTCGTCGAACGGGAGGTGGAAGCTTCCCTCGGGGTTGTGCTCCAGCGGCCCGGCCAGGTGACTGCCGGGTACGACGCGGACACAGCCCTTCTGAAGCGGCGCGTCGTCGAAGTGGATGATGGCGGCGAGCATCGTGTTGCGCTCGTGGGGGAAGAACGGGTAGTCCTGGTGCATTGGGAAGGGTGAGCCCTTCTCCGGAGGCTTGATGAACAGCTTCGTGTGGTGCAGCTGCACGTTCGGGCCTATCAGGTCGGCGACAGGGTCCACGAGGCGCGGGTCCACTATCAGGCGAGTGAACGCCGCTGCCTGAAACTGCACATTGTGGCAGTGCAGCAGCCGAGTCTGCCTTGCAGCGGCGCTCACGTCGCGGGCGCTCCTCCACGTGGCATCCACGTTCTGCCGCTTCTGGAGGCGCTCCACGAGCTCGTGCGACTCCCGCCGCAGCTCCGCGGCTTCCTCTGGACTGAGCACACCTTGCAGGTGCAGGTAGCCGTCACGCTCGTAGCTCGCCACCTGCTCGTCCGAAAGCGCGAACCGTTGGGTGGGTATGGCTGTCATGGCATCGGTCCTCCTTCTGTTCGTTTGAGCCCTGCGGCGTACAACCGCCGTTAGCTCAACGTCTCGCCGGGCTGGATGTCGTATATCTGCAGGCCCTCGATGTCGGCGGTATGGGCACGCAGTTGCTCGGGCGTGCCGGTGAGCAAGGGGAAGGTGGCGTAGTGTATGGGCACAACCTTCTTCGCACCCATCAGGCGTATCGCCTGTGCGGCCTCAGCGGGCCCCATCGTGAAACGGTCGCCTATGGGGAGCAGCACAAGCTCTGGCCTGTGCATCTCAGCGATTAGCTTCATGTCCCCAAAGAGCGCGGTATCGCCCGTATGGTACAGCTTGAAGCCATTCTCCAGCTCCAGAACGTAGCCGCATGGCTCGCCGCCGTACACCATTCTGTCGCCATCCTGGATACCGGAAGAGTGGTCCGCGCGGACGCTCGTGATGCGGATTCCTTCCAGCTCCTGTGTGCCGCCCAGATTGAAAGGAGAAGTCTTCTCGACGCCCTTGCTGTTCAGCCAGGAGCAGATCTCGAATACGCCGACGGCTGTAGCGCCGGATGCCTGCAGCACCTCGACGGCATCGCCTATGTGGTCGAAGTGGCCGTGGGTAATGAGAACGAGGTCCAGGTCACCCACGCTTTTCTGGTCATCCGGGCAGCGAGGGTTGTTCATCACCCAGGGGTCTATGAGCACGTTCTTGCCCCCTGGTGTGCGAATCCGAAAGGTGGAGTGGCCGAGATAGGTTATCTGCGTGTCGCGGCCGAGCGTCATGCGGCCACCTCCTCTACGCTATGCCGGGTTTCAGCCGCAAGAGGCGTGCAACGACAGGGAGCGCTCGGAGGGAGACGTTGCGTGCAACGTCTCTACAGTTGCCAGCCGTCTGGCACGTGTGGGAGCTCGTGTGTGTCGTAGAGGTAGATGCGGTTGCCTTCCGGGTCTGCGATTGCGGCGAGGCCACCGGCGGGCTCGGAGAGGAGCCACACGCCACGGTGCTCGAGCTCGTGGACGGTGCGGGCGAGGTCGTCCACTCGCAAGCAGAGCGATACGGGATTCTCCTGCGGTGTCTTCGGGTCCTCAGCGCCCCATCCGCCGGAGACTATCTCGAGGACGAGGTCAGGGCCGGCGCGCAGCCGGGCGCGTCCGTTGGACTCGTCGCTCCCGAGGAGCTCAAGCCCTAGTAGCTCATGGTAGAAGTCCAGCGTCTCGTACCAGTCCTCCGCCGCGAGCGTGATCAGGCCGAGTGTTGGGCTCAACCGGTGTCTCCGTATTCGATCAACGTATTGCTCGTGACCGGCCGCTATTCCTCGCGATGATCCATACCGCATGCACGAGCCCTGGGATGTAACCCAGTACCGTTAGCAGGATATTCAGCCAGAAGTGCAGGCCGAGCCCGACGGTCAGGAATACCCTAGCGGCTCCTAGCGGGGGCAGCAGGACGGATAGCCCTAGTCTCAGACAACTCATAACGTTCACCCTCCATTGTCGCGTGGCTGGCTGCTGATGCTACCTGCCAAGGACCCAGATCCTGTGGAGCAGACCCGGCCAGTAGCCGAAGAACGTCAGGACGATGTTCAGCCAGAAGTGCAGGCCGAAGCCTACCTTGAAGAACACCCCTAGCGGGGGGAACAGGTAGGATAGAACCAGTTGTGGCAGACTCATTTGCGTCCTCCTCGCAAGTGCCAGTAGGCACCACGGACGTTTACCCCTGCTCGATCACGTACCGGCACAGTGATGTACAGGAGTCGTGCCCGCACTCCCTATGCCTCTGCGCCCCTGGGTGCTCCACGGTGAATCATGAAAATTCCTTCCTGCCGATTGTAGCGTGAGGTGGAGCCGGGCGGCCGACGAGGGTGGCGAACAGGTGGTCGAGGGTGGCCGCGGGGTCCGTACACAGGCCGGAGTGGACGGGTGATGCCTGGATGATCGTGCTGCGCGGGCTGATGAGCCAGTGGAAGCGCTCCCTCTGCCCCAGTCGCCCGATGGGACCGGAGCCGTCGCCGCCGGCACATACCAGTGGGATCAGGTCGAGATGCTTTTGGACGGCATCAAGGTCCAGATGGGGGCCGAGGACGGCGAGACGCTGCGGGTCGAGGTCTACGCGGGCTCCGAGGAAGCCGAGCTCCGGGCAGTGGAGGATGACGCCCGCGTTGATGAACTCCTGCCGCTCCACCCGTGGGATGACGCGGATAACGGCGTAGTCATACGAGCTGCGCGCGGGCATCCTGTATCTCCTCTACGAATGCGTCCGATGCGTCCAGTCGGGCCAGCAGATACTCCGCGTACGCTTCGCGTTGCTCCTCCGTGCTCGTAAATCCCGCTTCCTCCGGGTCGAGCCAGCTTTCGGGGATGAGGGCGACGATGCGCTGTAGGGTATCCGCGGTGAGGCGTGAGCGAGCGTCGGCAGCCGCCTGGGGCACGGCGCGGGCGAGGGGTAGCAGCACATGCTCGCGTATCTGCGGAAAGCGGGTCCGGCTGCGCGCCAGGTAGTCTCCCCACGGACGGGCGTGATGGAAATAGAGGCCGGCCCCGTGGTCTATGAGCCAGAGCCGCCTGTGCCACAGCAGCATGTTCGTGTTGCGCGGCGTACGGTCAACGTTCGTGACGTACGAGTCGAACCAGACGATACGCGAGGCAAGCTCCGCGTCGGGTGGCGGGGCGAGGAGCGAGTCGAAGGGTAGAGCACCCGGCAGGTAGTCGAGCGCGAGGTTGAGTCCGGCGCTCGACTGAATCAGCGCCTGGATCTCGAAGTCGGGCTCCGAGCGGCCCAGCACTGGATCGAGCTCCACGAACACTATCTCCGGCACAGGCAGCCCCAGGCGCCGGGCGACCTCCCCGCCGACAAGCTCCGCTATAAGAGCCTTCGGTCCCTGGCCCGCGCCACGGAACTTGAGCACGTACGTGCCGAGATCATCCGCCTCGACTATGCCGGGCAGGGAACCGCCCTCTCGTAGCGGTGTCAGGTACTGCGTGGCCGTGACGGTGCGTATCATACAACTCCTTCTGTACAGGCTGACCCTTTCAGTATAGTCTGCGACCGCAGCTCGGCACAGCATCCCCACTCACGATGCAACATGCCTGGCGCATTGATGTGACGACGCCTTCTGCAAGAAGACTGGGCGGCGCCGACAGTGGCAATGCTGCAGCCGCCACTGGACATGCGCTGTTCCGAAGTCGTACGAAAGCTGTGCGAGACAGCCCTGCGGGCGGCGCTGGTGATGACAGTATGGTTCTGATTCCGCTACCGCGTTACATCAGGTTGGGAAGCGCCCCTCCGTCCACCTGGATACTCGCGCCGGTGATGTACGAGGCGGGCTCGCCACAGAGGAAGACGACGAGGTTCGCGAGCTCCCACGGCTCTCCGAGGCGACCCAGGGGGATGCGCGCCTCGTTCTCCCGCCGGATCTCCTCCAGGTCCCTGCCCGTGCGCCTCGCCCGATCCTCGTCCAGGCTGCGCACCCTGTCCGTGTCGAGCCTGCCGGGGCAGACGTTGTTGACAAGGATGTTCTCGGGGGCAAGCTCGAAGGAGAGCGTCTTGACGAGCCCCACGACTCCCGCGCGTATGCTGTTCGAGAGCAACAAGCCGCCGATGGGCGCCTTGACTGAGGTGCTGGTGATGGTGACTATGCGGCCCCACCGGTTCGCGCGCATGTGAGGAAGAGCCTCGCGGACGAGCCGGGCGGTGCTCAGGAGGTTAAGCTCAAACGCGCTCTGCCACGCGGCGTCGTCCAGCTCGTCGAAAGAACCCGGCGGCGGCCCGCCCGCGTTCGTCACGAGCACGTCGAGCCTGCCCCAGCGCCCTGCCGCTTCCCGCACGAACCGCTGGGCGTCCTCGGCTCGGCTGACATCGGCGACGACGGGGAATGTATCAACTCCCGTGGACTGTGCTATCTCCTCGGCTGCCGCGCGCACCCGCCCCTCGTCGCGCGAGCACAGAGCCACCCGCGCCCCCTCCTCCGCCAGCCCCTGAGCTATCGCCTTGCCCAGCCCCGAGCTCGCAGCCGCAACCGCCGCCACCCTGCCCCTCAGCCCCATATCCATCCGATTCACCTCCGTGCTGATTCTACCCGCCGACTATAACCCAACAAAACCGTCCGCTCAAGAGCCCGAGCGGTGTTGCTATCGTAAGGAG
>JADDPP010000446.1 GCA_016781845.1 Rubrobacter sp.
GATATTGTCGAAAGTTGCTGACGACACTGCGGAATGTGGGACATCAGCAAGCAGCCAAACTCTCGGCCCCCAGGACACGCCTGAACACAAGTGGGAGCGCGCCAGGGTTTGCACATGGGCTGTGGCAAACGTATCATGCAACACGTGCCATAGAGGACAGATGAACTCCTTTCGCGTGCAGCCGCGTGAGAGAGTCCGAGACAGTAAGTTCAAGAGCGTCAGGGGATATTGGGGCAGCATGGGAGTTAGACAAACGACGGTAGGCGATCCGGAGGTGCAGGCAGCGAGTCCCCGCCGCTGGCCCGTGTGGCTACGGCTCCTGCCCTGGCTCGCCCTGCTGGGCCTGGTCGCGTTCACTCTGCTGCTCACGGGGGACGAGCGTATAGCCTCGACGCTTGGCATAGTGCAGGGACTGGGCGAGTTCCTGCCGATCTCCTCATCGGCGCACCTCATCATCGTCCCGTGGCTCTTCGGCTGGGATGACTCCAACTCCTTTCTCAATTCGCAGACCTACGACGTGGCGCTGCACATGGGCACGCTGCTCGCGCTGCTCGGCTTCTTCTGGCGCGACTGGCTGGGACTCCTGCGCCACGCCATGCGCCCCTATACAGAGCAGGGCAGGCTCTTCTGGTTGATCGTGGTAGCATCTCTGCCCGGCGCAGCGATCGGTTTCGTGCTCGACCGGGTGGCCGCGGATTACTTTCGGGACAAGCACCTCTTGATCGCGAGCACTCTGGCTATCATGGGCGTGATCCTGTACGTGGTGGACCGTTCTGTGCGGCGGGAGGACACTCTCGGGCAGATCGGATGGGGCAAGGCGCTCCTGATCGGTTTCGCCCAGACGCTCGCATTCGTTCCCGGTGTGTCGCGCTCCGGCTCCACGATGACGATGGGGCGCGCCCTCGGGCTTGGGCGGGACACAGCCGCGCGCTTCTCGTTCCTCATGGCCATGCCGATCACTGCCGGAGCGGGACTGCTCAAGCTGGGGGACCTCGATACCGCGGCCCTCAGGTCCACTCCGTTCTGGCTGGGCATCGGGGTGTCGTTCGTTGTGGGCGTGCTCGCCATTGGTTTCCTGTTGAGCTACCTGAAGCGCAACAGCTTCGCACCGTTCGTCGCGTACCGTATCGGCCTGGCGGCGCTGATCGTAGCGGTGTACCTGCTGAGAACGTAGCTCCGCCGTCTCGCAGTGGCGTCCATCGTGCTTATCAATTAGAGTACCCTTGTTGGACTCTTGTACTTATCATAGCTTTCAGGAGGAGTTCAGATGCGTGGTTGTCTCGTACGGATCGCACGCGTGGTGGCAATCGCCGCGGTGACGAGGCTGGTGAACAGGATAGGGCGCGGCGGTGGCCGTCGGCGTGGCCGTTACGACCACTAGGGCAGAGGTGGTGTCCACGGAGGATGAGGTGTGGGAGGCGCTGCACGTCCACCTGAGGTCGGTTTTCGAGCGCGACGCCGAGACGTACGAGGCTACCACCGGGGACGACCTCTCGCTGTACGAGTGGTTTATTACGCCACACAGGCAGGACAGTCTCCCCTTCCACTTATTCATGATCTCCAACGGCTCTATGCTGGAGGGGGCCGGAGAGTACCGCTACGACCTGCTCGAGCCTCGGCTGCAGCTGTACGGGGACACCGCCATCGTCAGCTATGCCTTCATGCTCTCGGTCGTATCCGGTGGGAGGGTAGCGCACCGCACACACAACGAGAGCCGCGTGCTCGTACGCCGGGACGGGCGGTGGCAGGTGGTTCACGTGCATAAGTCGCCCGCGTGGCAGGCCCCGCTCTCCCCGCCCGTGTAGCCGCTAGCTTGCGGCCCCTCCAGCGCGGAATAAATCAGGCAGTACGCGATGTTACATTAACGGTAAGCAGACCAGCAGAGGACACCATGAACCCAGAAAACGAGAGAGAACTTATAATTATCGGCTCCGGCCCGGCCGGTTACACCGCGGCGATCTACGCCGCACGGGCCGAGCTCAAGCCCTTGATGCTCGCGGGCGGCAACATGGGCGGCCAGCTCATGATAACGTCCGATGTGGAGAACTACCCCGGCTTCCCTGATGGCATCAGCGGTCCGGAGATGATGGGTCACTTCCAGAATCAGGCGGAGCGCTTCGGCACTACTGTTGTGCCCGTGGATGTCACGCGCGTGGACTTCTCCTCGCGCCCGTTCCGCGTGTGGACCGATGGCGAGGAGTATACAGCGAAGGCGGTTATCATCTCCACCGGCGCGAGCGCGATGTGGCTTGGCGTCCCCGGAGAGGAGAGGCTGCAGGGCAAGGGCGTGTCGGCGTGCGCGACGTGCGACGGTTTCTTCTTCAAGAACAGGCATGTCGTAGTAGTCGGCGGCGGTGACGTGGCTCTAGAGGAGGCGACGTTCCTGACTCGCTTCGCTAGCAAGGTCACCGTAGTCCACAGGCGCGACCAGCTGCGGGCGAGCAAGAGCATGCAGAAGCGCGCCTTCGACAACCCGAAGGTAGACTTCGTGTGGGACACCGTCGTCGAGGAGATCATTGGCGAGAGGAACCCGACCACGGGTCGCGAGGCTGTCTCCGCCGTGCGCCTGCGCAACGTGAAGACCGGCGAGAGGAGCGTGCTCGAGACCGGGGGCGTCTTTATCGCCATTGGTCACAAGCCGAACACAGAGATCTTCGCGGGGCAGGTGGACCTCGACGGGAAGGGCTACATCAAGGCGCCGAACCCCGAGACGGCGGAGACGAACATCGAGGGCGTGTTCGCGGCGGGCGACGTGCGCGACCACCGCTACCGTCAGGCGATAACCGCCGCTGGCGACGGCTGCAAGGCCGCGATGGACGCGGAGCGCTGGCTGGAAGAGCAGGGAGTCGAGGTCAAGATCAGCGACGAGGTGTATGCCCTCGTGGAGCCCGCGCTGCCGAGATAATACTCACGACACAGGGGGCGTTCGATTGAACGCCCCACCTCCGGCAACTGTCTAACGGTCATCCCAGCACGTGCAAGGTGAATCATCTGTAGAGACGTTGCACGCAACGTCTGCGCGACGCCCCCTCAGCGTGTCCGCCCCACCGGCAGCTATTTTGCACTCGCCCTGCCCTTGCCCTGCCCTTGAAGGCGTTCCCCGCGCCCGTCAAACCGCGACGGTATCGCGCTTTCACAGGATGGTTGAGATGCCTCGTTCCACTGAGGGCAGCGGTCGCTGCAACATCTGGGGGGAGACTACGGAACGTCCTCCGGGCCCTTGTCCACCCACGTTTCGTAGAACTCAGTTATGCGCTGGGCATCGAACGCATCGGGCTCGAGGATTCGATTCCACGCCAGCACAGCGAAGCGGGTGCGCAGCTCGGGATACGGCGTTGCTACCAGCTTCACCTCACCATACTTCCCCGGTGGGAGTTGCTGGTAGAGGGTCCGCAGCTGCTCCGCTGCCTGCGCGCACTGTGCCTCACCGGACGGGCAGTTGTACAGCACCACGATCGCGCCGTGCTCCAGGTTATGCACCCAGTACGGCGCGGGTATTGCCTCGGCATATACTCCGTACTCAGCCAGCTTCGCGTAGTGCAGCCCGGACGCGGGCGGGTTGTTCTTGTACTCTATTGGGGTGCCCTCAGCGACGTGCCTCCCACCCTCGTCCGGCAGCGCGCGCCCGAGGGCGGAATCGTCCACCACTATCGGCTGGGTCTGGACAGTGACGGCAGGGGTGGGGACAGCGGTGCTGATCGCCGTAGTCGGCGATGGCGCTCCGCTGTTCCCCACGCCGGATGTCGTGGGCGAGACGCCCCCGTCGCACGCCGCCAGCGACAGCCCCATAACAAGCGCGGCGCACTGAACGCGCACCACGTAAGGTTGGGGGAACTTAGCCCAGGTGCTCACTCGCGTAGTAGCGCCTGAAGGTTGCGGGCGAGGTCGGCAGGCGCGAAGTCCTGCCGCATGAGCGCGCGTTCCCGGCCAGCCTTGTCTATCACGTAGAGGGCGTCCTGGTGGGCCACCTCGTAATAGCCCCCCGCGCCCTTCTCCGGAGGCATCTTGATTACACCCATGTGATAGTCCTTCCAGACCGGCTCAAGCTCCGCCTGCTTGCCCGTAAGATACACCACCTTGTCCTGCCAGCCCCGCTCCGAGAGGTACTCTCGAGCACGTTCAACTGTGTCGCGCTGGGGGTCGACAGAGACTATGACGAACGCAATCTCTCGGGCGCGCTCGCCGAACTCGTCGTGTACCTGGGCGAGCTTGTTCGTGATAAGCGGGCAGGTGTCGGCGCAACTGGTGTACAGGAACGTGAGCACCACGGGCTTGCCACGCAGGTCTGAGAGCGCCACGGGATTTCCGTTGTGGTCCGTGAGCTTGAAGTCGGGCGCGGGGGTAGACTCAAGGTCTAGCCCGACAAGCTGCCCGTCTCTGCTGCACCCGGCGAAGAGCAGCACCGTTACCAGGAGTAGTAAGAGTGTCCGCCAATCGCCTGGGCGACGAAAAACAGTGCTTCCAGTCAAATCATGTCTCCTGCCGCGCCGATGAGAGCTCCTGCTTAACTATAGCATTCCTCGCCAACCTCTCCGGCACGACAGCGCTTTCCTGTGTGACGATGGGCTGGGAGATGATCCAGAGGCTGGAGATGGTGTACAGCACCATGAGCACGAGCATCGGGTACTGGCTGCGCAGCGCCCTCCTCGGGTTACGAAGGAGGCGCAGAGCGATCACGTGCGCGAGGTACACCGCGATGACATGCCCCGCTACGATGAGCCCCACCTGCGAGTACCACACGAACGCCGCGCCCACCACTCCGGGCTTTATCTGATAGTCCACCGTGCCGAACAGGTTCCATCCCCAGCCGAGGGGATCGGAGAGGAGCGAGATCATGCCCTGGCCCTGCACGAGCAGGAGAGTGTAGTAGTGAGCTATCTGGTAGGCGAGCGCGATGGGCACGAGAGAGTACACGAAGATCGCAGCCACCTCGCCCAGCCGCTCCCGCGCCCCACCTAGCGCGCGCACGAGCGCGGCGAAGCCGTAGTACACAAGGAGGAAGACGGCGGGCACGAGCAGCAGGCCGAGCGTCTGGAGGACCCGGTAGCCCGCATCGCCGGTACGGGCGATCACTGGGGTTGCCAGTGTGAACACTCGCGCCCAGACAGAGGTCTCGAACAAGCCGTCAACGGTTACGCTGGAGAGCATGAACACGACGAAGGAGAGCCGGTCCGCGCCGAGTGTTTCGGAGCGGATGAGTCCCGCCGCCCAGGGTCGCAGGTTGAGCTCACGCTGCGAACGGTCTGCGCGCTCGAAGCACTCATAGCAGTTGACGCAATCGCCTTCCGGCTCCACCTCCGCGGGCCGGCCCTTCTTGCGGCGTACCTCGCGCCAGGTCCGGCAGCTCGCCTCGCACTCCCGGCACAGCTGCGGGTCGGTGACACGGACCTCGGTAGGCGCGAATTTGCCCAGAATGTCGAAGAACACGGAGAACGCCTCGCCCTGGCGCAGCCACACGTGTTTCCCAAAGTACGCCATGCCTCCCCACGTAACGATGGAATACGCGAGCGCGAGGAACGCAAGGTTCAGCGGAACGGAAGAACCCCCGAACACGATCTCCACCCATGCGAACGCGACGAAGAGCGCGAGCGCGGGCCACACCCCCAGCTTCTTCGGATACGGCTCGTGAAGCTGCAACCCGCCGCGAAGACCGAGGCGCCTGGCGAGCCCGTCCGCCCACTCGAAGAGTATCTTCCAGGGGCTGACAAGCGGCCAGACGTTGCCGACGAGCGCGACGAAGATGCCGAAGCCCACCCACCAGATAACCCATACGAACGTGGGCGCGAAATTGAGGCTCGGCACCTGCTCCCCGAACAGCCCGCTCACGATAACGAGCGCGTAGAGCGCGACCGAAAGCAGCCGCACGGCAAGCAGGAAGGGGCGGCCCGTGAAGACCGCCCGGAACCAACCAAGCCTGAGGAGGTTGAAGCGCCTGTAGCCATCCACGGCGCGATCCTCGCCCACGAAGAAGCCAACGAGCACGAACGAGAGAACAACGGCCGCGGCTGCGCCGTACAGGTACAGCCACAAGGGGACCGGTAGCGCATACGTCTCTCCGAAACCGTGCGCCGCCGCGTCCCCCAAGGGCAGCAGCGCGAGCAGGACGGTCAGGAGCAGCCACAGACGGCACATCGGCCTAGCTCCCCTCGCGCGGCTGGATGACGAGTCTGCCGAGCTGGGCCTCGGTCCCGTGATCTTCTATCGGAAAGCCGCCGCTGGGCGTCGCCTCGAACGTGATCTCCTGCGTCTCTCCCGACTCCACCTCGATCTCCCTGTCCACGCCGTGAAGGTGCAGCTCCATGTCCTTGTCCGCGGTAATCCGCAACGTCACCCGATCCCCTTCCCCGACAGTAATCTGCGAAGGGGTGAGTTTCCCGCCCGTGATATTGAGGTCGAACGACTGATCCCGTGCGGCCTGGGGATCAGGCCGCAACGTCAGGAAGAGCCCACCAAGCACGAGCAGGGCGAGCACAAGCAGTGTTATACGTCTACTCAACAATCTCTCCTCTAATCACAGTCTACCGCTCTCTCCAGTCCGCGCACCGGGGCGAGATTCAAAGGAAGCAGGACCGGCAGCGGGTTGGGCAAGCGAGTCTACATCGCTGGGACATCGGTGATCAGAGGGAGATCGGAGGCTTGTGGTCAGGCGATGGATAATGCTGTTCCGTGCCCAGCAACAAAAGCGGAAGCAAGCGCCGACCGGGGTCGGGACGGGTGTCCTGCGCAAACATCGGTCGAACACCGTTCAAGGAGTCCGGTGAGATCGAGGCGCCATACGTGCCGGACTCGATAGCCGGCCCCATCGCCATAAGGGCATGCCGGATTTCCGAGCCATCGAGGAAGCAAACTTCCGGGCCAGACTGCGGGCTGTGGTGTATGCCGTGGTGGTCGAGAAGCCCATGCCGTACCGCGCGGTCGTGGAGCGCGGTGTGCTCCAGGGTAGCGTGCGTGCCATGGGACCACGCGGCGCAGGCTCCCGGCCCCGCGAGTGCCATGACGAGCGCGAGAAAGCACAACGTGAGCCGCAGCGGAGTGCGCGACGGTCGCTCTGAGGAACGGTAAGCGCCGGTACAGCTGATGACAATGGATGAGGTCATGCCCCGAGTGTAGCCCGGCCGCAAGAGTGGAGTCAAAGTTGGAGGCGGGAGGGGCCTGAAAGCGGCGATGAGGCATTTGCTCCGAGATGTCGGCCGACCATCCTCTCAGCCTGCAACGCAAGGACCGCGAGTAAGAGCATAAGTCACAAGTTAAGGGTTGTGGTGGATAGTCAAGTAGAGC
>JADDPP010000240.1 GCA_016781845.1 Rubrobacter sp.
CGAGACCGGCAGGGACACCTGCATAGGGTAAAATGTAACGTAAGTTGAATCGTCTCCCGGCGCGTATACCGGGCAGGAGTGTAACCACATGTTTGGCAGAAACAAGAACAATGCGCCGGCGGTAGTGGACGTCAACCCCGGCGAGGTGATGGCGGCACTGGGCACCGTGCAGGAGCCCGAGCTCGGCGGTGACCTCGTCACCCGCAAGATGATCGAGGATCTCAAGGTAGAAGGCGGCAAGGTGAGCTTCACTGTTGTGCTCACTACCCCCGCTTGCCCGCTGAAGAACCAGATTGAGTCCGAAGCGCGCGCGGCGGTGATGAGCGTGCCGGGCGTGCGGGAGGTGAGGGTCAATTTCACTTCCCGTGTGGTCCCGAAGTTCGGTGGGAACCACCGACAGATACTCCCCGGCGTCGCGCACACCATCGCGGTCGCAAGCGGCAAGGGTGGCGTCGGCAAGAGCACCATGAGCGTTGGCCTCGCGGTCGCGCTGCAGCAGAGCGGCGCGCGCGTCGGCCTGCTCGACGCGGACATCTACGGCCCGAACGTACCTATAATGATGGGCGTCGAGACGATGGCGAGCCAGCAGGGGGAGAGGCTCATCCCAGCGGAGAGCCATGGCGTCAAGATAATGAGCATGGCGTTCTTCCTCACCGATAGCTCGCCCGCGGTGTGGCGCGGGCCCATGGTCTCGAAGATGATCCAGGAACTGCTCACAAAGGTGGACTGGGGTGAGCTCGACTACCTCGTTATTGACCTGCCCCCCGGCACGGGCGACGCGTCCCTCACGCTGGCCCAGACCGTCCCGCTAACCGGAGCGGTCGTCGTCACCACCCCACAGGATGTCGCGCTCTCCGACGTGGTGAAGGGTGTGGAGATGTTCAAGAAGCTCAACGTGCCGCTGATAGGCATGGTTGAGAACATGAGCTACTTCGTCTGCCCGCACTGCCGCGAGCGCACCGAGATCTTCGGCCACGGCGGCGAGCTCACCGCGAAGCGCCTCGACCTGCCGTTCCTCGGCGAGGTGCCGCTGCACCCCGCTATACGCGAGGGCGGCGACATCGGCATGCCGCTGCTCGTCAGCGCGCCGGACGCCCCGCAATCGCGGGCGATACGCCGGGTAGCGGAGCAGGCAGCGGCGCGCATCAGCGTGCTCACGCTCAAGAACCGTCCGGCCAGCATCTCTAACCGCACGTTCATTCCGCTCACGCCCCGCTAGTTACTCTGGCATCCGGCGAGGGGAGGCGCACCATCCGTCTCCCCTCCCGCTGTTCCGGGCGGAACGGAATGGCATGCTGGATGTCTGGAGATATAGACATGCACTCGCACCACACCGAGACACTCAACAAAGCAATCGTCCGCCGTATGTTCGACGAGATGTGGAACGAGGGCAACCTCGATGTCGTGGACGAGTTGTTCGATCCGAATTATGCCGGCCATGACCCTACCGACCCGAACCCTGAAACGAGGGAAGTCCACAGTTCCGCCGACGCGAAGCAGTGGGTAGGCATGGTGCGCGCCGCCGTGCCGGACATCCACTTCACCGTGGATGACCTGATCGCAGAGGGCGACAAAGTCATCGCGCGGTGGACGGCCGAGGGCACTCACACCGGGGAGTTGATGGGCATTCCCGCCACCGGCAGGCGCGGCCGCGTCTCCGGTATCCTCATCTACCGCATCGTGGATGGAAAGATAAAGGAAGGCTGGCAGAACTGGAACACCATCGGCCTGCTCCAGCAACTCGGCATTCTCCCCTCCCCCCTTGACCTTCGCGAGGACCAGAAGTAGCATTGATGTCGTTGTTCATG
>JADDPP010000399.1 GCA_016781845.1 Rubrobacter sp.
TGGCACGGGGACCTGCCCCTACCCGGTTATTCGTGTTTCCCTGTGCTCTCTGTGTTGAGAAAGATCGTGTCTGTTGGCACAGAGAGTGCAGCAAATGGGTCGTATTTGCCAGCCCCAGCCTGCAGGCGAGCAAGGTTCACCGCCGAGGGCTGATAGTAGATGGCTCGCTTATCGCTGTAGAGGAGGAAAGAATGGCACGACCAGTTACGCTCTTCACTGGACAGTGGGCGGACCTGCCGCTAGAGCAGCTCGCGCCGATGGCGAAGGACATGGGCTTCGATGGCCTCGAGCTCGCCTGCTGGGGCGACCACTTCGAGGTCCAGCGCGCTCTCTCCGAGCCGGACTACACACAGTCCCGGTGGGACATCCTCAACCGACACGGCCTGCAATGCTTTGCGATCAGTAACCACCTCGTTGGGCAGGCGGTGTGCGATCCCATAGACATGCGCCATCAGGCGATAGTGCCGCCGCATGTGTGGGGCGACGGCGAGCCGGAGGGCGTCCGCCAGCGTGCCGCGCAGGAGATGATGGACACCGCTCGCGCCGCCGCGAAGCTCGGCGTAACCCAGGTCAACGGCTTCACCGGGTCGAGCATCTGGCACATGCTGTACAGCTTCCCGCCGAACGACTACTCGGTTATAGAGGCGGGCTACCAGGACTTTGCGCACCGCTGGGGGCCCATCATTGACGTGTTTGACCAGGAGGGTGTGAAGTTCGGCCTGGAAGTACACCCCACCGAGATAGCGTACGACTTTGTCACAACGCGCAAGGCGCTCGACGCCATAGGCAACCGTCCCGGCTTCGGCATCAACTTCGACCCCAGCCACCTGGTGCATCAGTTCCTGGACTCCGCGGCGTTCATCGAGGAGTTCGCGGACCGCATCTACCACGTCCACGTCAAGGACAGCAAGCTCTACCTCAATAATGGGCGCAACAGCATCCTCGGTTCACACCTCAACTTCGGAGAGTCGCGCCGCGGATGGGACTTTGTCTCGCCCGGCCACGGCGACGTAGACCTGGAATCGGTGATCCGCGCGCTCAACCGCATCGGCTACCAGGGTCCACTCTCCATCGAGTGGGAGGACTCCGGCATGGACCGCGAGTGGGGCGCGCGTGACGCCGTCCAGTTCGTCCGCAACACCGACTTCGCCCCGTCCGCCGTAGCGTTCGACGCCGCCTTCGCGAAGTAGCGTCCTCACCTGCGTTGTATACCAGCTTGCAGGGGCATAGCGCGCTATGCCCCTGCCCTCGCATGCTCGACTGCAGCTCGACAAAGATAGGTACGGTCGGTATATGGTTGACCTGACAGGCAAGGTCGCGCTCGTGACGGGCGCGAGCAAGGGGATAGGCCGGGAGCTCGCGGAAGGGCTGGGCAAGGCGGGCGCGGCGGTCGTCGCCAACTACAATACGGACCGGAAGGGCGCGGAGGCGGCCGTGGAGGCCGTGCGCTCGTGTAGTGGCAGAGCCGTGGCTGTGGGGGGCGACATCTCCTGCGTGGATGCATGCCGCAAGCTCGTCGCCCAAACAGTCTCTGAGTTCGGGCGTATTGATATCGCGTGCTGTCACGCGGGGATCACGAGCTGGGGGCCTTTCCTTGAGTACACCGAAGACGCCTTTGACGCGGTGGTTGGCACGAACCTGAAGGGCACGTACTTCACGGCGCAGGCGGCCGCACGCGAGATGGTGCGCCAGGGCGGGGGCGGCCGCATCATCGTCACGTCTTCCGTAACCGGCATCCAGGCCGTGCAGTATCTCTCAGCGTACGGGATGACGAAGGGTGGCCTGCAGATGCTCGTGCGCAACCTCGTGCTCGAGCTATCGCCCTACAACATCACGATAAACGCCATCGCGCCGGGCGCGATAACGAACGAGCGCAACCTCCAGGACGACCCCGAGTACGACACGAAGTGGGCGGGTGTCATTCCCTTGCGCCGCGCGGGGCAACCAGCGGATGTCGTGTCCGCCGCCCTCTTCCTGGCCTCGGAGGAAGCAGGTTGGATCACCGGTCAGACCCTCGTGGTGGATGGCGGCTGGACCTCCTACAGCCCCACCCCCGGCTTCGAGTTCGTCGAGCGCGAGGGGCGCATAGGGACATAGACACATACTTGCAGAGACGTTGCACGCAACGTCTCCTACCACCCTGAGGAGCCACGATGCAGAACTTGTTCGGCAACAGCTACACCGGCGATGACCTCCGGCGAATGACCGGAAGCATGGCACAGCTCGCGGGTGTGCGACTCTCAGAGCTGTTGGACGGGCGGGCGCGGGGGATGCGAGTGGCGGACGTTTACACCGGCAGCGGCTTTCGGTTTCAGGTCCTGCTCGACCGCGCGCTCGACATAGGCACGGTGGAGTACGCGGGCAGGCCGCTGGCCTGGGTGCATCCCGCACTCGGAGGGCCCGAGCTGTACGAGCCGCAAGGCGAGGGCTGGGCGCGCACGTTCGGCGGTGGGCTGCTTACCACCTGCGGCCTTACATTCTTTGGGCAGCCGGAGAAGGACGGGGATGAGGAACTGGGCCTGCACGGTCGTATCTCGCACCAGAGAGGCGAGGGGATACGAGTGACCGAGGAGTGGCGCGGCGACGAGTACGTGATCGAGGTCGAGGGGCAGGCACGGCAGACGATGGCAATGGGCGAGAACCTGCTGCTTGCGCGCAAGCTCTCCACCCATCTGGGAGCCACATCGCTGACGCTCACTGATCGCGTCCGTAACGATGGCTACACAGACACGCCGCATATGATCCTGTACCACTGCAACTTTGGCTTCCCGGTCGTCAGCCCGCACTCCGAGCTGCTCGCGTCTCTCGAAGACGCCCGCCCACGCGACGAGGCGGCGGCCAGAGGCTTCCCCGGCTATGCGCGGTTCGACCCACCGGAGCCGGACTACGCCGAGCAAGTCTTCTTTCACAAGCCGTGCGTGGACGCACAAGGCTACTCGCAGGCCGCGATTGTGAACCGGGAGCTAGGTTTCGGGGCGTACGTGCGCTACCGTGCCGCGGAGCTGCCGTGCCTGGCGCAGTGGAAGATGATGGGCGCGGGCGACTACGTGTGCGCGCTCGAGCCCGCGAACCAGTGGGAGACGCCGCGCCGTGTGCTGCGCGAGGAAGGCCGCCTCAGGTACCTCAGCGCGGGTGAGGAAGTGGAGTACCACGTGGAACTCGGCGTCCTCCCCGACACAGACGCCGTCGCAGCCTTTGAAGCCCAGCTCCCTGTCGCGGACCCTGCTCGCCGCGTTGACTCGATATAGACTTTCGCGTTCACCGAGCGTTTACCTGCACTCGCTACACTCTTATGAGGGCTGCCCACTTCTCTGCAACACAGGAACCTGGTCTCTCGCAGCTGTGCCTCCGAAGCTCGAGTGCGTACAGACTGAGGCAGGCGTCAAGGAGCGAGCATCAGGGAAGTTCAGGTATTCACGAGTACGCAGTCTGGATATCGAAAGGGAGGTCCAACCTTGGCACGTCGAGAACCGCGGCACGGCTTCCTCTTCTGGGTTGTCACCACGCTTACGCTTGTGGCAACAGTCCTGTCCCTGGCGCCAGCGCTTTCCCCAGCCCCTGCATACGCGGTGGGCAACATCGAGGGAATGGACGGACACAACCACGAGGCGGACATAGACAGACGGGCCGGTTCCGTCGCGCCCACATCCGCACAGAAGACCGCCGCGTCCGCACTGGGTGCATCGGTACGGTGGAACAAGTTTGGCACACCCCAGTCGCTGATACGGTACGGAGGGTATCTGGGGACGAGGCCCGCGGGGGAGACGGCTCAACAGGCCGCCCTCAACTGGCTGAACGCAAACAAGGCGCTCTTCGGGCTGACGAGCTTCACCGGCCTTCAGTTCGTCAACGACTCCGTGTTCAGGGAGAGTAGGGGCATCACAGAGACCGGGCACACGGTTATCTTCCGGCAGACCTTCCCGCGCACGAACCTTCCTGCCCTGGTGTCTACCCACGAGGGTATGGTAACCATCGGCATCGTGGGAACCAGAGTCGGAGGCTGGAAGGTCGCGTACGTTTCCTCCTCTGTCACGAAGAACACCGCGCTTGCGGCGCAGAAGCAGATATCGGAGCGGCAGGCGTGGCTCACGGCCGCAGCAAGCATCGGACGCACCGTGTCCCTGAGCGCCGTCTCGGCCGCGCGGTTCGACAGGAGAACCGGCTGGACCCGCTTCACCGTGCCGGGCTTCTCACAACCACAGCGCGCCCGCCTCGTAGCACTGCCCACCCCAACCAGCGGTGTCAGGCCCGCGTACGAGACGATAGTGCTCGACGTGAACGGCGATACGGGCGAGGCGGAGGCGTTCACCGTCTTCGTGGACGCGGCGACGAACAAGGTGCTGCTGAGGACGAACAACGTTCAGCAGTTCGCCCAACTCGCCGCACCTACGACTACCACCTTCCAGGGCACGTACACACCCACATCGTGCGGCACGAGTCACACCTTCGCGGTTCCCACGGGCCAGAAGTCCGTGGTCGTGGTGGCTTCCGCGGCTCTGGCGACGAACGACATCGTGCTCAACCTGACGACACCGACGGGCCAGAAGTTCAGCTCTGATACCCTGACCAGCCCCGAGGCCGTGACGTACGAGACGGCGACCGGCGTACCCGCGGGCACGTACAGGGTGAGCGTGTGCCCGTACGACTCGGCCAGCTCGATCCCGCCGTACAACTACGCAGGCACATTCACGTACAGCGACCAGTCCACCTCCACGTTCGCGTACCCGCCGAAGTGGCAGTACTTCCGCACGAACCCGAACGCCAACTACGCGACCGCCGACACGCGCCCGGTGACACGCGCCCGGTGATGTGCTGGGACCTGCTGTCCTCGGACCCCAGGTGCTTCCAGGGTTACGCGCTGACGAACCTGGCCTCGCGCGCCCCGTGGGACCACGAGGTCCGGGCGAACTCGCCGACGTACACGACGAAGGGCAACAACGCGAGCACCTCCGAGGCGTGGGGCAGCCCGCTGACGCCGTTCGAGCAGTACCGTCCGGCGGACCGGAGGCGGGAGTACCTGGACAAGACTCCGAGGGTGTACAGTGGCGCCGGCTCGATTGACCCATTCTCGTGGACGAACCAGTGGTACAGGCAGAACTGCAACCAGGCCGCGTTCGGCCCGACCGCGAACCGCAACGACATTGACGCGGCGGTGACGAGCCTCTTCGCAAACCACAACCGCATGCACGACTGGTCGTACTACCTCGGCTTCACTGAGCGCAACTACAACATGCAGGAGAACAACTTCGGCCTCACGGACCCGCGGCGGGAGAATGACCCTGAGATAGGCAACGCGCAGGCCGGGGCTCTGAGCGGTGCGCCGCCGATCTTCCTCGGCCGCGATAACGCGAACCAGATCACGCTGAACGATGGCATCCCGCCGATCACAAACATGTACCTATGGCAGCCGGTCTCAGCGGGCTTCTACGCGCCGTGCGTTGATGGCGACTACGACTTCTCGGTCATCGGCCATGAGTACGGCCACGCCATCCAGAACCGCATGGTCGCTGGTCCCGACTCCGACCTCTCCGGCCACCAGCCGCGCGCTATGGGCGAGAGCTGGAGCGACCTCACGGCGGTGGAGTACCTGGCGGAGCACCGCGAGTACGTGAAGTACCCAGAGAACCAGGTCCAGGACGTGGACCCGTTCGCGGTGGGGCCGTACGTCACCGGCCAGAAGCAGACGGGGATCCGCAACTACAACATGAGCCGCAGCGACCTCAACTACAGCGACCTCGAGTACGACCCTAACGGCGTCACCAGCCCACACGCTGATGGCGAGATCTGGAGCGCCACGAACTACGACATCAGACAGGCGCTCGTGGCGAAGTATAATGCGTCGTACCCTGCGACGAATGACTCGTTGCAGCAGCAGTGCGCCGACAACGACCGTCCGGTGCGGACCTGCCCCGGCAACCGCAGGTGGATACAGATCTTCCACGACGCGTTCCTGCTGATGCCGTCCGAAGTCACGATGCTGGACGCGAGGGACGCGTACCTGGCCGCGGATCAGATGCGTTTCGGCGGCGCGAACCAGCGGGAGCTGTGGCGGGCGTTCGCCAGGCGAGGCATGGGCATCGGCGCGGCGAGTCCGCAGTACATAATCAAGGGGCAAAACGGTGAGCCCGACACGACCGTCCGTGCAGTTGAAAACCGTGATCCGAGGCCAAACTTCGAGACACCAGTGGAGGCGAACGAGGCGACTATCACATTCTCGGCGATCGCCCAGGACGGGGTAGCGGGCGCTGCCATCGGCAACGCGAGGATCTTCGTGGGTCGGTACGACGCTCGCGCGGTGCCCATCGCGGACACGAACACCCGCACGGCGCTGTCCAACCGGGCGAGGTTCGTGCCAGGCACGTACCAGTTCGCGGTTCAGGCTCCGGGCTATGGTCTGTACCGGTTTACCAGAACGTTCGCGGCGGGCCAGGTGGCCACGCTTAGGATCAGCATGCCGACCAACTGGGCCTCAGGGAGCAAGGGGGCGGTCGCGACCGGTAACGGCATCAACAAGAGCAAGCTGATTGACGACACGGAGGCCACGAACTGGGTCCGTCCTCAGTCCGATGTGCCTATCAGAGGGCAGCAGGTGACGGTAAACCTCGCAGGCACCATCGCCCGGCAGGTGAGGCGCGTGCAGGTAAGCGCGCTGCTGCGCCCTCAGAACGCAGAAGACACAGGCGATCCGCAGGACGTGGATGCCACCGGCAAGAGGGTGGGTGACACGGAAGCTCAGAACCGCTTCACGTCCCTCAAGCAGTTCGAGATCTGGACGTGCAACGCGGCCGCGGGCAAGAACTGCGCGAGCGCCGCGAGCTTCACGAGGATCTACACCAGCTCGGCGAACGCGTTCCCGTCCGGCAGGCCGCGTCCACTCGCGCCGAACATGGTGATGAAGAGCTTCGACGTGCCGGATACGCTGGCGACACACGTGCAGCTGCGCGTGGTAACAAACCAATGCACGGGCACGCCTGTGTACCAGGAGCAGGACGCCGACCCTGCGAACGACAGCGGCTGCATGTCCGGCTCGTCACAGGACCAGCACGTCCGGGCGGCGGAGCTGCAGGTGTTCACCGGCTTCGGAGGGGTGCGGTAAAAGGCTAACCGTCCGCGGCTGACCGACCAGTCACACAGTCCCCTGGAGTTGTACAATACGCTCCAGGGGACTCTTCTTTGCCTTTAGAACTGCCCTCTCCATGTAGGGGCGCGATTTGGAACCATCGGTTTCACCATAACATAAGGGGGGGTTGG
>JADDPP010000012.1 GCA_016781845.1 Rubrobacter sp.
GTGGGGCTGTTCGGCGCCGTTTACTTCCGGCGCATTTCCCGTCGCAGCCAGAAGTGGCCGACTACGGAAGGTGTCGTCACGGCGTCCAGGGTTGCTGAGATGCCGAGAATACGCTACGTCCCTCCGTATCAGGCACGAGTCAGCTACAGGTACAGCGTTGGCAAGCGCCGCTACATAAGCACTGCGCTCAACTTCGACGGCGGCGGCTACTTCTCCCGCTCCGAGGCACAGCGCGTGGTAGACCGCTACCCCGTGGGCAAGCAAGTCACCGTGTACTACAACCCAGGTGACCCAACCGTCGCGGTGCTCGAACCTGGCGGGGGTGGCAATTCGTTCGCACTGTCGGCAGGGATCGGAGTGTTGGGGCTCGTGATGGGGCTGTGGGTGTGGTGGAGCTTTTGAGCCCGGTCAATCCGCCCGTTACCTACCGCCTCGACAGCACGCGCTCCATGAATCGCGGGTAAGACAGGCTCAATCCCTGCGCCTGGATAGGGTCTGGCTCTCCCGCTGCAGCCGCCATCTCACGTCGCCACGTCTCCAGAATGACCATCAGCTCGGTCAGCTTCTCCGGGCACTCGGTCGAGACGTCGTGCTCCTCGCCCGGATCAGCGCGCAGATCGAACAGGACTGGCTCGGGGTGACGGGGGCGTCCGTAGAAGTCGGGCAAGGGCTCCCCACGCGCGTCCTCGGTGATTGGCAGGATCAGCTTCCAGTCAAGAGTCCGCAGCGCGAGCGATGCCTGGCGTGTGGACTCCGCGGATACCACGTACGGTCGTACCTCCGCCGCCTCCCGCTCAATCAGTGGTACCAGGCTCGTGCCCGTCAGGGGGTACTGGGGCAGAGGCAGCCCCACGAGGTCAGCGAGTGTCGGCAGGAAGTCCTCGCTGGAGACAAGCGCACCTATCCGCTCCGGCGCCCTTCGCGGTAGCCGGAGCATGAGCGCCATGCGGGTGACCGCGTCGTACAGGCCGTGATGATCGAAGTGAAAGTTCCCCTCGCCGAAGCACTCACCGTGGTCGGACATCACCACGAACACCGTGTTATCCCACACCCCCTGCTCCCTGAGCGCGCGAACGATGCGCCCAACCTGCGCGTCCGCCTGCGTGATCTCGCCGTCGTACTGGGCCACGATGTACGCGTAGTCCTCCGGGTGCTGGAGCTTCATGTCCCCCACGAACGCATCGTAATACTCCGGGTGGATGCGCCGCACGTCCTCCATGGTGTATGGGCAGGAGCCGGGCTCGTAGTGAAGCGTGTCGTACGGAGGTTGCGGGCCGTAGGGGGTGTGAGGCGCCCACAGATGCAGGAACAGGAAGAGCGGCGTGTCGGCGTGTTCCTGAATAAATCCAAGCGCGCGCTCGGCGAGGCGAGCATCCTGGTCCCCATGCGGCCGGTAGAGGTAACCGGAGTAGTGGTCGTACCCGCGCGCGAACCAGCTCCCACGCCCGTCGCCCTGCGCCACGAGGTTGTCTATGCCGACCGTAATGTACCCCCGCTCCTTCGCAAGCTCCGGCAGCGTGCGAATGTGCTCCGAGAGCCTGCGCTCGCCAACGTGCGAGACTATGCCGTGGCGGTACGGGTGCAGCCCGGTGTACAGCGTCGTGAACGCGGGCATGGTCGGGATGGCCGCGGCGAATGCAGCATCGAACACGACGGACTCCGCCGCAACCGCGTCTATCTCCGGCGAGGTGGGCTTGCGATACCCGTAGCACCCCAGGTGGTCGGGGCGCAAGGTGTCTATGGCGATGATGACGATGTTCGGGGCATCAGTTGGCGGGATTATGGTCATACCTCTTTCTCGCTCGTCTTTTCACGCTCAGTGTAAGGGCTCCAACGAAAAGCGGGGGCTACGAGCTGGTCGGCAGCACGCCTCCTGATTTCCCGTGGAGCCTCACACCACGGCATTGTTCCCTGGCGCCGGGAACTCCCGCGCCGCGTCGTCGAGCACGAGCACCCAGTCGTTGTCCGGGCCACTCGACGGCGGGGCGAACTCCCGGTCCCCGCGCGACTCGAACTCGCCGATGCGCTCCGCCGTGCCCTGTCGGGGGTCGTACCAGTACGCGGTCACTGCGGCTCCCGAGAGCTGATCCAGGCGTACCGTGAACGGCTGGCCGGAGGCGGTGTACACAAAGGCGTAGCTGCCGTCGTCCGAGCGGGTGGCGGCGGTATAAGCAGTGCCCTTGCCTGGGTCTGAGGCCAGCAGCCCCTGGTTGGGTATGCGTTGCAGGAAAGGGCGGGACTCCATCAGCCTGCGCGCGTGCTGCATCTGTGCAGCGCCGGGGAGCTCGATGGCCTCCTGCCACGGGCGCAGTACGCCGAAGCGATCCTCCTGTCCCGACTTCCAGAACTGGAACACTCCGTTGCAGCCATACGTGTGCCCGTGCGCCCCCGCGAACAGCGCCCAGTACGCAGCCTTGCGTACATCGTACGCCGCGAAGTAGCCCCCCTCCGGCTTCCAATTTACGGGATGGTCCTCGTAGCAGGGCTCGCCGTCCAGACACGGTTTTGTGGGGGTCCGAGTGTAGTCCTGGTGAATCATCTCGTAGTTCGCCCCGTTCCGCCTCGCGTGGCCGGATTGCAGCATATTGAAGCTGAGCCACGGGTCGTCGTGAAAGAACGCGGACGAGCTTGAGCCCCCTTGCGGATGGAACGTCATCAGGTGACGCCCTCCGTCCCCTCGCTTTACGCCCTCGGCCATCGCGCGCCACGTGGCGTAGTGTCGAGGCTCCGTGGGATTGCGGTCTCCACCTATTACCCAGATAATCGGCTTATCCCGGTAGCGCTCGCCCAGGAACTCGCCGTAGACCGCGGCATTCTCCGGCGTGAACACCTCCGGGCCGGTTCCCCACTGCAGCGGCCCCACCTTGTCGCCCCACGTCGGCAGCAGACCGATGTGCAGCCCAAGCTCCGCGGCCCTGTCCACGACCCAATCCACATGCTCGAAGTAGCCCTCGGTCGGACGGGTGGGGTCCAGGTCCTCAAACGGCACGTCCCCGTACCGGTTCGGCACGGTCAGCCCGTCGAACTCGGAGATGCCCATCACCTGGATGACGGTGTACCCCTTGCTCGCCCGGTCCCGGAGGTACAAGTCCGTCTCATCGCGGTCGAGCCGCTGGAGCAACGCCCAGCCCGTATCCCCGAGGTAGAAGAACGGGGAGTTGTCCTCCTTCACGAGGAAGCGCCGGTTTTCACTGACCTTGAGCATCCTACGCATTCCTCCCTGCCGTGTCTTTGCGCCGGTTCGCGGGCGCTGGGAAGCTCCAGCCAGCGCGCACCACACCCATCAACGCTCGCAAGCCGGGTGCCTCGTTACTCCTCGGAGCCCTGTCCGGGGTGATTCACCGCGGAGAGCGCGAAGAAAGAGGGATGGCAGTGGGGTAGGTTGCGCAGACGTTGCATGCAACGTCTCTACAGGTGATATTCTCCACGCCGCCGGAAGTGGGAGGCGTAAGTCTCTCATGCTGACTTTGAAATCGCCCTGCCCTGTGTCAGCACTCTGCATTCTCTGCGCTGAATGATCCGGGGTAGTTAGAGAGGGGAAAGGTAACCCGCCTGCCCTCCTTCGCCGCCTGGTATGCGCCGAGGATCATCTCCACGCCCATGCGGCCCTCCTCGACGGTGGCTAGCGGTCCTCGGTGGCCGTGAAGGTACTCCACGAGCGGCCGGGGCACGGCTCGGATGCGCGCGCCGTGGGGAGTGTCCGCGGGCAGGTCGAATGCCTCCCAGTCTTGCGCGCCCTGGCGGTATAGCCTGAGCGCGGCGGCCCCCGGCGGGCGGGGAAGGAACGAGGAGGGGGCGTCGCCGTAGTTCTGCACGATAGTGCCCTTGTCGCCGTATATCTCCGTGGTCGCCTCCGCTGCGAGCATGGTCGAGGAGTTGAGCAGTATGCCCATCTCCCCCTTACCGAACCGGTACACCGCAACCCCGTTGTCATCCGGCGCGGTGTCCGTCACAACGTTGTCTATCTCCGCTACCACGCTGACGGGCATCCCGAGCATCCACAGAAACCAGTCGGCGGCGTGGCTCGCGTCGTCCATGAACATTCCCATGTTCTGCTCCGGGTCTATGTGCCAGTTGCCGGGCCGGGCGAAGCTGGGGTCCAGCAGCGCGCCGATGGCGTGCCGGCGGCGCACCACCGCGACCTTGCCCACCGCACCCCCTTCGAGCAACTCCCTGATCTTCAGGTTCACGGGGTCGGCGCGCATCTGGTAGCACATGCTGAACTTCACGCCCGCCTCCCTGACGGCGGCGATGATAGCGTCGCAGTCGGAGAGCGTCAGCGCCATTGGCTTCTGCAGCAGGACGTGCTTGCCCGCACGTGCGGCGGCAGCGGCGTGCTCCGCGTGGCGGTTCGTCGGGCTAGTGACGAACACAGCATCTATGTCCGGCCGCCCAAGCAGCTCCTCCAGCTCAGGCGCCCACTCCAGCCCGTACTTCTGGCACTGAGCCTTGCCCCGCTCCGCGTCCGCGTCCCAGCCCGCCACGACCCGCGCGTCGGGAAAGTCGCGGATGGTTTCCACGTATGCGTTGACGTGACTGTGAGCGAAGCTGACGACTCCAAAGTTGGTCACGGTTGAGACTCTCCTGTAATGCGAGTCGTATCCTGTGGAGACTCTGTAAATCGAGCCCCTTCGCTTCGGACAGGGCAGGGCGAAGGAACAGGCAGCGTGGGGAGACGTCGCGTGCAACGTCTCTGTGGCGTTCTTGTCCCACCAGTGGTGGCCTCGACGCCGTCCGGTAGTGCAGAGTCACACGACGACGGCGTTACTCCTCCACCTCGACGTACCCGTGCAGCTCCGTGCCGGTCTCCTCATCGCGGGTTTCGTTCGGGGCGTTGAGGTCCTCGGGTTTGGGGATAGTCGCGGCGGCCGCGCTGCGGGTGCGCAGGTGCAAGGGGGTCGCGCCCGCTCCCACCGTCTCGCCCGGAACCGGCGTGCCGATTCGAGTTCCAGCTACGCCCTGCGCCAGCACAGGGTCCACCTCGCGCCCCGTCTCCCTCAGCCGTGTCTCGACCCAGGAACGCAGCTTCCCATCCAGTTCATTCGCCACGTCCGGGAACTGTTCCACCACGTTCCGCTGCTCCTGGGGGTCGGCGTCGAGGTCGTACAGCTCCTTCATCGGGCCGCCGTGGGGGTCGGGCTCCAGGGCCCGGATGTACTTCCAGCGGCCCGTCCGCACCCCGCGCTTCAGCTGCCACGTCGCCTCGGAGAGGTAGATCTCGTCGTAGCTGCCGTCCCGCAGCCCGAACATCGGGGGCAGCAGGCTCAACCCCTGCATCCCCTCGCGGTCGGGGATGCCCGCTATCTCGAGCAGCGTCTGCGCCAGGTCGAGGTTCTGCACCAGACCTGGCACGCGCCGGCCCTCCGGCAAGCTTCCCGGCCAGTACAGGATGAGCGGCACGTGGACGTTCGCCTCGTACAACCCGTGGTGGTCGAAGTAGCCTGGGTGGTCGTCGAGCACCTCGCCGTGGTCCGCGGTAAGTATCACGAGCGTGTCCTCGCGCACGGGTGAGAGCGCCTCGAATATCCGTTGCAGGTGGTGGTCCATGTACGCCGTCTCGCCGTCGTACAGGTTGATGACGTACTCGGAGTCGGTGACGCCGGGCATCCACTCGTGGAAGTACCATTTGAACGGCTCCCACGACCACGCCTCGTCCATGCTGTGGTTGTGTACATCGTAAGGGTCACGGTCGGGCGGGTAGAACTTGCGGTCGTACGGCGGCGGGGGCAGGTATGGCGTGTGGGGATCCCAGTAGTGAATGAACAGGAAGAACGGCTTGTCCTGGCTCACCAGCCGCTCGATGACGGGAAGCGACTTCTCAGTGACGGTCTCCGCGCGACGCAGCACCGTGGGCACGGAGCGGTCCCACTCGTACTTCACGTACTCCCCGAAGCCGCGCGTGAAGTGTCGCTCCATGCTGTCCACCGCCGCGGTTGCCCAGCCGTGATCCTGGAGTATCTCCGGCAGCAGGCGGACTCCCTCGGCTATCGGCACGCGCCCACTGATATTGACGATGTCGTGGGTAATGGCCTCCTTACCGGAGAGCATCGTCGTGAAGCTGGGATGCGTTGGGATGTTCGGCGCAATGCACTTCTCGAAGAGCACGCCGCGCTCCGCGATGCTGTCAATAAAGGGACTGGTGGGCCTGTCGTAGCCGTAGCAGCCGAGGTGGTCCGCCCGCTGCGTGTCGAGCGCGATCAGCACTATGTTCATCCGGCCACCTCCTCCACCGCGCCGTTCTCCCAGGAGCGTATTGCGGCCTCGATGACCTCCTGTGCCGCCAGGCCCTCCTCGCCCGAGGCGTCGAGCGGGCCGCCCGCCTGCACCTGCTCCACGAACCTGTTGATGCGGTTGCGGAACGTCTCATTGAAGCTGCCGACGCCACCCATTATAGGGTTATCAATGACGAGCTTCTCCAGACTCTTGCGCGGGAAGAACTCTAGCCGCTCGTACACGTTCTCGATGACGAAGCGCCCGTTCGACCCCATAACCTCGCAGCGTTCGATGGGGTGAAGCATGCTCGCGTCGTACGAGCCGGTGAGATGGCCGACCGCGCCGCTCTCGAACTGCACGTTCACGGAGGCGTTCGACCATATCTGCCTGCCCGGTCCCTTGTGCATGAACGCCTGCACTCGCCGTATGGGGCCGCCGAAGTAGCGCATCACGTCTATGGAGTGCGGGTGCAGCGCGCGCATGTGGAACCAGGGGGAGCTCTCGTTCGGGTTATTGATCCACAGCGCCATATTGATGATCAGCACCTCGCCGAGGCTACCGTCCTCTTGCAGCTTCTTTGCGCGCTCGGCCGCGGGCGTGAAGCGGTGGTTGAGGTTCACGCCGAGGAGCACTCCCTTCTCCCTGGCCGTGCGGACCATCTCGCGCGCATGCTCGATGTTGTTCGAGATCGGCTTCTCGACGAGCACGTGCTTGCCCGCCTGCAGGAGCTTCATCGTCGGCTCGTAGTGGTGCCCGCCGTTCTCCGGCCCTGCGGTCGCCACGCTAACGGCGTCCAGCTCCTCGTTCGCGAGCATCTCGTCGAGGTCGTGGTACGCAGGCAGACCGAGCCACTCCGCGACCGGATCAACTATGTGTGGCGCAAGGTCGCACAGCGCGACGAGCTCCGCGTCCGGGTTCTTCGTGTACCAGTCAGTGTGTTGCTTGCCTATCGGTCCCAGGCCTACAACGGCTACTCTTAGCAA
>JADDPP010000113.1 GCA_016781845.1 Rubrobacter sp.
GAGGAGATGCGGGCAATGCTCCGCGACGCTCCTCCCATCGCGACGGACGTCGCATGGGCCTTGGTCGAGAGTATGAACGGTAGGCTCCCGCCGTTCCGAGCCGCTGTCCACGGGTACCAGACTGCCTTGGTCGAAGGGGTCAACGCCATCCGGATCGCTACCGGGGAGCTTGTGCCTAGGGCGGGCGGTGGCATCCGGGTTACTCCTCAGAACTACGCCGAGGGCGGGATCCTCGAGTTCTTCGCCCGAGGGGGGATGAAGGAGGTCCACCAAGCCCAGATTGCCCGCGCCGGTGACTGGCGAGTGTGGGCCGAGCCGGAGACCGGCGGAGAGGCGTACATCCCCCTGTCCCTTGCCAAGCGGGAGCGGTCCACCGCGATTCTCGAGGAGGTCGCCAGTCGCTTCGGCCTGGCGGTCACGGACTTCAAGAACCTCCCTCCGGGCCGGGAGTACCACACCGGAGGCTTCTGGGACCACGACGACCACGACGACCACGAAGGCTGCCAACACTTCCATTCCGGCGGGCTCTACGTGCCCCCTCCCCATCCCCAGTTCACCGACTTCGGCCCTCCGATGCGGCCTGCTGGTTCGGCAACGACCCACAATATGCAGCAAGCGGCGGCGGAGTGGGCCCGTCGCCACATGCAGGAGGCCCACCACCAGGCTCCTCCACCCGTCCCAGGAGGAGCACCTGGTGCGGACCCGGGAGGCTCCGGCGGGAACATCGTCGCCGTCGGCCGACGGATGCAGTCAATGGGGTACTCCGTGGGCGAGCACCCTTCGTTCGGCGGCGTGGCCCCGGTCCACACCAAGAACAGCTACCACTACCGGGGTCGAGCAGTCGACGTGAACTGGTACCCCGCCTCAGCCGAGCCAGCCAAGCTCGACTACCTCCACGGCTGGATCCGCCAGAACGTTTCGCCCATCACCGAGCTGCTGTGGCGTACCAAGGGCCACTACGGCCACTTGCACCTTGCCATGCTCCTGGGCGGGTTGGTGGACTTCCGCTCCTTCGACCAGGGTGGATGGCTCGAGCCCGGCCTGACCCTCGCGCACAACGGCACGGGAGTCCCTGAGCGAGTCATCTCCTTCGCCGACGGTGGTCTTCAGGGAGACACCTTCTACGGAGACCCTGGCGGCTTCCGTCGTCGCGAACGCCGTTTCTCCGATGAGGACGGCGCGCAGTTCGATTACATGAACCGCCGGGAGACCCGAGCCCGCCCACACGAGCGTCTGGATTGGGGTACCCCACACCGCGAAGGCGACAACATCCGGCCCAGCGATGAGTACCGCGCTGAGTGGAAGGCGGCGCTCCAGGCGAGCCGAGAGGCGCAGGAAGCTTCTCGGCAGATGCGCGGCCTTGTCGGAGCCACGGCTGGCCAGGGAACGCGTCCCGCCCCTATCACCCCGGTGCCCACGAACGTCCGTGCCGACAACAGCGTCAACGTCACGATCGGGTCCGGGGCGGTGAGGGTCGACGTCCGTGCTGAGGTCGGAGCGGAGCCATCAGGTATGCGGCGGAACATCGCCAGGGCTGTCGAGGAGGCCCTCGGAGTGTTCCAGACGTCCCTGAGTACCGAGATTCGGGCGCGTCGTCGCTGACGAGAACATCGCTGCGCCGGCCTGCAACAGGAGGGAGCGTTCCCCGCACGCCAGCGAGAAGAATACACCAGCGCCAGTAGGTGTCTGAGGTCTCTACTGACCGCTTGCTCGCCCCCGTTCTAGGATGCATGGGGCAGGGAACCCCCTTCCTGCTCGGCAGGCTTCCGCCTCGAGGATGTCCCTGCCGCTGTTGAAGTTCGGCGG
>JADDPP010000488.1 GCA_016781845.1 Rubrobacter sp.
ATGTGTTGATAGAGTCACCGCCGGAGCTTATCGAGGCTATACGCCGCAAGGCGCGGGAGCTAGGGACTCTATATCAGAGCTGAGGTTCCTCGGTCACTCAGAGGCGTGATCCTGATGAACGGCAGGGCGGGTATGACAGGGAAACAGCAAAGCGATGTTCGTGGAATCGGACATGCCGCGCAGACGTTGCGTGCAACGTCTCTACAGGGGATCTCGCCCTCCACGCGCTGACTCTGCCCTCGCCCCGCATGTATGACGGTGTGCTACTGCTTCCACCCTCACTGCTGCTATCATTCGCTGACGTGTGATTCCAAGCAACCTCCCGACTATGCTGGAGCCGCCGGGCGCACACGTCTTGATGCTACTGAAGGAGGTCCGCGCGCTTGTTCGCCTTCCGTTTCCTGGTTGCGTTGTTGCCGGTGCTTGTGCTGCTCGGAGGGATACTCTGGCTGCGGTGGCGAGCGTACAGGGCGGCGGCGCTGGCGTGGCTGGTGGCGGCGGGGGGGGCGCTGGCCGTGTACGGGACGGGTCCGGTGCTGCTGGCGTCCGCGAGCGCGAAGGGTCTTAGCCTCGCGCTGCTCGTGATGCTCATCGTGTGGGCGGCGGTCTTTCTGTACGCGCTAGCGGACGACCTGGGAGCGGTCAACGTCATAGCCGCCAAGATACTTGGCAGCTCGGGCGACCCGCTGCTGCTCGCGCTGCTGCTGGCGTGGTCGTTCTCGGGCTTCTTGCAGGGCATTGCTGGCTTCGGCGTGCCGGTGGCCGTGGTCGCCCCGTTGATGGTGCTCGCAGGCTTCAGCCCAGCGCGCTCCATCGCCGCTGTGATGATAGGACACTCCTGGGCTATCACGTTTGGCTCGATGGGTTCCTCTTTCTTTACCATCGTGTTGGTCACTGGCGTGAACGGCATGGCGCTCGGCCCCCCGCTCGCGCTGCTGTTCGGGGTGCCGATACTCTTCACGGGCTTGAGCGTGGCCCATATCGTGGGCGGTGGGCCGGGCGTCGTGCGGGCCGCACCGCTCGTCGTCGTCGCCTCCGCACTGATGGTGCTGCTTATGTGGGCGTTGAACGTGGCGGGCGCAGCGCCGGTGTCGAGCATGCTGCCGGGTCTTCTCGGCTCGCTCGTGCTGTGGCTTGCTTCACGCACTTCGCTGTACAGGGCGCCGGCGAGGGAGAGGCAGGATGGTCAGCGACGTGGTCTGACGTTCGCGTGGGCGTTCCTTCCGTATGCCCTGCTCACCGTGCTCTCCCTGCTTGCGCAAGTGCCGTTATTGAGGGAGGCAACTTCGGGCCTGCGCTTCGCGCTGAGCTATCCTGCCCTCGCGACCTCGCAGGGGTTTGAGGTCGCCGCGCAGTCCGCGTACGCCCCCATCCGGCTCGTTGGCCATCCCGCCCCTCTGCTCGTGCTTAGCGCGCTCGTGACGTGTGTGCTCTACAGAGCGAGGGGATTGTGGAAGGAGGGAGCGCTGGGACGTGCCTGGCGCGTGACAGTGAAGCAATCCACCGGCACGACTGTGGGAGTGTCTCTGATGGTTATGATGGCTCTGGTAGTGGCGGACTCCGGGATGGCCGCGGTGCTGGCACAGGCAGCGGAGGCGCTCGGAGCCGTGCTCTACCTGGTGGCGTCGCCGTTCATTGGGTTGCTAGGCGCGTTCGTGACGGGCAGCAACACGAACTCGAACGTGATGTTCGGTCCGCTGCAGCTATACGCCGCGCGGGCGCTTGCCCTGAGCACACTCCTTGTGGCCGCGGCCCAGACGCTCGGTGGCTCCATCGGCTCCGGGGTTGCGCCGGACAAGGCGCTCATCGGCGCGTCCGTCCTCGGCGGAGAGGTGAGGGAGGGGGAGGTCATGCGCCGGGCTCTGCCGTACGGCGTGTTTGGGGTGCTGCTCGTCGGCATCGAGGTGCTGCTGGCTTCGCTGCTGGGGCTGCTGTGAAGCTTCGTATCGCGCTGCTGGCGCTCCTCGTCGCGCTGCCGCTGCTATATGTTACTGGAGCCTATCTGCAGAACGAGGGGGGAGCTACGGTAGGGTTAGCCCTCGTCGCGGCGCTGTGCTTGTGGCTCATCGTGCCGGAGGGGAAGCGACGGCTGTAGAGACGTTGCACGCAACGTCTCTACAGGCCCAGCTCTGCCGCGACGTGACGCCCCGTGCGCGCCGGGGGTGGGTCTGTCTCTCAGGGAGGAGATGTTGCCCTACATGCCCGGTATCTTCAGCCCCCCTGTGAGGACGCCCATGCGCTGGGTGGCGAGTTCCTGAGAGCGGGCGATGACCTCGTTGACCCCAGCGACCATAAGGTCCTCGAGCGTCTCGACATCCTCGGGGTCCACGATACTCGGGTCTATTCTCACGCTCTGCAGCTGCTGCTGGCCGTTCATCACCATCGTGACGGCCCCGCCGCCGACGGTGGTTTCAACCGTTTCCTCCGCGAGCTGCTCCTGGATCTTCATCATCTTGTTTTGCAGGTCGCGCATCATCTTCTGGTTCAACTTACGCCTCTCCTCCGTTGATCTCGATGATCTTCCCGTTGAATATGTCTTGCGCCGCCTTCACCCTGGGCTCGGACAGGACCGAGTCCCCACTTGAGGTAGCGGTCGCGCGGGCCGGGGCGGGCTGCGGTGAGCCGTCCTCCGCGCCTAGGGTACAGCGTATAGTAGCAGGTTGTCCGAGCAGCCTGCTGAGCGCCTGCTCCACGGTGGCGACAGTAGCAGGGTCCTCGATCTTCGCCTTGTGGAACTCGTACTGGAAGTCGAGCACCACCTTCGAGCCCTCTAGCTTAACAGGCTTGCAGCCTCGAAGCAGCGCCTGCGTCATCTTGTTGATTTGGGTGGAGTTGAGGAGGCGAGGCCACACCTGCAACACGCCGTCCAGGTCAACCGAACCTTCCGGACGACCATTGCGGTGGTGTGCGGCAAGCGAAGGTGTCTCGGCGGGGTGGGGCGCTTCTTCCAAGACGGGGGGCGCGGCAGCTTCCACACGGCTCGCGGGTACCCGTGGCCGGTCAGCGGGTTGGTACGAGCGCGCCCGCTCGGGCCGGGCAGGAGCGGAGGAGGCGGCGACCGGTGGCCGCTGCTGTGCCGGTTGCGGTTGGGCAGCAGGCTCGGCGGTGGACGCTACGAGCGCGAGCTCCAGCGGCAGGTAGCCGTACGGCCCCGTGCGCAGGGTGTAGTCGAGCGTGCTGAACTTCTCGGTTACATCTAGTAGGTGGTGTAGCGTGACGCGCGCTGCCTGTGCGCGCATGCTCTCCAGTGCCTCGTGCGTAAGGTCCAGTCCCGTCGCCTTATCCCCGGAGACTTTGAGGAGCATCACGCTACGGAGGTATTCCACCAGCTCCTGGGTGAACTGCCGGGGGTCCATGCCCTCCTGCGCCCAGGTGTTGAGCCGGGCGAGGCCGGCGGGGGCGTCGCGGTCTATGAGCGCGTCCACGAACTGCGCGACCCGCTGACTGCCAACCGTTCCCAGCAGCGTCTGCAGCTGCTCCAGCGTGATCTCGTCCTCGCCGTACACGGTCAGCTGGTCGAGCAGGCCGAGCGCATCACGGAGGCTGCCGGTGCTGAGGCGCGCGATGGCCGCGAGCGCCTGCGGCTGCACGCGCAGCCCCTCCTCGCCGGCGACGGTTTCGAGCCTGCGCACGACCTCGGAGGTCGGGATACGCCGGAAATCGAAGCGCTGGCAGCGGGAGATAATCGTGGGGAGGACCTTCCAGACTTCTGTCGTCGCGAGAATAAAAATAGCGTGCTCCGGCGGCTCCTCCAGCGTCTTGAGCAGCGCGTTGAAGGCGTGCGCCGTGAGCATGTGTACCTCATCAATGATGTACACTTTGTAGCGCAGCTCCGCGGGGGCAAAGTTGACGCGCTCTATAACCTCCGCGATGTCCTCGACCTTGCGGCGGCTCGCGGCGTCTATCTCGATGAGGTCCAGAGCCCTGCCCTCGTTGATAGCGCGGCACGCCAGGCACTCGTTACACGGCCGCTCGACCTCGTTCAGGCAGTTGACGCTTTTCGCCAGCAGGCGCGCGGTGCTAGTCTTGCCCGTGCCGCGGGGACCGCAGAACAGGTAGGCGTGAGCTATACGGCCCGCGGCGATTGCGTTACGAAGCGTGCGGGTGATGTGCTCCTGGCCCACGAGCTCGTCGAACGTTTGTGAGCGGTACTTGCGATACAGTGACTGCGACATAATGGGGAAGCTCCTGGATACGGGCTCATTATACCCTCGCATTGTGCCGGTAAACAGCAGTGGTGCTGAGGACGCTGATGTGGCGACCGTAATGGGCCTGACGAAAGGGAGGGCCGTGGTTGCGAGCGGGCGCGGTTGGGGGCACACTAGGGGCTGGGGGTAGTATAGATGGCTCTGGTGGATGTGCTGATACCCACGTGTGGTCGGAAGACAGGGCTGGCGGTGGTGCTGTCCAGTCTGGTCGGGCAGACGTTCACGGATTTCGATGTGGTGGTGTCCGACCAGACGGAAGGTGAGTCGTATCTCGAGAGTATCGAGATACAAACGCTTGTGCAGGCACTCGAGTGGCACGGTCACAGGCTAAAGCTGCTCAGAAACCTGCCACGCAGGGGTATGGCGCAGCAGCGGCACTTTCTTCTCGAGCAGAGCCAGGCGCGTTACGTGCATTTCATTGATGATGACGTGCTGCTCGACCCGCCCGTTATGGAGCGACTTCTGGGAGTGCTACGGGCAGAGGGTTGCGGCTTCGTTGGATGCGCGGCAACGGGGCTCGCGTATCTTGGCGACGTTCGCCCCCACCAGCAGCACATCGAGTTGTGGGAGGGGCCGGTGCGCCCGGAGCTTTTCGAGAGCGGCAGAATCCCTCGCCACCGTTGCGCGGTGAACGTCGCGGCCAACCCACTGCACCTTGAAAGAAAGCTCGCACCGGATGGGCGCGTGGTGCGGTACAAAGTGGCCTGGGTCGGCGGGGCGAACGTGCTGTACGACCGCGCCAAGCTTCTTGAGGTGGGCGGCTTCTCCTGGTGGGACCGGCTGCCTGTTGAGCACGTAGGGGAGGAGGTGCTTAGCCAGTGGCTGCTGATCCGTAAGTATGGTGGCTGCGGCATATTGCCGAGCGGGACGTACCACCTCCTGCTGCCGACGACGATTCAGGACCGAAGGCACGAGGCAACGGAGCTGTTCGACGACCTGGTGCGGGAGTACGATGTGAATCCCGTCGGGCCCGTCTCGGAGTACGCCCTGGTTGAACAACCCGAGACCAAAACTCGCGGGCAGGGCGTTGAGGGCGCCTGACGCCTCGGAGCAGGGGCAAGACGGGAGCCTGCGCTTCTCCTCAAGGCCGCGCCGCGATATATCCCATAAGCTCACACACTGATAGCTTTCAGACGAACGGAGCCGGTAGTTTGACACCAAGAGTCTCAGTCCTTATGCCTGCCTTCGACCAGGCACACTTCATCCTTCGCGCGCTCGACAGCCTGTGCGCCCAGACGATGCCCGACTGGGAGCTCGTGATAGTGGATGACGGCTCACCCGACAATACTCGTGCGGTCGTGGCGCCGTACCTGTCCGACCCCCGCATTCGGTACTGCCGCCTTGATACCAATCGGGGGATGGGGTATGCGCTCAACCAGGGGCTTGAGCGGTCCTCCGCCCCGCTGGTTGCGTACCTGCCCTCGGACGATGTGATGTACGCGGACCACCTTGCGGGACTGCTCGAGTGCCTGGAGAGCAACCCGGATGCTGTTTTAGCGCACTCCGGCGTTCGGCACCACTACAACCGGTCCGCCGCGGCCCAGATTGATGGCTACTCGCTGCAGCTCGTGCAGGTGATGCATCGGCGGATTTCTGAGAAGTGGGTGGAGCGGGAAGAGCTTGTTACTGACGACCTGGAGCGCATGTACTGGGGCAAGCTGCGGGGGCAGGGCGAGTTCATCGGCACGGGCAAGGTGTCGTGCGAGTGGGTGGACCACCCGATGCAGCGGCACAAGGTTGTCCGGGAGCCGGTGGGCGGCATCAACCCGTACCGTGTGCGCTACGATGTCAGACACCCCCTGCGCTTTCATACATCGGTGGGCAACCGCATAGATGAGGTGGGGCGTTACCGCCGATTTCGAGAGCGCCCTGACACGCCGATGGCGGAGGATGGGCTGAAGATACTGCTCGTGGGCGAGTTGGCGTACAACGCGGAGCGGGTGCTTGCGCTGGAGGAGCGGGGGCACAAGCTGTATGGGCTCTGGATGCCCGACCCCTACTGGTACAACACCGTGGGGCCACTGCCGTTCGGTCACGTCGAGGACCTGCCCCGGAACGGCTGGCGGGAGGCCGTGAGGAAGGTCAAGCCTGACGTTATTTACACACTGCTCAACTGGCAGGCGGTGCCGTTCGCGCACCAGGTGCTGATGGAGAATCCAGGCGTGCCGTTCGTGTGGCACTTCAAGGAGGGACCGTTCATCTGCCTGGAGAAGGGCACCTGGCCGGAGCTGATAGATCTGTACACCCGCTCCGATGGGCAGATCTACTCCAGTCCGGAGATGCGCGACTGGTTCGCCACGGTCGTGCCCGGCATCGCGGAACGCCCTTTGTCACTTGTGCTGGACGGGGACCTGCCGAAGAAGGACTGGTTCCAGAGTGACCGCACGCCGCGCCTGTCGGAGATGGACGGCGAGCCGCACACCGTCGTCCCCGGCAGGCCCATCGGGCTGCATCCCCACACGGTGGCGGAGCTGGCGGCGCAAGGGGTTCACCTGCACTTCTACGGCGACTTCACCCACGGTCAGTGGCTGGCCTGGATCGAGAAGGCGATGGGACTGGCACCGAACCACCTCCACCTGCACGCGAACGTAGACCAGGAAGACTGGGTATCCGAGTTCTCGCGGTACGACGCGGGTTGGCTGCACTTCTTTAGAAGTGAGAACGAGGGCGAGCTGCGCCGCGCGAACTGGGACGACCTGAACTACCCGGCTCGAATAGCCACTCTCGCCGCTACGGGGCTGCCCATGCTGCAGGGCGAGAACGAGGGCGCGATAGTGGCGACGCAGACCCTCGTGCGCGACCTCGATATAGGGCTGTTCTTCTCGGACATGGAGGAGCTCGGCGTACAGCTACGGGATGAGGAGAGAATGGCTAGGCTGCGGGAGAACGTCTGGCGCGAGCGCGGCAGGTTCACGTTCGACCACCACGCAGACGACCTGGTCGCCTTTTTCTGGCGGGTCGTAGAGCAGCGC
>JADDPP010000286.1 GCA_016781845.1 Rubrobacter sp.
ACTAGCAGAGCTTCCCGTACGGGGACGGCTGGGTACTCGCTCACCCCAGACCGGGCTCTTGTCCTGCCCCGCGCGATAGCCGTGACGCCGGGGACGGTAACGTTGAGGCCATCAGGGGCGAGGCCGTCCCCAGCCGCCCGCTAATCCTCCACCTCGCAGCCTGAGTCGCCCAACAGCCCGGTTGCCCTCCGGGGTGGCCTACTGCTACACTCCCGACAACAGCCGACCGACCAAGGAGAGGGATAAATGCGCAGAGCGTTCATGTTCAACCAGAAGCGAGTTTCTATCCACTTGGAGGACATGACGCTCCATGCGAACGTTGAGCTTGGGGATTTTGGCGCATGTAGACGCCGGTAAGACGAGCCTGACCGAGCGGCTGCTCTACGCCGCCGGTGTCATCGCCGAGATCGGCAGCGTCGATGACGGCAGCACCCAGACCGATACCCTGGCGCTGGAACGGCAACGCGGCATCACGATCAAGTCCGCCGTCGTGTCCTTCGTCATCGGTGACATCACGGTCAACCTGATCGACACGCCCGGGCACCCGGATTTCATCGCCGAGGTGGAGCGGGTGTTGAGCGTGCTCGACGGCGCCGTGCTGGTCATCTCCGCCGTGGAGGGCGTGCAGGCGCAGACCCGCGTGTTGATGCGGACGCTGCAGCGGCTGCACATTCCGACCCTCATCTTCGTGAACAAGATCGACCGCGGTGGCGCGCAATACGAATACGTGCTGGGGAGCATTTCCGAGAAACTGACACCCTCTATTATCTCGATGGGAATGGCGCGCGACCTTGGCACCCGCAGCGCTGATTTCACGCCTTACAGCGCGGCCGACGTTGCGTTTACGGCCAGGCTGGCCGAGCTGCTCGCCTACCACGACGATGCGCTTCTGGCCGCGTACGTAGGCGATGAGACGACGGTTTCGTACGGCCAACTCCGCGGCGAGCTTGCGAAACAGACCAAGCAGGCGCTGGTACATCCGGTGTTCTTCGGCTCGGCAATCACAGGCGTGGGAGTGCATTCGCTGATCGCAGGTATTGGGGAGTTGCTGCCTGCGGCCGAAGGTGACGCCGATGGCCCTGTGGCGGGCACCGTTTTCAAGGTTGAGCGGGGGCCAGCCGGGGAGAAGATCGCGTACGTTCGAATGTTCTCCGGGACGCTCCGGACGCGAGACCGGGTGGAGTACGGCTGGGATAACGAGGGGAAGGTCACCGCAATCAGCGTTTTCGACCGCGGCTCGGCCGTCCAGAGTGCGTCGATCGCCGCAGGTCAGATTGCAAAGCTCTGGGGTCTCGGTGATATCCGGATCGGCGACTCGATCGGCATATCGCGCACGACCACGATGCAGCACTACTTCGCCCCGCCAACGCTGGAAACGGTCGTCGTTCCCTGCCGCCCCGCCGACAAAGCTGCGCTGCACATTGCGCTCGCCCAGCTCACCGAGCAGGACCCGCTGATCAACCTGCGGCAGGACGACATTCGGCAGGAGATATACGTCTCGCTCTACGGCGAGGTGCAAAAAGAGGTCATCCAGGCAATGTTGGCGAACGACTTTCACATCGCCGTCACATTCCGCGAAACGTCCACGATCTGCATTGAACGGCCCATTGGCACGGGTTCGGCCGTCGAGAGAATGGGCAAGGCAGGCAATCCATTTCTCGCCACGCTGGGTCTGCGCATTGAGCCCGCACCGATCGACACCGGCGTGGAGCTTCGGCTCGAGGTTGAGGTCGGGTCAATACCACTCTTCGTCTACAAGGCAGTGGAGGACTTCCAGAAGGCAATCGAGGAAACCGTGCAGAAAACGCTGCACCAGGGCCTCTACGGATGGCAGGTCACCGACTGCACGGTGACTGTGACGCAGTCCGGCTATACATCGCCGGGGAGCACTGCGAGGGACTTCAGACTGCTGACGCCGCTGGTCTTGATGAGCGCGCTGAAACAGGCCGGCACCAGGGTGTGCGAGCCTATCCACCGCTTCCACCTCCAGATCCCCGCGGACACGTTCGGAGCGACGGTGCCCGCACTGGCGCGGCTGGGCGCCGTTCCGCAGACATTGGCAGTACGGGGTTCGTCGTACCTGCTGGAGGGTGAGATCCTGGCGGCTCGGGTGCACGAGCTGCAGCAACAGCTGCCGGAGCTGACTCGCGGCGAGGGCGTGCTGGAATGCGCCTTCGACTGCTACCGACCGGTTCGCGGCACGTTCCCGACCCGGCCCCGGACGGACCACAATCCACTCAACCGCAAAGAATACCTGCTGCATGTCGTGCGGCGGGTCTAGGGCAAAGGGGGATGATAATGTCCGCTGGTAACCCGCGTCCCGACGAGGTGTCAATAGACGTAGCTCTCGTGCGACGATTGATCGCCGCCCAGTTTCCCCAATGGGCGGACCTTCCCATCAGGCCAGTTGAATTCGACGGGTGGGATAACCGGACCTTTCGTCTCGGTGAGGCCATGTCGGTGCGGCTGCCGAGCGCCGAGGGGTACGTCCCGCAAGTGGAAAAGGAGCATCGCTGGTTGCCGAGACTTGCGCCTCACCTGCCGCTGCCAATCCCGGTCCCGCTCGCGGTGGGCGCCCCGGCGAGCGGTTATCCGTGGCCCTGGTCCATCTACCGATGGCTCGAGGGCGAGATCGCGACCGTCGGGCGTATCGACGGTCCGTGCCAGTTTGCGACCACGCTGGCGCACTTCCTCGCCGTCCTGCAGGAGACCGATCCCACCGATGGACCACCACCCGGTCCGCACAGTTTCTTCCGCGGTGCACCGGTGGCGGTTTATGACGCCGAAACCCGCAACGCGATCGCGGCCCTTAGTGGCAACATCGACACCGATGCTGCAACGGTGGTGTGGGAAACGGCTATCCAGGCAACCTGGCACGGCTCACCCGTTTGGTTCCACGGGGATATCGCTGCGGGAAACCTGCTGGTCAGAGACGGCCGATTGAGCGCAGTCATCGACTTCGGGTGTTCGGGCGTGGGCGATCCCGCGTGCGACCTGACGATCGCGTGGACGTTCTTATCAGGGGAAAGCCGGGAGGCGTTCCGCGCGGCGCTTCCGCTTGATGATGCAACCTGGGCACGCGGGCGTGGATGGGCTTTGTGGAAGGCTCTGATCACGCTTGCCGAACACATCAACAGCGACCCTGCACAAGCGGGAAGGGCTCGATACGTGATTGATCAAGTGCTAGCCGATCATCAGCACACCGCCTGACACCGTGGTAGCAGGGCGCTCGGAACCACCAGTACGAGTGACGTGAATTATAGTCAGGCGAGAGAGGGGCAGGCCGTGGCATAGTGACTCGAGCTCCTGGAGGACGACCATGCTGGACCTGGACAGCTTTCTGACGGCATTGTATACGGTCGTGGATGAGTTGTACCACGAACGGCTGGTACATCTGGCACGCAGGTCCTGTGCGAAGCCGGAACCCCCCGAGTCAGTGGGGCTTCAGTCGCTGGGCGGCCAGTCCCAGCTCAACGGTACTGATCCCGAACGTGCTGCAACCGGTGAGGCGAACAGGTATGTTTGTCCTGCCGCAGCAGAATACGACCGGCTACAATGCACTCGAAAGGATGACCCGACATGTCCTCCCAACACGATGAGCTGCTGGAAGTGGTGGACGAGCACGGGCGCAGCCTGCGGCCAGCGACGCGCGCCGAGTGCCACTCAGATCCCACCCTCATACACCGGAGCGTGTGCGTGCTGGTGTACGATCCCGCGGGAAGCCTCTTCCTGCAGGAGCGCTCACGGAAGAAGGACCAGTACCCCGGCATGCGGGACCTCTCCGCGACCGGCCACGCTCGCTACGGCGAGTCCGATATTGAAGCGGCTCGCCGGGAGCTCCTGGAAGAGTTGGGTATCCGGGCACGACTGCAACGGGTAGACACACTCCTCGTGCGCGCGCCCACAGAGTCGGAGTTCACCGCCATCTTTCAGTGCTCGTACGACGGCGCACTGGTCCCCAACCCCGAGGAGATCGCAGGCGGCGACTTCCTGCCTCTCACCGAGGCGCGCGCGCTCTCAGGTCTCACCCCGTTCGCCGAGGCGATACTGCATCACATCTCGGCATAAAGAGAACGTGAAAGTTCCTGGCGCCCCTGCGGTCGCGTTATTGTAAGCGCACGCCCCCGGCCTTACGCTCCGTACCGAACGGTCGTATTCAGGAGTCGGTGCGTATGACGCTTATGAACCCTAAGCAGGTGTGGCGGACGGTGCTGGGCGAGCTCGAAGTGCAGCTCAAGCCGGCGGACTTCACCACCTGGCTCAAGAACACCTCGCTGGTTTCGTTTGACGACGGCACCGCGGTGGTATCGGTGCCGACCACCTTCGCCCAGCTTACCATCGAGCGCAAGTTCAAGACGGAGATCGCGCGCTCCCTCGGCAAGTGGGTCGGCGCAGACACCAGGGTGGTGTTTTCCGTCAACGGCTCCTCCAGCCCGGCGACGGCGCCCTCCAACGGCGTGGTCCCGGATGTATCGGCGCCTGCCGAGCAGGCTCTTGCCGCAGAACCCGAGCACCCGACACAGTTTGGCGTCTCCAGCACTCCGCTCAACCCGCGCTACACTTTCGACCGGTACATCGTTCACAGCGGGAACCGCATGGCAAACGCGGCTTGCCTGGCCGTGGCGGAGCACCCTGCCGAAGCCTATAACCCACTCTTCCTGTACGGCGGCGTGGGACTCGGCAAGACTCACCTGCTGCACGCCACCGGGCACCACGCGCAGACAGCCCGGCCACTGCATGTACTCTACGTCACGAGCGAGCAGTTCACTAACGACCTGATCAACTCCATCCGTGAACATCGAACGGAGGAGTTCCGCGCTCGCTACCGCAGCATAGACATCCTGCTTATTGACGATATCCAGTTTATTGCCGGCAAGGAGAGCACGCAGGAAGAGTTCTTCCACACCTTCAACCACCTTCACGGCGCGAACAAGCAGATCATTATGACGAGTGACCGTCCTCCCAAGGCGGTGACTACGCTCGACGACAGACTTCGGTCGCGCTTCGAGGGCGGTCTTATGACGGAGGTGAAACTGCCCGACCTCGAAGGCCGCACGGCTATCCTGCGCGCCAAGGCGGAGACCATGGGCGTCTCACTCCCCGGCGAGGTGATAGACTTTGTCGCACGCAAGGTGCAGAGCAACATCCGCGAGCTGGAGGGTGCGCTCAACAGCGTCGTAGCACTCGCGAAGCTCAACGGCCTGCCCATCACGCTCTCCAGCGCGGGTGAGGCACTGAACGACGTAACGCTCACGAGCCGCAAGAAGCAGATCACGCCCGCAAGGGTTATTGACACTGTCGCCACTTACTACGGCCTGGAGGAGAAACAGCTAAAGGGTAAGACTCGCTCTCGGGAGATCGTCGTGCCGCGCCAGGTCGCGATGTACATCATGCGTGAGGACACCGAAAGTTCGCTCTCGGAGATCGGACAGTCCCTCGGTGGGCGCGACCACACTACCGTGATGCACGGCTGCGCCAAGATGGAGCGCGACATCGAGACCGACTCCAGACTCCGCCAGGATGTCGCCATGATACGGGAGATGCTCTACAGCGGCCCGAGGTAGGCGCAGGCAGGGAGTCCAGTGGTTCTGATCGCCGTATCTCGCCCGTCACACCACTGAGGTAACCGCGCCTCCAGCGTTGGATGCATGAGACCTGCTCCCAGTCTAGTGGCACCGGGAGCTCTCGGTACATCTTGACTCGATGGGGCAGGCATTACAGGTAGACGAGTCATCCTGGTATTTCCTGACCCTCTGCTTGTAGGCGCTGTAGCGCAAGCGTAGCACCTCTCCGTGCGGGCATACGTACACATCCCTCTCCGCATCGTGAACGAACGCACCCTTGCCGAACAGCTCGGTGCGCGTATCGAAGTCGGGCAGGGGCACGTAGGCTTTGATGCCCTCGTCCTCGACAGCGGCGATGATCTCGGTGCTCCCGTACGTCGTGTCACCCGTCGCTTGCTGAGGGAACAGCTTCCAGCGGAACCGGTGCCTCTATAGCAGGTCCTGCATCGTGGTGTTTCTCCATCACCCGGGGCATCAAGCTGGAGTCCGGATCGGTACTGCTTGCAAGGAAGTCCACCACCGGCTTGTAGTCCCCGCGGGTCTTGCCCCGGTCCTTGCGTCCCTGCTTGTCTATCCAGTCGTGCCGAGACGCGTTCATCTCCGGTAGTTCCAGGAGGTCGGCCTCAGGCAGGTCCACCAGCAAGGGTACGGGCTCAGGACTGACCTCAGGATGAGGCATACCCGTGGGGAATAGCTCCGCGAGGTGGACTTCCACAGCAACCACGGTTGACCGAGTCGAGCCAGGTGTTCGCCTCCACCTTCGTCGCGTCGAAGCACAGAGAGGGACTCTGCCATCACCCTGATTAGGCTTCCACAAGCGGGGATTGAAACGTCCGTAGGAATAACTCGCGCGCCTACTCGTGAGGGCAGAGGGAGGTCTCAGCTCGGGTGGGGGACAGGCGAGTTCAGAGCCGCTGGTGGTGGGGGTGGACATGGTGCGCAAGCATGGCGTGCGGACGTTGCGTGGAACGTCTCCATGGGCGCTGGTGTGACCCTCGGGCAGTTGATGGAAGTGGGGGGGTGTGTTGACCACGCTGGCTTCGAGATGTCCTGGTGTAGGGAAGGGTCGGGTTCTGTGCGACGAGGGTATGCGTGGTGAGCGTCTATAGCACGCCCCGGCGGCGTAACCATCGGTGCATCGGTGCCGTTGGTATTGACAGTGAGGTGCCAGGTGGCCCAATATGCGCGTACAAACGAATACGGGTGGAGTGCCAGGGGAAGTCCGGTTAGAGACCGGCGCTGTGCCGCAACGGTAATCGCTTAACACGCTGAGCCCGAATACCTGCCTCCGCCATCACGCCAGCAACCCTCCGAGCTAGAGGGCGCGGCGGGACTCATGACGATGTCCGTCCCCATACGCGCCTTGCAATGCCCGCTATCCGCCGGCAAGCAAGGCCTTTTTGTTGGACGATCTTCTGTCTCCCATGCCGTGACTCCGCTGTGAGGCGTTGATGGGCATCACAAGAACAGGAGAATCCCTTGTCCAGACAGCTTACATTCCTCTTGGCCCTCCTCATGCTCGTGCTGGCGGCGTGCGGGGGGACCCCTCCTAATCCCAATACCTTTCAAATAAGGCATGGTG
>JADDPP010000092.1 GCA_016781845.1 Rubrobacter sp.
TTGACTCGAAGTTCCGAATGTACTTATGAGTGGGTGTGCGTATTGTGCGCATGGGGTCGTAGTAGCTGTGGTACGTCTTCTCGGCGTATACCGCGTCGCGCGTTTCGTACGGCTCCTCCCCACGAAGAAGCGGTAGGAACGAGCGCCCCTGCACATTCTCGGGGACAGGCACCCCCGCCGCATCCAGCAATGTTGGCAGAACGTCCAGATTGCTCACGAGGTTGGAAATCATCCTCCCACCTCCGATGCCTGCCTCTGGCCAGCGTGTGAGCAGCGCGACGCCGATGCCGGGGTCGTACAGCGTACACTTCGCTCTCGGCATGGCCAGCCCATGGTCAGTGGTGAACATGAGCAGGGTAGACGGGGCCAGACCAGTCCCCTCCAGCGCCGCCAGCATGCGTCCCACCGCTGTGTCCGCTTCCCGTATGGCGCCCTGCGCCGCCGCCATCTCCTCGCGCGCTTCCGGCACATCTGGCAGGTATGGCGGCACCCACACACCCAATGCCTCGTCCGGCTCCACGCCTCCCTGGTTGTACGGTCGGTGCGGCTCCTCGAGGTTGACTTCGATGTACAGGGGCGTCTCTGGACGTGGACCGCCCAGGAACGCGGCCACCCGCTCCGAGACATCCCGCCCTCTGGCCCTGCCGTGAACGTGGTCGAACCCTAGCCGCTCCGACTGCGGGGAGACGTGCTGCAGGCCGAAGAGGTGCGTTTCGAACCCGGCGCTGCCGAACAGCTGCGCGGCGTGACGCTCGGAGGGATGCAGGTCCCAGGCAAACGAGCCGTGGGTGAGGCCCATGACGCCGTTGTTGTGCGGGTAGCGTCCGGTCGCAAGCGTAGAGCGGCTCGGGCTGCACGCTGGCGAGATGCAGTATGCCTGCTCGAAGAGCACACCCTCCGCGGCCAGACCATCGAGCGCGGGTGTCCGCACCGTCTCCACTCCGTAGCAGCCCAAGTGCCGCCCCAGGTCGTGGCAGGTAATCAGCATCACTATCCGCGGGCGCAACTCCATCAAGGGAACACCTCCAGTCGGCCGGTCGCTAATCGCTATACTGTATCCATCTAAGCACACCATTCGATGCGTATGCTAGGGTGGGAGAGGAACGGCTTGCAGCGCCGGATCGAGTACGCGGAACAGAGCGATGAACAGCTCGTGCACTTGCTCGCCGACGGAGATTCACGCGCCCTCGGAGTCCTCTCCGAGCGACATGCCCGGCCCGGCTACTCCCTTGCCTTGCGGATCCTCCGGGATCCCGGTTGGGCGGAGGAGGTATCGCAGGACGTGTTCCTGCGTTTGTGGACGAAGCCGGAGCTGTACGATCCCACTCGGGGCGAGTTGCGACGCTGGCTACTCAGCGTCGCCCATCACGCGGCGATAGACGGGCTGCGCGGCAGACGGGGTACCGCGAGGGCGCATGACGGAGGCTCGGCGCCGCTGGACGGGTTGGCCGAACCAGGGATTGACCCCGCGGAGAGCGCGTGGCGGCACCTGCGTGCGGAGACGGTTCGCGCCGCGCTCACGCTGCTCCCGGCCGCTCAGCGTGAAGCTGTGGAGCTTGTGTACTACAGGGGACTTAGTCAGTCGGAGGTGGCCGAGCACACCGGCCAGCCGCTGGGCACTGTGAAGACGCGCATCCGGCTGGGGCTGAACAAGCTCAAGCAGGCACTGGAAGGAATCGAAGTAACAGACCTATGAACGGCCAGAACGGGCACGCAAGCGCAAGGGAGAATATACCGGCGTACGTTTTGGGCGCGCTGTCTGTCGAAGAGGCCGCCGCGGTACGCGCG
>JADDPP010000419.1 GCA_016781845.1 Rubrobacter sp.
CGCCTTGCTCGCCCGCCAGCAAGCTATCCAACCATCGTTGTCACAGCATGTCGTGCCGCTTAGATAGCAGTCCATACCTCGCCGCGACATGCTCGGACCATGTTTGCAGTCAGTCCTGGCAGAGGAAGGTGGGAGGCGCAATGCCGCTAGGGCTGACGCACCGACCCCCTCCAACGCGAAGAGGGGTCCCTGCACGGAGCCGGTCGGCCGCAGCCGCCACAGAGCTGCTTCAGGCAGGCCCGCGGCTCATGCGTGCGCCGCTCGGGCCGCCGCAGGACGATCGCCGCGACGAGCAGCGGTGGCGGCTCAGCGGACGGAGGCCATTGTCCCCGAGGGCAACCAGGATCGAGGATCGGTTCACCTCAAGAGCGGGAGAGCCGACATGCGAGACAGATCGTGGTCGGCTCGGTGGCCGATCTGCCGTCGAGGCTGTCGCAGGCTATGATTGACGATCGACCTCCTTCGTTCGTCTCGTCGTCCGTGCTCGCGCCAGGAGGGAACAGCCTTGCAAGCTTCGTCAACCGTCCGAGCCGCCGTTGTTCAAGCCGCGTCGGTCGCCTTTGACCGCGAGCGGACCTTGGAGAAGGCCGGCGATCTGCTGGCTGATGCCGCACGGCGCGGCGCGCGGGTGGTCGTCTTCCCCGAGGCCTTCGTCTCGGGCTACCCGCGCGGCGCGCAGTTTGGCACCACCGTCGGCGCACGCACGGACGCGGGGCGGGAGGAGTACCGGCGGTACTGGGCGAGCGCGGTGGACGTGCCAGGGACGACGGTGAACGCCCTGGGCGAGCTCGCGCGCGAGAACGGCGTCTACCTCGTGATCGGCGTGATCGAGCGCGAGGGCGGCACGCTCTACTGCACGGTCCTGTTCTTCGCCCCCAGCGGTCGCTACCTCGGCAAGCACCGCAAGCTGATGCCGACGGGGAGCGAGCGGCTCGTCTGGGGGTACGGCGACGGCTCGACCCTGCCGGTGTTCGCGACGGAGGTCGGCAAGCTCGGCGCGGTGATCTGCTGGGAGAACTACATGCCGCTCCTGCGGACGACCATGTACGGCAAGGGGATCCAGCTCTACTGTGCACCAACGGCCGACGGCCGCGATAGCTGGTTCGCGACCATGCGCCACATCGCCTGCGAGGGGCGCTGCTTCGTCCTCTCCAGTAACCAGTTCGCCCGGCGGCGGGACTACCCTCCGGATTTCGCTACGTCGTCCGGCGACGACCCGGAGGCGGTGCTCTCGCGCGGCGGCAGCTGCATCGTCGACCCGCTCGGGGCGGTGCTCGCCGGCCCCGACTACGAGGGAGAGACGATCTTGGTGGCGGACCTCGACCTCGACGAGATTGCCCGGGCGAAATTCGACTTCGACGTCGTTGGCCACTACGCACGTCCGGACGTCTTCCGGCTCGAAGTGAACGAGCAGCCAATGCCGACGGTCGTCGGGATCACGCCGGCGGTGCCGGTGGAAGCGGATGTGCCGACGTTCTCCGGCACGCTGGCATCCACGCCGTAACTCGCCTCTCGCGCGGACGACCACCGAACTGACGCGTTCTGCACCGGATGTGGTGACGGTGTGTGGTCACGACGCCCACGGGTTCAGGCTGTTGAAAAATCGTGCGGCGACCGGCGCCGTTGGTAGTGACCCCGGGTGCGACCGATTCGATGGGCACCGTCCCCGGTCAGATGGGTGATCATCCGGAGACAGTTATCAGCGACCATGGCTCCTTCGGGAGGGGCACCAGGCTCCCGCACGGGGC
>JADDPP010000130.1 GCA_016781845.1 Rubrobacter sp.
GTCAAGCTCCAGCATCTTCACCTCGGAGGCATCGTTGAGGAGCTGGGCGTACTCCACCCTGCTGGCCATGCCCTCAAGATGGATGTGGAGGAAGGGCCAGGAGAAGATCTGCAGGTACAGCCTGTCGCCGTTCTGCGTCAGGCGGCAGTCGGGGGGAGGGGTGAACTCGCTCGGGCCGCAGCCGTAGATGGAGCGAGCGTGCAGGCGCATCCACTCGCCGATGCCGCGCAAACGCTCCAGGGCTCGCGGCTCGAACTCGCCGCGTCCGTTAGGGCCGACGTTGAGCAGCAGATTGCCGCCCTTGGAGACTGAGTCTATGAGCATGCGGACGAGCATGTCAACGGGTTTCCAGTCGAGATTGTCTCGGTTGTAGCCCCAGGAGCCGGTGAGGGTCTGGCACGCCTCCCAGACGACGGGCGTGCCGTCGGGCGCGGTCATGGGGGCGCGCGGCTGGTACTGCTCGGGGGTGCGGATGTCGGCGGACTCCGGAAGGTCAATGCGGTCGTTCAGGATGATGCCGGGCTGGAGCTCGCGCACCATGGCGGCTAGATGCTCGGAGCCCCACTCGTCGCGCCCCTTACCGCCCCAGACACGACCGGGGTACGAGAAGTCGAACCACATGATGTCCACTTTGCCGAACCGTGTTAGCAGCTCGCGCGTCTGGCCGTGGAGGTACTCGCGGTACTTCGCCATGTCCCGGTTCTGGTTCGCGGCAATGAACTCCTCGTCATCCCGCTGCGAGTGGAGGCCGTCCACCGGGAACTTGGGGTGATGCCAGTCAATGAGGGAGTGGTAGAAGCCGACCTTGAGGCCCTGGCCGCGGAATGCCTCAACCATGGGGGTGAGGACATCCCGGCCGTAGGGGGTATTGGTGGCCTTGTAGTCGGTGAAGTCGGAGTCCCAGAGGCAGAAGCCTTCGTGATGCTTGGTGGTGATGACGAAGTACTTCATGCCCGCGTTCTTCGCCTCCCGCGCCCACACATTCGGGTCGTAGAGGTCGGGGTTGAAGTGCTGGAAGTACTTGTCGTACTCTTCGTCGCGGATGCGCTCGCGCTGACGAACCCACTCATGGCGGGCAGCGAGGCTGTACGTGCCCCAGTGAATGAAGAGTCCGAAGCGGTCGCTGGTGAACCAGCTCGTGTCGCCTTTCTCGGTCGCAGGCTGCGCGGATGTGGTTGCCATCACGAAATCTCCTATCCAGGTGCAGGGTGAATGGCCGCATCATAACAGAAGCACTGAGGGACGAGGACTGGGTAGGGTGAATGCCTGCGAACTGGGGTAGAATGCGGGCCGTACGTAGTATTGGGAGGGTGACATGCAGGAGCAACCCGTGCAGCGATTCGGCCAGGTGATTGGTATCAAGCCGGAGAGCGTCGAGGAGTACGAGAAGATACACCGGGCGGTATGGCCGGAGGTGCTGGCGATGATACACGAGTGCAACATGCGGAACTACTCGATATTCCGGCACGAGAACCTTCTGTTCGCGTACTTCGAGTACGTCGGCGAAGACTACTAGGCGGACATGGCGAAGATGAAGGCGGACCCGAAGACGCAGGAGTGGTGGAGAATCACGGACCCGATGCAGGAGCCTGTGCCCGACCGCGAGCCGGGAGAGTGGTGGAAGCGGATACCCGAGGTGTTCCACACGGAGTAGCGGAGTAGTTAACGGCAGAGAGCGCCGAGGGAGGGCGAGGCCGCTTTCGAGTCTAACGTCGCGTTGCCCCGCGCGGGTAAGTGGTGTGGGCGAGTTGGCGCGGCGAGCACTCAAACCATCGGTTTCACCATAACATAAGGG
>JADDPP010000072.1 GCA_016781845.1 Rubrobacter sp.
CCTGTGCGACCTCTGCCCCCTCAGCCAGATGGCGGCGGGTGACAGCGAGTAGCCCCGATACCTACAGCAAAGCACACAGAGAGCGTAGAGGCTACGTACGTAAGTAATGCGGCGCGCGACGCACCGTACACCTCCTTGACTATAACTTCAAGTGGCGCGTACCATTTCGGTGGCCGTTGCAACCACACCATGCGCGGCATAGGATTAGTAGTGCTCCCATCAAGGGAGAAAGGAAGAGGCAAGTGAAGGTCGTACTCCTACAAGAAGTCGCGGGGATTGGCGGGCCGGGCACGGTCAAGGACGTGGCGGACGGCTACGCGCGCAACTACCTGCTGCCCCGCAAGCTCGCCACTCCGGCAACTACGGCGGCGTTGAAGCAGATCCAGCAGTCGCAGCAGGCCGCCCAGCGCAAGCAGGAGAAGGAAGAGGCGCAGGCAGCAGCCGTCGCGGGTCGTATTCAGGGCCAGCAGATCACGTTCCGCGTCCGCGCGGGCGAAGAGGGCCGGCTGTACGGCTCGGTGACGAACAGCGACATCGCGGACGTCCTCGCCCGCAAGTTAGGCATGGAAGTGGACAAGCGCCGCGTGCTCCTCGATGAGCCGATCCACGTGCTAGGCACGTACGAGGTACCAGTGCGCCTGAGCGCGACCCACTCACCCGTGGTGAAGGTGATAGTTGAAGCGGAGGCATAACGGTTGATCGAGACGCTGGAGAAGCTGCCCCCCCATAGCATTGACGCCGAGCAATCGTTGCTGGGCAGCCTCCTGCTCGATCGAGACGCGATCATAAAGGTCGCGCCCTTCCTGCGCGTGGATGACTTCTACCGGGAAGCACACGCGCGCATCTACGAGGCGGTCCTGGAGCTGTACAACCGACGGGAGCCGCCCGACGTGATCACGATACACGAGGAGCTGTCGCGCCGCGGCATCGCGGAGCAGGTGGGCGGTGCGAGCTACCTCACGTGGTTGATGAACTCCGTGCCGACGAGCGTGCATGTCGAGTACTACGGTCGCAGGGTGGAGCACACCGCCACCCTGCGGCGGCTCATCGAGGCCGGCAGCCAGATAGCAGGCATCGGGTACGAGGACGACTCCGAGGTAGGCGAGGCGCTTGACCGCGCGGAGCAGGCGCTGTACAAGGTAGCGCAGCGCCGCAGCGGCAAGGACTTTGTCACCCTGCGCGACGCGCTCGCGCAGTTCTTCGACCGGCTCGACTACCTCCACCAGCACCGCGGCGAGATCGTGGGGGTGCCGACCGGCTTCCACGACATTGACCAGCTGACGGGCGGCCTCCAGCGCTCCGACCTGGTCATCATCGCGGCCCGGCCGAGCGTAGGCAAGACCTCGTTCGCTCTCAGCCTCGCCGCGGGCGCGGCGATCAAGCACAACCAGCCCGTTGGCATCTTCAGCCTGGAGATGAGCGCTGAGCAGCTGGTGCTGCGCCTCCTCTCGATGGAGACGGGTATTGACTCTCACCGCCTTCGAATGGGGTACCTTGACGAGGACGAGTGGGGCGTGCTCACCCAGGCGTTCGGCAGGCTGGCAGAGGCGCCCATCTACATTGATGACAGCGCGGGGGCATCGTCACAGGAGCTCCGGAGCAAGGCGCGGCGTCTGCACGCCCAGACCGGCGTGGACCTCATCCTCATAGACTACCTGCAGCTTATGCAGGGCGGGCGCACAGACAACCGCGTTCAGGAGATCTCAGAGATAAGCCGCGGTCTGAAGCAGCTCGCCCGCGAGCTGAACGTGCCCGTCGTCGCTCTTTCCCAGCTCAGCCGCGCTGTCGAGCAGCGCGCCGACCACAAGCCGATGCTCTCGGACCTGAGGGAAAGCGGTTCCATTGAGCAGGATGCAGACATTGTGATGTTTATTTACCGCGAGGAACTCTACAACCCGCAGACGGACAAGAAGAACATCGCGGAGATTCAGGTCGCCAAGCACCGCAACGGACCCGTTGGCGTAGTGCCCCTGCGGTTCTTCAGGGATACTACCAAGTTCGCGGACCTCGAATCCATGCGGCAACCGGAGTAGCGCGTAATGGCTAAACGACTGGGAGACCTGCTGCAGCAGCTATCCGACCGGATACCGACCGGCAACAACATACCGAAGCGTCCTCAGCCCGATGTGTGCGGCATGTGTGGGGGCGCGGGCTTTCTGCGTATGGACGTGCCGGTGGGAGACCCGCGCTTCGGGATGCTTGTGCCGTGCGAGTGCCGCATGGCGGAGACGGAGGAGCTGGCGTTGCGTGAGCTCGAAGCTCTGAGTAACATGGAGGCGTTCTCCGAAAAGACCTTCGAGCAGTTCGACACGCGCGTACACCCGGTCGCCAAGGAAGCTTTTGACAAATGCAAGCAGTACGCTGAGGCTCCCTCCGGCTGGATGCTTCTGCAGGGACCTTATGGCAGCGGAAAGACTCATCTGGCCGCGGCAATCGCCAACCACTCCATCCGCGTGTGCAGACTCAAGAGCCTTTTCATGATAGTGCCAGACTTGCTCGACCACTTGCGCGAGGCTTTCAACCCCAACTCGGACTCGACTTACGACGAGCGGTTCGAAACCATCCGCAGCGTTCCCCTGCTGGTGCTCGATGACCTCGGCACCGAGAACGCCACGACGTGGGCGCGCGAGAAGCTCTTTCAGGTAGTCAACCACCGCTACAACGCTCAACTGCCGACAGTTATCACGACGAACCAGGACCTCGACCTGATAGATGGTCGAATCCAGTCGCGGATATCCGACCGAACACTGGTAACTCGGGTCATGCTGGAGGGGGTGCCCGACCATCGGCGAGGCGGACAGATTTCCACCCCGCGTCCACGGGCACGGACGAGCTACAGGAAGTAACCCCGAACGGTTGATATCAAATACGGTCAGTGGGACGGCGCCGCCCGAAGGTCGCCAGGCACTCTTGGAGTGCTATACTGCTCCTAGTAGGTTAGCCAAGGAGCTTCTTTCGCGTGTCCGAGGTGCTCGACCGCCTGAACCAGGTCGGCCCGCTCATCGCCCTGCTCGACGTGCTCGCCGTTGCGGCTGTGTTCTACTGGCTGCTCGGCGTCGTGGGAGGCACGAGGGCTGTCCCTGTGTTGCGCGGGCTGGCAGTCCTGCTCGTCGCTTCCGTCGCCCTGGGAACTCTGTTCCAGCTCGGCAGGATACGCCTGCCCGCCCTCGACTTCCTGATACAGCGAGCAATACTGCCTGGTTTTCTGGTCGCCATTCCCGTGATATTCCAGCCGGAGCTGCGCCGGGCTCTTGAGCGCCTCGGCACGTCTACAAGCCTGCAGGGGCTGCTGCCCCACCACGACCCGGAAGAGTACGAGGCCGTGGCGCAGAACATCGCGAAGGCTGTGTTCGACCTTGCCGCGAGGCGCATCGGGGCACTCATAGTCGTGGAACGCAACACTCACCTGGAAGATGTCGCGGACACCGGCACGCGACTTGATGCGGAGGTGAACCCCGGCCTCATCGAGAGCATCTTCGTGCCCGGCGGCCCGCTGCACGACGGGGCGATTATCATAAGCCAGGGACGGATCATCGCCGCCGGGAGCGTGCTACCCTTGAGCGACAACCTGCAGGTAGTCGGGGACCGGGGAACCAGGCACCGCGCAGCGCTCGGCATCACGGAGACATCGGACGCGCTGGCGATAGTCGTAAGCGAGGAGACAGGGTCGGTCTCGGTCGCGCTGAACGGCAGGCTCCTCGGCAACTTCTCCCAGGAGCGGCTGCAGCGGTTGCTCACGGCGACTCTGCGAGCGCCATAACCTTCCGAATACTTGGGCAGGAGACGTTGCAACAGACGTTGCGTGCAACGCTCATCAGCCGCACGGGGTCGTCTCCAAAGTCGGGTGTTGCAACAGACGTTGCCGGTAGACGTTGCGTGCAACGTCTCTACAGTACGTGGGTGACTTCGACGGCGCGCTTGTGCCGGGTGCCCGAACGCTGTACTATTAGCCGACTTGAGTAGCCGAGCTGGCAGGAGGTACAGGAATGGCGAACGAGCCCGAGAGTCGCGCTGCAGACCAGGCGCCCGTGCCGGAGGATGAGCAGGAAGGCAGGTGGGTGTTCAGAAGCGGACAACCATCCCCAGGTGGCGGCGCGGGCTTCAACGAGCACGGCGTGGAGGCTCTCGACTACAACAACCCCCACGGCCTCACGATTGAGCGGGTCTGGTTCGACGGCAAGATAGTGTTCGGCGTTGAGTCCGGTGAGCTCGAGATTGACCCCGCTGTGAACAAGGTAGCCCAGGAATACCAGGTCGTGTACGAGGTCGAGCTGGATGAGAGCGGCAAGCTGGTGCGAGAGCCGGATCGCGTCGAGGGCCAGTTCAACATCTACGACTCCATCCCCGGCTATGGAGCAGTACAGCCCGGTGTGGCAGTTCAACTACGTAGTCGTGCCACGCAATTACGAACCCCAGACCCTGCGCTCGGAGGCCGACTGCCTGAACAGTGGCTACCCGATCCACCGGAGCAACGTCTTCGAGAACTGACCCGTGCTCTGAGCCGCCACCGTGCGTGGCGGGGCACACCGAAGAGGCGCGGGACATGGAGCAGCCCGCGCGCCTACGCTCACGCCGCGCTACCGGCCACCCTTTCGGTAGTACGGCGTGGTGGGAGAGCTAACGTCAACCAGGGTGACGCCACCACGGGCGAGCACCCGCCGGAGCACCTCGAGCTTGACCTCTGATTGGGTAGCATCGCCAAGGACCGCGGTCCAGCCTCCGCTGGAGACCAACTGATAGCCCTTGCCCTGGTCCCACTTCAGCTTCTCCGCGACGGGCCGCAGCTCAACGGGCAGTGCATCGTACAGCGCGAGCGCGAAGGCTATCTGACTGGCATCAACCTTCTCTCCGGGCCGGAGGGGACGGGGGTCGGCTACCTCGAGGATCGGCAGCCGCGGCGTGGTCACAAGCTTCTGGAGCACGAGGCCGGTGTCGTCCACGAGGTACGCGCCGGAGGGGTTGCGCCAGACGGCCTGCGCGGCGCGCTCCTCGATACGGATGCTCACACTCGTGGAGAACAAACCCCTGTCCACGTTCGCGCGCGAGACGTACGGCAGTTGCTCCAGGCGCTTCTCCACGTCGCCCGCTCGCACGAGCCAGAAGCTCTCGCCGATCACGCCGCTCTTCTGCCTGATCTCGGGGACGCTGCCAGGATCCGCGCCCTCTACCTGAACACGCTGTACCTTGAGCGCCTCCGTCCGCGGCGCGAGGTACGAGCCCACCAGGGCCAGCAGTACGAGCAGGAGACCGGCCGTGCGCGATAGCCTGCCGCGCCCGGTGCGCCTGCGTTCGGCGGGCCGCCGCTCGCGCGCGAAGAGTGCGCCAACTGTCAGCCAGAACATACGAGCCATCAGCGTGCCTCCTGCCTCTCCACGTGCGCCTGCTCATGACGGTCGGCGTGCCGGTTGAGCGCAAGCTCTGCCAGACGGCGCACAAGAGCGGGATATTCGAGCCCAGTCGCCTTCCACAGCATCGGGAACTGGCTTATCGGCGTGAAGCCCGGAATGGTGTTGATCTCGTTGATGTAAATCTCGCGCTCGCCCACAAGAAAGAAGTCCACGCGCGCCATGCCGGCGGCATCAACGGCCTGAAACGCCCGGACGGCGAGGCAGCGTATCTCTACGGATATGTCCCCGGGGAGCTCAGCGGGAATCACCGAACGGCTGTTCTCGCCCACATACTTCGCCTCGAAATCGTAATACTCCGCCCCCGGCAGGATCTCCCCGACCACTGACGCCTCGGGCTCGTCGTTGCCGAGCACACCGCACTCCAACTCCCGCGCCTCCAGCCCCTTCTCGACAACGAGGCGTCGGTCGTAGCGCGCCGCAAGCTCCAGCGCAGGGCGTAGCTCCGACCGATCGTGTACCTTCGTGATGCCTACGCTCGATCCCATGTTCGCGGGCTTCACGAACATCGGATAGCCGAACTGCGCGTCCAACTCTTCCTCGACGTGCTCAGGGGACTGCCGCCAGCGCGAGCGCAGCACTCCCACGTATGGCGCGACCGGCAGCCCAGCAGCCTGGAAGGCGGCCTTCATCGCGAGCTTGTCCATCGAGAGAGCGCTGCCGAGTACCCCGGCCCCGACGTACGGCACGTCCGCCAGCTCGAGCATCCCCTGAACCGTGCCGTCCTCACCGTACGGACCGTGCAGCAGCGGGAAGACGACATTGACCGTCTGCAACGCCTCCGCAACGCTCCTGGGGGACTCATCCTGGACAGGCACGAGAGCGCGCACGTCGGTGTTCGAAGAGAACAAGGCGCCCTCGCCGAGCATCCGGGTGGCCCGGTCACCCAGCCGCCACTTGCCTTCCCTGGAGATGCCGAGTGGCACCACGTTGATCCCGGACCCCTGAAGCGCCTGCAGCATCGCAACCGCGCTCGCCACGCTCACGTCGTGCTCGGCGGAACGGCCGCCGAACAGGAGCAGCAGGCTGATGTCATGGTTCATAGCCACTCTCCCTTGAACTCGATCTCCGTTTCCAGACGCACGCGGGCGCGTTCCCACACAACCTCTCGCACCCTGTCCACGAGCGCCCGCACGTCGGACGCGGAGGCGTCGCCGGTGTTGATGATGTAGTTGGCGTGCTTCGGGCTAACCATTGCTCCACCGATGCGTGTGCCCTTCAGTCCGAGGCTCTCGATGAGTATGCCGGCGTGAGTGCCGGGTGGGTTCTTGAAGGTGGAACCAACGCTCGGCTCGACGGGCTGCTTGCGCTTCCGCTCCCCGAGGAAGTTCTGGATGCGTGCGTTGATGGCGTCCGGCTCCTCGCGCCGGAGGCGGTGGCGCACACGGAGCACGACGGGCAGCTGTAGCTCGCCGCGCTTGATGGAGCTGCTGCGGTACTCAAAGCGAAGGTCCTCGTTAGCGACAGTCACGACCTCGCCACGGGGGTCCAGGCCATCTATCTCCGTGAGCGTCTCGTCGGTGACGCCACCGTACGCGCCCGCGTTGCCCACGACCGCCCCGCCCGCCGTGCCGGGTATGCCCACACCCCACTCCAGCCCCGCCAGCCCCTGCCCGGCGAGCTTCTTGGCTGCCGTGGGCAGGAACGTGCCACTCTCCAGCTCGATCTCCACCCCGCCGTCCTTCTCGCCCAGCACCCGCAGGCCACGGCTGATGTTCTTTATAACAAAGCCACGATAGCCACCGTCCCCCACCACGACGTTACTGCCGGAACCGAGGATGAGATATCGCCAACCTTCGCTCAGCGCCCGGCGGACAGCCTGCTCCAGCTCGGCGCTGTTCTTCACGACCGTGAAGAGGTCCGCGGGGCCGCCAACCTTCACCGAGGTATGTTTGGACAGGAGCACCTTCGTCTCGATCTCCGGTATCCGCACATCGCCTCCGAGCCGAGTCATCTGGCCTCCCCCGCCCGTAGCAGCTCAAGCACGTTTGGGCCGAGATTCGTCACGTCTCCGGCACCCATAGTCACGAGAAGCACACCCGGACCGATGTCGGCGGCTATTCGACGGCTCGCCTGCGAGACATCACCAGCGTAGATCGCGCCATCCACCAGGCCCGCGAGGCGCTCGGCCGATACCTCGGGGTCCGGCTGCTCGCGGGCAGCGTACACGTCGAGCACGTACGCGCGGTCCGCGAGACGCAGCGCCTGCGCGAACTCGTGAAGCAGCTGCCGGGTGCGGCTGTAAGTGTGGGGTTGGAACACGACCCAGAGCTTGCGGTCGGGGTAGCGCTCGCGGGCGTTGCGCAGCATCGCCTCGACCGCCGCCGGGTGATGCCCGTAGTCATCTACCACGAGCACGCCACGCGCCTCTCCCTTCGTCTCCCACCGGCGTCCCACCCCATGAAAGTGCGCCAGCGCGGCGCGGATGCCCTCGTCGCTTGCCCCCGCAGTGTGCGCTACGGCGGCAGCGGCAGTGGCGTGGTCGAGGTTGTAGTCACCGGGGAGCGCGGTGCGCAGGTCAGGAATGACGACTTCGCGATGGCGCACCTCGAAGTGGGTGTAGCCCTCGGTTCTGTGCAGCACAACTGGGGACCAGTCAGCATCCTGAACCGCGCCGTACGTCTGTATACTCAGCCCCTGTCGGCCTGCCACCTGCCGGGCGACATGGAGCGCGGTGGGCGAGGCAGCGCGGACGAAGGCGATGCCGCCTTGATGCATGCCGCCGAGGAAGCTTCCAAATGCGTCCTTGACCTCCTCCAGATCGGAGTAGATATCGGGGTGGTCCATCTCGATGCCCGTAACAATAGCGACCTCAGGGTGCAGGTGAAGGAACGAGCGGTCGTACTCATCGGCTTCGGCGACCATCCACTCGCCCCGACCGTACCGGCCTCCGGACTCCCAACCGGCGGGCACACCGCCCACGAGGACAGTAGGGTCGAGTCCGCTCTCGATAAGCATCGCCGCGAGCAGGCTCGTCGTAGTCGTCTTCCCGTGAGTGCCCGCTACGGCGATGCCGCGGCGCTCGTTCATCAGCGTGCCCAGCAGCTCGGCGCGCTTGAGCACGGGCAGGCCAAGCTCGCGGGCGCGCGTCACCTCCTCGCGGCCCATGGCAGGCCCCGTTACCACGAGCCTATCCACACCCTCCAGATGCTCGGGGCTGTGACCCGTCTCGATGCGGACCCCCCTGGCGGCAAGGGGCAGGGTTGAGGGGCCGGGCGCGAGGTCGCAGCCACTCACAGCCTCGCCCACCTGCAGAAGTATGGCAGCGAGCGAGCTCATGCCGGCCCCGCCGATGCCTACGAAGTGAGTGTGCGTGAGTATTGAGCCCGCCACCGTTACCCCTTCAACCTGGGCAGGCGCGTGACAGCCCAGCCAAACGCTACGAGCACGAGCAGCACCACGGCGTACGCGCTCCACTGGGCGAGCACAGCAGAGGAAGGGAACGGGGACACCTGCACGTCCACACCACGACCAGCCCCAGGTACCAGGAACAGCCGGCGCAAGCGCTCCGCACCCAGAATCTCGGGCGCACGGGCGCTGATGATGGCGACGAGCAGCAGGACGTTCAGGGCGCCCACGAGTGCGCCCGCAAGCCTTCCCAACCTCGACATCCCGCTGGCGTTACGCAGCAGGTTCCCCATCCAGTAAGCTCCAACCAGAAACAACAGTGTACACACCAGCACAACCAGGCTGTACGGCAGCCCGTTCACCACCCGCTCCAGATTCGGCGCACGGACTCCCGCTGCCCCTGCAACCTCCGCGGCCAGCCGCGCAACGAGCCGCAGGACCCCGAGCACGAGGCCCACCAGTGTCTCGAACGCGACGAGGACGACGGCGAGCGCGAGGCCCGTTATGGTCTCCCGCGGCCACAATCGGCGAAAGCCGACAAGTGCGCCCAGAACCAGGAGGGGCACGAGCAGCACGGTGGGCGGCACAGTAAGCTGAGCCATTATACCCCTACCTCGCTTTCCACAGCCCAGCGGGAGCGCCGGTTGCGCCGCCTCGCGCGACGCCGTTCGTCGGACGGATCCGGTTCGCGCATGTGGCGACTCACGTTGAGCAGTATCCCAACGGCCGCGAGGAGCACGACGAGCGAGGTGCCGCCGAACGAGATGAAGGGCATCGGGATGCCGGTGAACGGCACTGTAAGCGTTATCACCGCGACGTTGAGCAGCGACTGGAACACGATCCAGCCCGTGATGCCCGTAGCAAGCAGCGCGCCGAACGGGTCCGAGGAGCGCAGGGCCACACGGTATCCCCGGATCGCGACGGTGAGCACAAGCACGAGCACGAGGCCCGTCCCGAAGAAGCCTAACTCCTCTCCCACGACGGCCATGATGGAGTCCGTGCGCGCCTCCGGCAGCCAGCCGAACTTCTGGCGGCCCACGCCAAGCCCAAGGCCAGCTATCCCGCCGCTGCCGAGCGCGAGCAGCGCCTGGATCGGCTGATATCCATCGCCCGACGGGTCTCGCCATGGGTCGAGGAAGATGGTCAGGCGCTTCAGCCGATACGATTCAACGGCGATAAGTCCGGCGAGCGCGAGGATAGAGATGAGCGCCCCACCCAGGTACTGCAGCAGGTGCGCCCCAGCGACGAAGAACATGCTCCCGCCTATCGCGATGACGACGAGGGACGTGCCCATGTCCGGCTCAAGGATTATGAGCCCGACGAGGAGCCCCAAGATGATGCCGAAGGGTATCAGGCCGTACCAGAGGTTGCGGACGGTCTCTCCTTTGGAGGAGAGCCAGTCAGCGGCGTAGATGACGAACGCGAGCTTCGCGAACTCGCTCGGCTGTCCCTGAAGCGGCCCGAACCGGAGCCACCTGTTCGCGCCATTGATGTATGGGCTGATGGATGGGGGAGCGAACAGCACAACGGTCAGAGCCACGAGCGCCACGAGCATCATGGGTACGCTGAAACGACGCCAGCGGTGGTAGTCTATGCGACTGAAAACGTACAGAGCGAAGGCGCCCACGAGAAGCCACTGCAGGTGCCTGAGAAGGTAGTACGAGGAGGAGCCGTAGTTGAGGAAAGCCTGCGTCGCGGTGATGCTGTGGATCATCAGCATGCCGAGCATGCACAACGCCACGATAGGCGCGAGCACCCACCTGTCCGGCGGCCGTGCATCCGCCAACCTCGACCGAACGCTTCTGATGGCCATCACCACACCTCCCTATGTGTAATCACCGCGGAGCACGCGGAGAAACTGGGTATGGACTGCTGCAATGCGGGGGAGCCTGCGGAACAAGATAATATGATTTCCGCTCGCACACATATTCGTTGTCATCCTGAGCGCCAGTGAAGGACGTGATAATTGTTCTTCCTGACACTCCGCGATCTGCGCGCGCTCTGCGGTGAATCGCTCCACTACCCCCCCGCGGCGAGCTCCCGCACCGCGCGCCGGAAGAGCTCGCCGCGCTGGAACTCGTTGTCGAACATACCGAAGCTGGCGCACGCGGGGGAGAGCAGGACGGTGTCGCCCGGTCTCGCCGCCTCGCAGGCTGCTTCCACGGCGGATTGTATGTCCCCATGCAGGCTGGTAGCGAGGGAAGGGCAGCGGCTGTAAACTTCTGTTTGCAACTCCGGAGTAGCAGTGCCTTCGAGCAGCACGAGGCGCGATACGCGGCGGCAGATCTCCTCCGCAAGCTCACCGAACGGCACGCGCTTGGATGCTCCCCCGGCGATGAGGACGACACCCCCTTCCACACTGTTGAGCGCGGCAACCGTGGAAGTGGGCACGCTGCTCGTGGTATCGTTGACGTAACGCACGCCCTGTATCTCCGCGACGAGCTCCATCCGGTCGGGCAGGCCCGCGAAGGTTCGCAGCCCCTCGGCTACCTGCTCGCGCGGGACACCGAGCGACAGAGCGAGGGTCACGGCGGCGGCGGCGTTGTGAACGTTGTGCCTGCCCGGAAGCCGCAGCTCATTCAGGCTCACCAGGGGGTGCGCCGGGTGCGCTGTGGACACCAGCTCCTCTCCTGACAGGCAGACACCCTCGCCGGGCAACGGACCGCTTCCGAACCACCTCACGCGCGCCTCGGTATCCGCTGCAAACCCGCGCACCACGCGGTCGTCAGAGTTGAGAACGGCGGCATCATCAGGCTTCTGGTAGCGGAGTATCTCTCGCTTGGAGTCGGCGTAGTCCTCCATGTCCCGGTAGCGGTTGAGGTGGTCCGGGGTGATATTGGTGACGCACGAAACGTGCGGGGCGATCCGCGTCTCGCCGAACGACTCAAGCTGCCAGCTGGAGAGCTCGAGAACCACCGGTGTGTCGGGCTGGATTGACGGCAGCGCCTCGAGCGCGGAGACGCGCAGGTTGCCGGCGACGACGGTATCCGGCCTGCCAAGCCGAAGGATGTGGCCCAGCCACGCTGTGGTCGTGCTCTTACCCTTGGAGCCGGTGATGGCCGTTATGGGAGCCGGGCAGCGCGCCCAGAACAGGTTCATCTCCATCACGACGGGAACGCCATGAGAGCGGGCCAGTTCGAGCCAGGGCGACTCTCTTGGGACACCGGGATTGCGGACGATGAAGTCCGCGCCGAGTATGTCCTCCTCGCGGTGCTCTCCCAGCACGTACCGGATGTCCATGCCTTCGAGTACGGCGAGTCCCTCCGCCAGCTTCTCAGGCGGGCGCAGGTCGGTGGCGGTAACAACGGCTCCTTGCTCATAGAGGAAGCGGGCCACGCCTGCGCCGCCGCCGTGTACACCCAGACCGAGTACGAGCGCCCGCTTGCCGCGCAGGTTCAGAAGGTCGAGGCTCATACGAGGGCCAGAGCTACGCCCAGCATCGCGGCAACCATGCCCATCAGCCAGAAACGCATCGCTATCTGCGTCTCAGCCCATCCTATCAGCTCGAAGTGGTGGTGTAGGGGCGCCATCTTGAACAGGCGCTTGCCGCCTGTGAGCTTGAAGTACGAGACCTGCAGTATAACGCTCAGGGCGACCGCGACGAAGACAGCACCTACAACCGGCAAAAGGAGCCACTGGCCCGTCATCAACGCTACGACAGCGAGCAGCGCGCCGAGCGAGAGCGTTCCTGTGTCGCCCATAAACACCTGAGCGGGATGAGCGTTGTACCAGAGGAAGCCGAGCAACGCACCTACCGTAGTGAAGCAGAGCGTTACGAGGAAGGGTTGTCCCTGCAGGAAGGCTATGATTCCGTACGCAGCGAATGCCAGCGCGAGCAGGCCGCCTGCGAGGGTATCTAGTCCATCGGTCAGGTTCACGGCGTTGCTGAAGCCGACGATCCAGAGGATTGCCACGGGCACGTACCACACCCCCATGGCATAGCGACCAAGTATCGGCACGTTGATGCTATCGAGCTTGAACGGCCCACTGGGCCACCAGAGGGTCAGCGCAGCGGCGGTAGCGAAGAGGAACAGCCAGGAGAACTTGAACCGAGCCGTAATACCAGTGCGCTTGCCGCCCGAGATGTTTAGCAAGTCGTCCACCGCCCCAAGGATGCCTGATGACAGCACAACGAGCATGGGGAGGAGGATAGAGAGGCGTCCCTGGCCGACGCTGTTGAATACCGCGTTGACCACAAACACCCCGAGGACGATCATGATGCCACCCATTGTAGGCGTGCCCTGCTTTACCATGTGGCTGCTGGGACCCTCGACACGGATCTTCTTGCCGATACCCATCTTATTGAGCCGGTCAATAGTGGGCCTGCCAACGAGCCATGTCACTATGAAGGCGAGACCAGCCAGGAAGAGCGCCTCCCGGATGACTTCGGCAGTGGCGTTTCGCGCCTGGAAGAGCGCCACGCCTACCACGACAGGTGCGTCTATCAACCCTGAAACCACTACACTACCCCCGTCCCCGTTGCAGCGAGCGCTCCAGCCAGCTTGTCGAGCGCCATCGCCCTTGATCCTTTGAGCAGCACCATATCGCCTTCCCTCAGCACGTTTCTCAGCTCATGCAGGGCCTCTTCCGCCGTATCAACCCGGCGCACGCAGGCCGGGTCGAGCCCTGCCCCTTCCGCGGCCAGGGCCGTCTCGCGGCTCAACGGCCCTACGGCGTAGAGCAAAGAACAAACCTCCGCGGCCCGTGCGCCTACCGTCCTGTGGCCCTCCGGCGCGTAGTCTCCAAGCTCCGCCATATCACCCAAGACCGCGACCTTTCGTCCCTGACCATTGAGATCTACGTCGGCAAGAAGGTCCAGCGCGGCGAGTACAGAGGCTGGGTTCGCGTTGTAGGTATCGTCGAGCAGCGTGCTGCCGTTCACCCCTGGGGTTACAAGGAGCCGCAGTCCTGGGTCGAGCCTGAGCACCGCGGAAAGTATCTGCTGATCATCCATCCCCTCCGCGTGGGCCACGGCAGCGGCGGCGAGTACGGTATGGACGCTGTGCCTCCCCAGGAGTGGCGCTCGGACGTCCGGGTACACTCTGTCTCGAATACGCAGCCGGAACCGGATACCTTTGAGGCCCGCGCCCTGCACCTCGTCGGCCCGTACATCGGCGTCCTCGGACAGGCCGTACCAGAGCACCGGGCACGGAGCGATATCTGACATCTTGCGGACGCGGGGGTCGTCGCGGTTGAGGACGGCGAGGCCGTCAGGCGGAAGGGAGCGCACGAGCTCGGACTTGTTCTCCGCGATGCGCTCGATGGAGCCCATGCGACCAACGTGGGCGTAGCCAACGTTCGTCACCACCCCAACCTGCGGGCGGGCAAGGGAGCATAGATACTCAATCTCCCCCATCGCGTACGCGCCCCCCATCTCGAGCACAGCAACCTGAACGTCCGGCGTTAGTGAAAGGAGTGCGAGGGGCAGGCCAATCTCGTTGTTAAAGCTCTTCTTGCTGCGCACAGTGGTGTAGCGACCACTCAGGACAGAGGCGAGCGCTTCCTTAGTGCTCGTCTTGCCGACGCTGCCGGTGATACCCACCACTCGCGCCGGCATCTTCTGCCTCCAGTACGCGCCTAGCTGCCCGAGCGCCCGCACCGTGTCCGGCACCCGCACGTACGCAACGCCTGTGGGCGGCGGCTCCACCGGGAGGTTGGAGAGCAGCACAGCACGGGCGCCGTTGCTCACCGCCCCCGGAATATAGAGATGGCCGTCCACCCGCTCGCCCCGAATGGCGACGAAGAGGTGGCCCCGCGCGACCTCCCGGTGGTCTATAGCGACGCCCTCAAAAGCCGAGTCCGCATCTACGCCAGGACCCGCGATGACGTCGCCGCCAGTTGCCAACTCGATATCACGCAGTGAGAACATCGTCTTATATTACCCTACGGAGCCGTGGCGCGGTCGCGAAATCCCGTCGTATTCTTGTCGGGCGGCATGTTCAGGTAGGCGTACAGCCGCCGGGCGAGGTTCTTGAAGGCAGGCGCCGCGACCTCCGAGCCCCACTTAGACTTCTTCGGCTCGTCTATCTTTACAAGCACGATAAACTGCGGGTCCTTTACGTAGGAGTATCCCACAAAGGAGGCGATGGTGTACTCCGAGAAGCCGCCATTCTTGGGTATGGACGACGTACCCGTCTTGCCCCCGATGGTGTACCCGTCCAGCCGTGCCACCTGGTACTCTCCTTCTTCGACCACGGTCTGCATCATACCCTTCAGGGTCTCGGCTACCGCAGGCTTCAGAACCCTCCGCACGACGGTGGGCTTGTTCTCTCGCACCACCTTGCCGTCACGCACGACCTTCGATACCACGTATGGCCGCATCAGCAGCCCGCCGTTCGCGACCGCGGCGTGAGCGGTGATGAGCTGAATGGGGGTAACGCCGATGCCCTGGCCGTAGCCATTCGTGTAGAGGTTGATAGGGGACCAGCGGCGGTCCGATGGGAGGGTGAGCATGCCTTCCGTCTCGCCCTGCAAGTCTATCCCGGTGGGCGCGCCGAAGCCGAACTGGCGCAGGCGGCGATAGAACGCATCCTTCCCTACCTTGTTGCTGACGTACGAGGCGCCCACGTTCGCGCTGTTCATCAGCACCTCCGTCATGCTCTCGTTAGGGTGCGGCCGGAGGTCCCAGTTGCGAATGGTCTGGCCGTAGACGTTGACGTAGCCACGGTCGTTGATGCGGGTGTCGGGCGTGATGACGCCCTCAGCGAGTCCAGTCGCCATCGTGATGATCTTGAACGTCGAACCCGGCTCGTAGAGCAGGCTAACGGCAGGGTTGACGAAGACAGAGGGGTCTTTTGCCTGGCTAAACTCCTGCGGCTTGAAGTCGGGGTAGGAGGCCATGCCGAGGACCTCTCCCGTCCTAGGCCGCATCACGATGATCGTACCGCTCTTCGCGCTCTGCTCCGTCACGGTGCGCTTCAGCTCCTGTTCCGCGAAGTACTGTACGGTGGAGTCAATCGTGAGCTCGACCTCAGCGCCACTCTTTGGCGGGACTATCTGTTGGCGCGCGATAGCGAGCCAGTTGCCGCTAGGGTCCTTCTCGGCGGCCATCTTGCCCGGCTCCCCGCGCAGGTACTCGTCGTACTCGCCCTCGATACCGTACGCGCCGACGTTCTCATAGTTGGAGAAGCCGAGCACGTGCGAGGCGAGGGAGCCGTTGGGGTAAACGCGCGCGTGGGAAGGCTCGAGGCCGATTCCCCTGAGCTTCAGGTCCTTGACCTTATCACGCACCTTCTGGCTCTGCTCCGGTGTGAGGCGCGTAGCCAGCGAGACCCACTGCCCGTCGCCCAGGAGCTTATCTTCGAGCTCTTTGACGGGTCGCTTGACGATCGGAGCGAGTGCGGCGGCGGCATCCTCCGCGGCCTCCTCACTCAGGATACTCGGGTCGGCGGTAAGGCGGTACACGCTGCGGTTCGCGGCGAGCGTGACGCCGTTGCGGTCGGTGATCGCGCCTCGGGGCGGGTCGAGCCTGCGTTCCAGCAGGTGCGCGTCCTGGGCCTTGCCGCCGAGGAAGCTGTTCTGCAGCACCTGCAGGTAGAAGAGCTTGCCCATCAGCACGAGCGCGACTGCCGCGGCTACCCACAGCATCGCCTTCAGCCGCCACTGAGGCAGCCCAGGGACCCCATTCCCAGCAACAGAAGCGGCTCGCGACATCAGCGTGAGCTCCTTTCAGGCGTGAGAACGGAGGATTGAGGAACGACTGGACCTTGCCGACCGGCCCTGCGCGGAGGCAGGCGCAGCTCATCAGGGTTAACGGGCACGCGTATGTACTTGTACTCCTTTACAGGACTCATCTTCAGCCTGGTACGTGCGTACTGCTCCACAGCGGGAAGGCTCTCCCGCTGCTCGATCTGGTAGCGCAGGTTCTCGGTGGTGCGAGCCGCCTGTTTCTGCTCAATTTGAGTCTGCTGTATCTCGTAACCAAGCACCGAAACCCGGCTAGTCTGCAACAGGTAGAGCAAACACGTGAGGCCGAGCAAGGTTACCCCTGCCATGAACAGAGTGGCGGAGTCCATCTCAAAATACCACGGCAACCGCTGCCGCCTCCGGCGCGCGGCCTGGATAGGACTGCTCTCGAACCTGGGGGCGCGGGTAAGCACTGCCACGGGAGTCTCCTGTCTGGATGAGAATTGAAGGACCGCCAGGACGCCAGCGTCGCCAAGGGTCTGAGAAGGAGCTATCATCCCTTAGCGCGTGTGCGACTCCCCCCCACTGTGCGGCCATGAAGCACCTGCGCGCTACGGTTCCTGAACAAATCTTTACCTTGTCGGTTGGACTACAGCTTCTCGGCTGCGCGAAGGCGGGCGCTTCGGCTGCGGCGGTTCGCCTGGGCTTCGTCGCGCTCCGGCTTGCCGGCCTTGCGGGAGGGAAGTCGCAGGGCGGGCGTGTGACCGCACGTGCAGACAGGCTGGCGGGGAGGGCAGATGCAGTCAGTGCTCTCGTCGCGCAGGAACTGCTTCACGATCCGATCCTCCAGCGAGTGGAACGAGATGACGGCGAGCCGCCCACCCGGACGCAGCACGTCCACCGCCGCGCGTAGTCCGTCCCGCAGCGCACCAAGCTCATCGTTCACCAGGATGCGCAGCGCCTGGAAGGTGCGGGTGGCGGGATGGATGCGACCGCGCGAGCCACCCATCGCACCCGCTACAATATCCGCCAGCTGCCCGGAGGTACGAACCGGCTCCCGGGAGCGCTTGATCGCGCGGGCGATGCGACGGCTCGCATGCTCCTCGCCGTACTCGTATATGACGTTGGCGAGCTCTTCCTCCGACATCTCCTCGATGGCGTCGGCCGCTGAAGCGCCGGATGTCGGGTCGAAGCGCATGTCCAGCGGCTCGTCGCGCCGAAAGGAGAAGCCCCGGTCCCACAGGTCGAGCTGCATGGAGGAGAGTCCGAGGTCGAGCAGGACGCCGTCAGCCGGCACGAAGCCGTGCTCGGCAGCTACATCCCGCAGGTAGCGGTAGTTGGAGTGGGCGAGTACGGCTCGGTCATCGAAAGGGGCGAGGCGCGCGCGTGCGATATCGAGTGCCTGAGGATCGGCATCCAGCCCCAGCAGGCGACCATCGGGCGCGGATAGCTCGAGCACCCGAGTTGCGTGCCCGCCCGCGCCGAGCGTGCCGTCTATGTACATGCCTCCAGGACGGGGTCCGAGGGCCTGCACAGCCTCTTCCAGCAGGACTGAGACGTGGGGGAAGTGAGAGTCTATTGTCACGGCTGTGCTGGTTCCAGTTGATACGTCCCCGTGTCTGTCATTCCGAGCTCGTGAGGAGCCCGGTCCCATTCATAATCTCATCAGTGAACGGAGGCACACTAGCATTACCAGGCCATGTGCTGTCCATGCCGAAACAGCACACGTTACATTCCCAGGTCGGCGAGGGATTGGGCAATCTCCGCGGCATTCTCGTCGTTGGCGCGCTCCATCTCCAGCCAGCGCTCTTTGTCCCAGACCTCGATGTAGCCGTCCATGCCCGCGACAATTACGTCCGCCGACAGTCCTGCAACCTCGCGCAAGTACTCGGGGATGAGCATGCGACCCTGCTTGTCCAGCTCCATGTCGGCAGCCTGTGCGAAGAGGACGCGCCGCAGGGAGCGTGCCTTCTGGTCGGTGACGGGGAATCGGGACAGGTTCTCGGCTAGGGACTGCCATTCCGGCATGGGGAAGATAGTGAGACAGTTCTCGAAGCCGCGCGTCACTACAAAGCCTTCCGCGAGGCGCGGGCGAAACTTGGCCGGCATGGATAGCCGCCCCTTCTCGTCGAGCCTGTTCTCAAAGCGCCCTAGAAACACCGCTGGTCTCACCCCTGGGGGACGAGCGAGTTATCCACTTTCCGCCCCACTTATCCCCACTTTTACCCACCTTTATCCACCGAAGCCTATGATATAGGGCAATCGAGGCGGTTACAAGGGCGGGGGGCGGTCGGAACCGCGAGTGGTTCCACCACCTGTTGCTGGCCCCGACATGGTAATATGACCGCCGTGAGCAGTGTGCTCCCTGCAGAAGGAAAGGGAATGAGGCACGCACAACCGCCGAGTGCCGCCGAGAGCGCCAGGCATTCGAGCCGACGCGCCACGGAGATACCGACCTCCCGCTGTCCTGGTAAGTAGCGCTCATGGACAGCGGGAGGGGCGCCGATAGGTAAGCCCCCTCCCGTCAACTATCAATCTGATGGGAGTTACTTCCTTATGCCTGAAACTCAACACAGCCCCGCTATCGAGGTAGAGGGGCTGGTCAAGGAGTACGAGTACCACCACAAGGAGCCGGGGTTGCGCGGCTCGCTCAGGAGCTTGCTGCGACGAGAGACGCTGCACAAGCGAGCCGTGGATAACATCTCGTTTCAGATACAGCCCGGTGAGGTCGTGGGCTTCCTCGGGCCGAACGGCGCGGGCAAGACCACAACGCTCAAAGTGCTCTGCGCCCTGCTCTACCCGACATCGGGCTCGGTCTCCGTGCTCGGCCACGTTCCCTCCCGCCGCGAAGCCTCCTACCTTCGCTCCATCGCGCTTGTGATGGGACAGAAAAATATGCTGTGGTGGGACATCCCCGCTATGGAGACGTTGCTGCTGCACAAGGAGATGTACCGGATACCCGAGCGGGAGTTTCGGACCACGGTGGATGAGTTGTCCGAGATGCTCGAGGTAGGGCACTTGCTCCGGGTGCAGGTGCGCAAGCTCTCGTTGGGGGAGCGCATGAAGATGGAGCTGCTCGCCGCGCTCGTACACGCACCGGACGTGCTGTTTCTGGACGAGCCAACGATAGGGCTGGACGTGGTGTCGCAGGCAAGGGTGCGTGAGTTCCTGAAGGGACTGAACGCGCAGCAGGGCACGACGATACTGCTGACGAGCCACTACATGGACGACATCGAGGCGCTGTGTCCCAGGGTAATGCTGATAGACATGGGGCGGATAGGGTACGACGGTCCGCTCGCGAGCCTCGTGGAGCGCACCTCCCCGCACAAGCTGGTGAGCGCGGTGTACGCCGAGCCTGTTCCTCGCGACGAGTTACTGAACGCCATCGGGAGCCTGCCGGTCCAGCCAACCGACGACCCCTTGAAGGTCAGCCTCGCGGTTCCTCGCGACCAGGTAGCCGAGGTCGCCAGCAGACTGCTGCGGGCGGGCCGCATAGCCGACCTGAGCATCGAGGAGCCTCCGGTTGAGGAAGTCATCCGCGAGGTGTTCGGCAAAGCAGCCGGTGAGAGGGGGGTGTCGTGAACGTACGATTCCTCTACCAACTTGCACTCCGGACGATGATGCGTACGCTGGAGTACCGCGCCACTTTCTTCGTGTACATGACAGGCGCGGTGATCGGCCCGACCATCTCCCTGCTCGTCTGGCTCACGGTCAGCCAGCAGGGGTTAAGCCTGCCGTACGACCGGGAGCAGTGCGTCACGTACTACGTGCTGCTCGCCACCGTATCGCTGCTGACCGCTAGCTGGGTTGCGGAGTACGGCCTCGCGGACGCGATACGCCTGGGAAAGCTCTCGCCGCTGCTGCTGCGGCCAGCGCCTGCCATCCTGCACTACGTCGGCGATAACCTGGGGCAGAAAGCGGTAATGCTACCGCTGCAACTTCCCCTGGTCGCGCTCGTCACCGTGGTCTTTCACGAATACCTGCGCCTGCCGGCAGAGCCGTGGTCCTGGTTGCTGTTCGCCGTCTCGCTTCCGATGGCCGCGACCGTGGCCTTCCTGCTCGACTACCTCACCGGGCTGCTGGCGTTCTGGATACAGGATGTGAAGGGGATTATCGAGGCGAAGAACCTTATAGGCGCCTTCCTGGCCGGGCAGCTTGTCCCGCTGGCGCTCTTCCCGGACTGGTCCTCTGGCTTCCTGCTGCTTCAGCCTTTCCGGTATACGCTCTCTTTCCCACTCGAAGTGCTCATTGGCGGACTGTCGGAGGCGCAGATCGCGCTGGGGTTCGCCATCCAGATGGGCTACTGCGTCCTGCTGTGGGCCGCGTATCACGTCGCGTGGCGCTACGGCGTACGCATGTACTCGGTGGCGGGCGCGTGAACCTGGGTGGCGGGAGGAAGGAAGGAAGGGAAAGAGAGATGCTGCGCTATGTGAGGCTGTGGTGGCGGTTCGCCATCATGTCGTTGGTGCGCGAGGCGGAGTACCGCGTAAGCTTCGCGGTGAGCGTTCTCGTCGGCATCATCAGCCTCGCCATTGCTGTTCTCACGTACGGAGTCCTGTACGGCTACACGGAGGACGTTGAAGGCTGGTCGCGCGCGGAAGTACTGATGGTACTCGGTTGCTTCCGCGTAGCGGAGTCCCTGATAGAGCTGCTGGTCGCCCGGAACATGTGGAACATCGCGGAGCACATCCGCGAGGGTGATATGGACTACGTGCTCGTGCGCCCTGTCTCCAGTCAGTTCCTGGCGAGCCTGCGGGTCGTGAATCCCTCCGAGGGGGTGAACGCGCTGGTCGGGCTGGGCCTGGTCGTATACGCGGGCAACATGGCGGGCGTGGAGTGGAGCCTGGAGCGCGTCGCGGCGGCGCTCGTGTTCGGTATCTGCGGGCTCATCCTGCTGTACTCGGTGTGGTGCTTGGCGGTAACGTTCGGCTTCTGGTTCCAGTCGGGGCCGCTGGAGTCGGTGCTCTTCTGGCTGATAGACACAGGACGCTACCCCGTCACGTTCTTCAAGGGTTGGGTGCGGCTCTTCCTGATGTTCATCTTCCCGGTCGCGTTCGCATCCACCTTCCCAGCCCAGGCGCTCAGGGGGGAGATCAACCCGCGGTTGCTCCTGGCGGGCATACTAATGGCAAGCCTCTCGCTCGTGGGCACGAACCGGTTCTGGAACTACGGGGTGCGCCACTACAGCAGCGCGAGTAGCTGAGGCTCGCGCTTCATCAGCTCACGACCTCCCCCTGACGCTGCCCCTGAAGCGATGGGCCGGACGAGCTTCACAGGCCGGAAACGGACCAAACGAACTGCACGCTCTGCTATAATAGAACAGATGTTCTAGCAAGGAGCGCAAAAGCAGATGTTTCTACTCTGGTTCGATGACACGAAGAAGAAGTCCACGGAGGAGAAGATCCTCGAAGGGGTGGAGCGATACGTCGAGCGGTTCGGGGAGACGCCGAACGTCTGCCTCGTCCACCCGTCCGAGACGGTACACGCTCAGGGCCTGGTGATCCGCCCCACGGCGTACGTGCGCCCGAACAACTACTGGATCGGTGTCGAGGCTGAGGCTCGGGCGAAGGCGACAACGAAGAAGGCTGCGAAGACCGCGCGGCGCAAGGCCGCGTAGGTATACCGCGCCGGCGTAGCGGAGATATTCGCCACGGAGCACACGGGGGGCAGGGCGATCTCAAAACCAGCCTCGGAGACGTACGCCTCCCACTGCTGGCAGAGGTCTGAGCCTCATATCCGCGCGCGGAGGGCGAAACAACTGTAGAGACGTGGCACGCAACGTCTCTACGCAACATCTGCGTACCGCCTGCGAATATGCCCACTCCCACCAACACCCCTTTGAAACCACGCCAGCAGAGGCAGCGCCAAGCCCCCCTTCATGCGCCATTGCCTTATCTCTGCGCTCGCTGTGGTGCATAATCCGGCCCCAGGGAGGGTATGGCGCGCTGGTGTCCTGCGGTACCTCTATGAGATCTCTATCAGTGGTGCGCCCGCCGCGACGGGCTGGCCGGCGGAGATGAAGAGCTTGCGCACCGTGCCGTCCCTGTGCGCGGAAATCTCGTTCTCCATCTTCATCGCCTCGATGACACATATCAGGTCCCCGCTCCTCACAGCCTGCCCCTCCTCGACAGTCACACGGATCACGTTGCCCTGGAGCGGGCTGGAGAGGGTATTGCCCGAGCCCCTGCCGCCAGGACCGACAGAGGTCAGCTTTGGCTTGGAGGGACGTTGTGCGGAGGGGGCGGACTGGCCGAGGCCGTACACCGCCACTTGGAAGCGCCGTCCGTTCACCTCCACGACGGCCTCTCGCGGCTGTTCGGGCGCGCCGGCGTCCGGGGCTACGGGCCCTTCCGACGCAAAGCTCTCGCTCAGAGCCGCTAGCTCGCGCTCAAGGAAGGCGGTGCCCACCTGGCCAGAGACGAAGTCGGGGTGCTGGAGTATCCACTCGTGAGCGGGAATCGTGGTGGGCACGCCCTCCACGAGGTACTCGCCCAGGGCACGGAGCATCCGTCGGCGGGCCTGCTCGCGGTCCTCGCCCCAGACGACGAGCTTTGCAAGGAGAGAGTCGTACTCGGCGGGGATGGTATACCCCTCGCGGACACCACTATCGAGCCGCACTCCCGGACCGGAGGGCTCGCGCAGCGTTGTGAGCATGCCGGGCGAAGGGCTGAACCCTCGCCGCACGTTCTCCGCGTTTATGCGGCACTCGATGGCGTGGCCCCGTATCTCCGAGGGCTCGCCTGCAGGCTCTCCCGCCGCTACCAACAACTGCATGGCGACGAGGTCGCAACCTCGCACGGCCTCCGTAACAGGATGCTCCACCTGGATGCGGGTGTTCATCTCAAGAAAGTAGAACTCCTCGGCGGGTGTCAGCAGGAACTCCACAGTACCCGCGCCCTCGTAGCCCACCCTCTCGGCAAGGCTGACCGCCGCCGCCTCCATCCTCCTGCGAAGCTGGGCGTCCACCATCGGCCCCGGCGCTTCCTCGATGAGCTTCTGGTGCCGTCGCTGCACGGAGCAGTCGCGTTCCCCGAGCGCCAGTACCTCGCCCGAGCGGAGCCCCACCAGCTGCACCTCTACGTGCTTCGGGTCCTCCAGGTATCGCTCCAGGTACACCTGCGGGTTGCCAAAGTACAGCTGCCCCTCTCTGCGCGCCGCGGAGAGCGCCGCCTCGACCTCCTCCTCGCCACGCACAACGCGGAGGCCGCGCCCCCCACCACCCGCCACCGCCTTGATAGCGAGCGGATAGCCGTGCTGGGAGGCGAACCGGCGGACCTCGTCAGTGCTCGACACCGGCTCGGTGCCAGGCACGAGCGGCACGCCAGCCTCCCGCGCGAGACTCCGCGACACAGCCTTATCGCCCATCAACTCTATGGCGCGGGCGGATGGGCCGACGAAGGTGATACCGGCGCCCTCGCACGCCTCCGCGAGGGCAGGACTCTCGGCCAGAAAGCCGTAGCCGGGGTGCAGAGCGTCCGCACCGGAGCGGTGAGCAACATCCATAAGCTTGCTGATATCGAGGTAGCTCTCGGCAGGGGCGCGTCCGCCCAAGGAGTATGCCTCGTCCGTCCAATCGAGGAAGGGTGCGTCGCGGTCGGCGTCCGAGTACATGCCGACGGCGCAGATGCCGAGGTCACGGCACGCGCGAGCTATGCGGATGGCTATCTCTCCCCGGTTGGCTATCAGCAGCTTCTTGAACACGTGGCTCCAACTCTCAGCGTGGCGCAGCCCTGTCGCCCCGGATGCGGCGGGTCTGTGGGCATCGCCTGATTCTCACGAGGTCGTGGAAATGTTGCGCGCAACGCCCCTGCGTCGGCCCATCCCCCAGGTCGGGTTGCGGCGCGTGTGCGAGTCGAGTCTTCCGGCGAGCCCCCAGACCGATGGCTGGGGCTGGGCGCTCGTTGGCTCGGCACGAGAGCCGAGCAACAGCGCGAGCGTCGCGGCTATCGCGGCCAGCGTCTCCTCATCGGGGACGCCCCCGCGCTTACAGTGGTATGTTGCCATGCTTGCGAGGTGGCGTCGGCTCGCGCTTGCCCCTCGCCATCTCGAGCGAGTGGACAAGTACTCGCCGCGTGTCGCAGGGCTCAATCACACTGTCAACGTAACCGCGGGCCGCAGCGTGGTATGGGTCGGCGAACTCAGCGCGGTACTCCTCGATGAGCTGCCGCGTGAGCGCCTCGGGGTCGTCGGCCTCCGCGATGCGCCTGCGGTGGAGCACGCGAACGGCGGCCTCGGGCCCCATCACCGCGATCTCAGCGGTGGGCCAGGCGTAGTTGAAGTCGGCGCGGATGTGCTTGGAGCACATCACGTCGTACGCCCCGCCGTACGCCTTGCGCAGGATAACAGTGAGCTTAGGAACCGTCGCCTCCGCGTACGCATACAACAGCTTCGCCCCGTGGCGGATGATGCCGCCGTACTCCTGGTTCGTGCCAGGCAGGAAACCAGGCACATCCACGAATGTCAGGAGCGGGATGTTGAACGCATCGCAGAAGCGCACGAAGCGCGCAGCCTTCGTCGAGGCATTTATATCGAGCGTTCCCGCGAGCACCTTTGGCTGGTTGCCTATCACCCCCACCGCGTACCCCGCGAGCCGCGCGAAGCCAACGACGATGTTTTGCGCCCAGCCTGCCTGGACCTCCAGCAGCTCGCCGTCATCCACGACGGCGCGGATCACGTCCATCACGTCGTACGGCCGCGAGGGGCTGTCGGGCAGGATGCCCTCGATGCCTTCACACGCGCGGTCGGGTGGGTCGCCGGAGGGGTAGTACGGCGGGTCCTCCAGGTTGTTGGGCGGTATGAAGCTCAGGAGCGCGCGCACCTGCTCGTACGCCGTCGCCTCGTCGGGCGCCTCGAAGTGGGCGACACCGCTCTTCTGGTTGTGCGTGGCGGCGCCCCCCAGCTGCTCGAACGTTACCTCCTCGCCCGTCACCGCCCGGATGACCTCCGGACCAGTGATGAACATGTAGGAGATGTCCTCGACCATGAACGTGAAGTCGGTGATGGCAGGGGAGTACACCGCGCCGCCCGCGCACGGCCCTGCGATGACGCTCAGCTGGGGTATGACGCCGCTCGCCTGCGTGTTGCGCCAGAAGATCTCCGCGTAGCCGCCGAGCGCGACGACGCCCTCCTGGATACGCGCGCCCCCAGAGTCGTTGATGCCGATTATCGGCGCCCCCATCTTGAGGGCGAGGTCCACAAGCTTCACTATCTTCTCCGCGACGACCTCTCCCAGACTGCCACCGAACACGGTAAAGTCCTGCGAGAAGACGAAGACGCGGCGACCGTCAATGGTCCCGAAGCCGGTAATGACCGCATCGCCCTCCGGCCTGCGCGACTCCAGGCCGGGCGTGCGGTGGACCACAAACGCATCGAGCTCTGTAAACGAGCTCTCATCGAGCAGCATGTGGATCCGCTCACGGGCGGTCAGCTTGCCCTTGGCGTGCTGCCGCTTCGCCTCGGCTGCCTTGGCGGACTCCGCCGACCGCTGCAGCTCCCCCAGCCTGCGTATCTTATCCTCGACGCTCACGCCCTGCTCTTTCTCATCGCTTCGGTTTGAGTTATCCGGGTCGCACGAAGTCCGCGTGGGTGGCAGCACGCATTGCCATTACAAACGCGCGAGGAATCCTGAACCCTGCAGTTGGAGCAGGCGGGTCCATCTCCGTGGACAGGCAGGCGCCCTCCGGAACGACAGTAGTTCCGCTTTGCTGCGATAAGAGTATCATGCGACCAGTGATTTTACCGCAGTCTGCGTTGGGGTTACACTCCCTCAGGATTCGTCACCAGGGGATCTAGAGCTTCCTGTTCGTGGAGGGCGCAGACGTTGGTAGCCCACAGACGTTGCGTGCAACGTCTCTACAGGCGTTGTCCGCTCCACTTCGAGCCTAATCATAACTGGTGCACACTGCTGTGGGTACGCCGGAGAACCCACAGGATGGGCAAGAGGAGTGGGCTGTACGGCCCGAGCGTGACGAACCTACACAGGTGGCTAAGTCTGGATTTCGCAGATTAGCCACTTGGGATAGAGTAG
>JADDPP010000493.1 GCA_016781845.1 Rubrobacter sp.
TATGTCCTCTGACAGAGCATAAATCGCGCCGCCGTTGTACCGTCCGTACATACTCTACGCCATCCAGCCTAACCGGCACTCCCGTGCGACCTCCCGAAGCGGCGGGCGGCGGGCCAGTGGCGCACGAGGGATGGCAGCACGGGGAGCGTGTAGCGGACGAGGGCCGCGGAGCTGCGCAACGCCCTCTCATGACCCTCCGACCAGGGGAAGCCGTACGCCTGGCGGATACTCGGCGGCAGCACACCGAACATGGCGAGCCTGGCGGGCCAGTACAGCGGCCAGAGCACGCGCGGGTACAAGGGGCTGAGCAGCTCGTGTGCCAGCTCGCGCGCGTCCCGGCCCACGGCGATCTGTCCGCTCGCCACCATCCGCTCTATGTACTCCTCGAGCTCCGCCCAGTTCGTCGGGAGGTAGTTCTCAGGAATGCCGAGCAGCGGCGCCGCGAGGCTCGCTTCCAGGCAGTAGCGGTCCTTTTCCTCTTCGGTGAGGGGACCGACGTACAGCTCGTACGTGCGAGGCAGGCAGAAGCTGAGCGTGGCGTGTACCCAGCGCAGCAGCTCCGGATCGTGCGCCGAGTACCACGTGCCTGCCGAAAACACCCCCACCGTCTCACCCAGATGCCCGTGAACGTAGTCGTGGATGCGGTTGATGCCCTCGGTGGCGCGGGCGACCTGCTCCGGTGTGCCGAACGTGATGTCAAGCATGGCGCTGAGCGTCCCGTGCAGCCGGCGCAGGCGGGTAGCAGGTGTTGGGGTGGTCGCGAACGCGCTGTGGTCCGCGACCCCGGCGGCGACGAGCGGGTGCGCGAACTGCATGAGTATAGCGGGGCCCCACCCGATGAGCATCACGGTCTCGCTGTTGATCCTGCGCGACACGCTCTCAGCTTGCGTAAGCGTTCCGAACTCGGAGACCACTCGCTCCGCCGTTTCCAGATGAGTGCGATCTCCATTCAGAGATGCGGCGGCGTGGGTTTGGCCGTCAGAGGGGTTTGTCGCGTCCATCGTCTCACTATCCATAGATGTACAACTGTATTATGCCTTGCTCGGGTCAAGGCCGAGTCCCTGCCATTCTGTGCTTTTCGCCGCGCTCGAGGGTAACCGAGGGCGATTTCAAGCTCAGCATGGGAGACCTGCGCCTCCCACTTCCGGTGGTGGGGAGGATAAGGCCTGTAGAGACGTTGCACGCAACGTCTCAGCGCCATGTCCGTGTCCCGTACCCCCACCAATGACGACTCTCAAATCGCCCCGAGGGTAAACCGCGCGAAGGGTCTCAACAGGTGCGCGCTTCCAGGCTAGCGAGATTCCTCGCAGGCTCGGCGTAGCAGTAGCCGAAGGCTGCGACGTCTGATCCGCATCAAAGCTTCCTCCCTGAGCTCTGAGTCACAGCGCCTGGCATGCTCTGCAAGCCTGTAAGAGCATCATCCGCGCCCCCGTATGGTGGACGAGTTCACACTGACGCTCGCTCTCCGGCTGCATCCGGCCGGGCAACAGGCAATCCAGAAGGCCTGATGCGTGTGATACACAGCACGCCACGTATCTGCCCGGTGTCCCTCTACCGCGTCGGCGTCTGGGCAGCAAGCCGCTGGTTGGCGTCATAGATGCTGGTGCGTGGCTTGGACGGCTTTACATCCGCCGGAGCGGGCGGGACATCCTCCACTTCCAATATCGTCGCAATCGGAGAGGGCAGTCAGGGCCCGATCACCCTCATCCACCGCTGTAAGCTCCCAGTGCCACTTGGCATGCCCTGCAACCGCCCGGTGGTTTACAGT
>JADDPP010000218.1 GCA_016781845.1 Rubrobacter sp.
TCTTAGACGGAGTTTACGCGATGGACCACGACTTTGACATGACCCTGGACGTTTCCCTTCCGGTCCTTGCGTCCGATTGACCAGTCCTCACAGCCTCTGATAAACTTAATGGCAGGCTGCGGCGGCTGGCGCGCGCCTGCGTGACTAATTAATGGAGGCAAGCTATCAGCAGAAACGTCAGAATTAACGACCGGGTGCGAGCCCGCGAGGTGCGCGTGATTGACGAGGACGGCGCCCAGCTAGGGATAATGCATCCACTCGCCGCGCTCGACCTTGCGAGGCAGAAGGGTCTGGACCTGGTTGAGGTTGCGCCGAACGCAGTGCCGCCCGTGTGCAAGCTGCTTGACTACGGCCGTTTCCGGTACGAGCAGACGAAGCGTGACCGCGAGTCGCGCAAGGCGCAGAAGGTGATCACTGTCAAGGAAGTTCGCTTCGAGCCGAATATCAGTGAGCACGACCGGCAGACTAAGGCTAACAGCGTCCGGCGGTTTCTGGAGTCTGGTGACAAGGTGAAGCTGACGGTGCGCTTCCGTGGCCGACAAGTGGTGCATCCTGAGCTGGGCGAGAACATACTGACCCACGTAATTCAGGATATGGGCGATGTCGTGGCCGTGGAGCAGACGCCGAGGCTCGAGGGCAGGAGCATGACCGCTATACTGGCTCCCCGCAAGCCTGGCGGGACAAAGCCACGCGGGAGCGCGGATGAAGGGGACGCAGCCCCACGTAGAGAAGAGTAGATAAGTGCCTAAGCTGAAGACGAACAAGAGCGCGGCTCGCCGGTTCAAGGTTACAGGAACCGGCCTGGTGCTGCGCACAAAGGGTATGAAGAGTCACCTGCGGCGCAGGAAGTCGAAGAGGGTGAGCAGGCAGTTCGACAAGATGCTGCCAGTCGCCCCTGCCGACGTGAAGCGCGTGAAGCGCGCGCTGCCGTACGGGGTATAGGGTAGGGAGAAAAGATGCCACGCGCAACAAACGCACCACAATCACGCGAGCGCCATCGTAAGGTGCTCAAGCAGGTCAAGGGCCACCGCGCCACGCGCAGCAAGCTGTTCGGCAAGGCGAACGAGTCCATGATGCGGGCGCTCCGCTACGCATACCGGGACCGCCGGGCGCGCAAGCGGGACTTCCGCAAGCTGTGGATCACACGCATCAACGCGGCGGCTCGGCTGAACGGTACGACGTACCGGACCATGATCCACGGCCTTACCGTTGCCGGAATTGAGGTTGACCGAAAGGTGCTCGCCGAGCTGGCAGTGAGCGACCCGGCGGCCTTCGCGGGGCTTGCCGAGCAGGCGAAGCAGGCGAGTGGAGCCCAGGTCGCACAGTAGCCCGGAGATAACGAGCGCAACCAACAGTCAGGTGAAGTGGCTGAGGGAGTTGAACGAGCGTCGGGGCCGAGAGGCCGCCGGCGCTTTTCTCGTTGAAGGACCGCGCGCGGTGGAGCAGGCGCTCCGCTCGGGCGCCCGGCCTCTGCGCGTGGCGTATTCGCCCGACCTTGCCCGGAGCCAGCCGAGGGTTGCCGCCGTGGTGTCCGCCATGCCGCCCGAAGTCCCGCTCCTCAGGCTCGGGGAGCGAGCCCTCCGCAGCATATCCGACACAGTCACCGCGCAGGGCATCCTCGCGGCATTCCCAATGGACAGCACTCCTGCCATTCCTCATCTGGACCCCTCGACCGCGCTAGTGCTAATTCTGGACCGTATCCGCGACCCCGGAAACGTGGGCACGCTGCTCCGGTCGGCTGCGGCCGCGGGGGCTCATGCTGTCCTGCTCTCGGAGGGATGCGCCGACCCGTACAGCCCGAAGGTGGTGCGCTCGTCGGCTGGCGGCATCTTTGGCGTGCCATTCACGACCCTGGGTTGGCCCGAGATCGCCGCGAAGGTGGCCTCCCTCACGCACCGATACGGTGCAGATGCTCGCGCTGACGTGCCATACTTTGAGGCTGAGCTGGCGGAGGGCTGTGCTATACTTGTGGGCAACGAGGCGGAAGGCCTGGGCGCGGAGGCGCTGCACCTGTCCTCTGGCTCGCTGAGCATCCCGATTGAGAGCGGCGTCGAGTCCCTCAACGCCGGAGTAGCTGGTTCCCTCCTTTTGTTTGAGGCGCGCCGGCAGCGATTATCAAAAGCACGCGGAGCATGACATGTCCCTGGCGGATCAGATATCGGAGTTGAAGGCGCGGGCGCTCAATACATTGCAGGGCACTACCTCGGCCGCTGATGTCGAGTCCTGGCGCGTATCCTACCTGGGCCGCAGGGGCGAGCTTGCGGGCCTGATATCGCGACTGCCGACTCTTCCCGCAGAGGAGAAGCGCGCGGCCGGGCAGGCGGCCAACGACGCGAAGAACGCTCTACAGAGCGCGTACGACGAGCGTGTCGCAAGCATCAAGTCAGCGTCGCGCGGCGATGGTGAGGCGGTGGACGTCACTCTGCCCGGCATACCTCCAGCGGTTGGCGGGTTGCACCTCACTCGGCAGACGCTATACGAGATCGAGCGCATCTTCGCCAGCATGGGATTCTCCGTATTCGAGACGCGCGAGGTGGAGTCCGACGAGTACAACTTCGAGCTCCTCAACATACCACCCGAGCACCCCGCACGTGATATGTGGGACACGATGTACGTCAGCGAGGATGTGCTGCTGCGCACGCACACCTCGCCAGGACAGATACGCGCGATGCGCAAGTACCATCCGGAGCCGCTGCGAGTGATCCTGCCCGGAAAGTGTCACCGCTACGAGGCTGTCAGTGCCCGAAGCGAGAGCATGTTCTATCAGGTCGAGGGGCTGGCTGTCGGTCACGGTATAACACTCGCCAGCCTCAAGGGTGTGTTCCAGGCGTTCGCGCAGCAGATGTACGGCCCCGACCGGGAGATGCGCTTTCGCGCGTCTTACTTCCCGTTCACCGAACCTAGCGTGGAGATCGACATCAGCTGTACGTGCGAGGGAAGGGGCTGCACGCTCTGCAAAGGTACTGGCTGGCTGGAAGTATCCGGTGGTGGAATGGTACACCCTACCGTGCTGCGCAACGGCGGGTACGACCCGGACGAGGTGACAGGCTTCGCGTTCGGCATGGGCGTTGAGCGCCCCGCGATACTTAAATACGACATAGACGACATCAGGCGCTTCTACGCGAACGACCTGCGGTTCCTGCAGCAGTTCGCGTGACGGAGATCACGGAGCTCATACACGGATGAAGGTGCCGGTAAGCTGGCTTAGAGAGTACGTTGAGATTGACCTGCCGGTTGATGAGTTGGCGCGTGTCCTGACTATCGCGGGCATGGAAGTGGACAAGGTGGAGCGGACAGGCGAGGACTGGGACCATGTCTACGTCGGTGAGGTGATTCGGGTCGAGCAGCACCCCAACGCCGACCGCCTCGTTCTTGCCACCGTCGCCTACGGTCAGGGAGAACTCACGGTCGTGACGGGGGCGCCGAACATCGCGCAGGGTCAGAAGGTGGCGCTCGCGCTTGAGGGCGCCCTGCTTTGGGACGCCTACTCAGAGAAGCCGCGTAAGCGCAAGCTGAAGGCGGGCAGCATCCGTGGGGTCCGCTCCGAGGGCATGGTGTGCTCGGAGCGCGAGCTCGGTCTGAGCGAGGAGCATGAGGGTATCCTTGTGCTGCCGCGCGAGGCCCCAGTTGGCAAGCCGCTCTCGGAGGTGCTTGGCGACTATGTCCTTGACATTGATCTGCAGCCGAGCTTCGCGTATGCGAACAACGTGATTGGGCTCGCAAGGGAGATCGCGGCGATCACTGGCGCAAGTATGCACCCGCTCCCCGAGCCGAGGCTGCCCCAGGGCGAGCCGGGGGTGGACGCCGAGGTGCAGGGGAGCCAGCTCGCATCGCGCTATATGCTGCAGCGGCTGGACAACCTCTCGATCAAGCCCTCACCGGCGTACATACAGCAGCGGCTTCGGGCGAGCGGGATGCGCCCTATCAACAACGTTGTGGACGTGACCAACTATGTCATGCTCGAGTACGGCCAGCCACTGCACGGGTTTGACACGGCCAGGGTGGACGGACGGGTGATCGTCCGGCCTGCTGGCCCCAACGAGGTGTTTGAGACTCTTGACCACCAGCGGCGGGTGATGCCTCCCGGAACGATCATGATCGCGGACGAGCGTAAGGCGATCGGTATCGGCGGCATTATGGGTGGCCTCCACTCGGAGGTCGGTCCGGAAACCACCTCTATCCTGCTCGAGTCCGCAACCTTCAACGCGGTGCAGATTCGCCGCTCCGCCCGCGCGATGGGACTGCGGACGGAAGCGTCCGGGCGCTTCGAGCGTGGCATGGACCCGGAGCTCGCCGCGAAGGCGCTGGCGCGTGCGGTGGAACTCCTACGTGAGGAGGCGGGAGCGACGCTCGTCGGCGGTCCTTATGACTATTATCCCGACCGGCGCTTACCCGCGCCCGTACGGCTCGCTCACAGTGAGGTGACTCGCGTCCTCGGTGTGCCCATCCAGCCGCCCGAGGTTGTGCGGATCCTGCGCTCGCTGGAGTTCGAGGTGGTGTCGGAGCCGGAAGCGGTGGTGGCAACGCCGCCAAGCTACAGGCGAGATGTAACACTCCCAGCCGATCTCGTTGAAGAGGTGGGGCGCATTCACGGCTACGATTCAATCCCGGCGACGCTGCCCCTGGGGGAACTGCCCGTTCAGCGGACAGATGAGGCGACGCTGCTGGAGCGGAGGACGCGCGAGTGGCTAGCGGCCGCCGGGCTGCAGGAGACCATAAACTACGACCTCACGTCGCCGGGCGCACTGCAGCCGCTGCGCGAGTTGGCGGCTGTGGGTGGTCCTGTGCTGTGGAGACCTGTCGAGGAGCTTGTCAGGGTGCTGAACCCGCTCTCGACGGAGCGGGAGTACCTGCGTCCATCGCTGCTTCCGGGGCTGCTGCAGAACGTGCGCGAGAACTTGCGCCACCAGGAGCGGATATGGCTGTACGAGCTCGACCGGGTATTCGTGAGGCGGGACGGTCAGGCTGAGCTGCCGGACGAGCCGAAGCGGCTCGCTATGGTGCTTACAGGTCAGCGCAGGCCGCACGCGCCTCAGATACAGCCTGAGCAAACAGACATTTTTGACCTCAAGGGTGTGATAGCCGGGCTGACGCGGGCGCTGAACGTGCGGGCCTGCAACCTGCCCCCCGCGCCCGACCTCCCGCAAGCCGTACGGAACGCTATCGCGGTTGAGGTCGAGGGCCGGTGTGCCGGTTACGTTTTCGAACTGGCGCCGAACGTGCTCGCCGCTGCGGGCATCGAACAGCCGGTCGTAGCGGCTGAGCTTGACTGGGAGACGATTCTTCGGGCGGCTGGTGGTATCAGAAAGTTCCAGCCCTTCTCCCGTTTCCCCGTCGTCAGGCAGGACCTCGCGGTTGGCCTGCAGGAGCACGTCCCCGCCGCGGAAGTCGAGCGGATCATCAGCCGTTATGGTGGCAGGTACCTGATCGCGACGCGGCTGGTGGAAGTGTATCGCGGCGCACCCCTGCCATCGGGTACCAAGAGTCTCCTCTATCGGTTGGCGTTCCAGGCGAGCGATCGCACGCTCACAGAGGACGAAGCAAGCAAGTTCCGCAAGGCGGTCGCCCGCCAGTTGCGCGAGCAGCTCGGCGCCGAGATACGGGGCGAGGACGAGTCGTGACGTGTACACCCGTCGCAAGCTCGTGACCGCGTCCCCAAGTCCCGCTCTGCAGCAGCCCTTGGCCGGGACTGGGGAGGATACGCAGCTAAGGCTGCACCTCAACGAGAATCCTTATGGCTGCTCTCTGCTCGTGCAGGAATCGCTCTCGATCTATGATGGGTTCGCGCGCCAGCCCGGTGCGCCGTCGAGCAGTTTGATGAGGGCGTTGAGCCGATACACCGGACGCCCCTCCCACGACCTCTACCTTGCCAACTCGCCCTCCGAGCTTCTGTGGCGCATTCTGAGCGTTCTGACAGAGCCTGGTGATGGTGTTATCGCGTACGCTCCCTACCCAGCAGTTCTTCGCGAGGCCGCCGCCAACTGTCACGTGCAGCTGTGCGATGCGCCGCGCACCGGGAGCCGGGTCTCTGCTGCGCACGCGCTCCGGCTTCGCAGCGCGACCGCGGACACCGTGTATGTAGGGTCCCCCAACGACCCGACGGGCGACGTGGCGGACCCGCTAGAGGTAATCGCGCTGCTAAGGGCTGGCGCCACCGTGATCGTGGATGAGACGTACGTGGAGTACACAGACAAGGGGCTCGGTATCCTCGGTGGCGAGTTCCCAAACCTCATCAGCCTGCGCAGCTTCGCTCCATGGGCAGGGTTATGGGGCATACCGGTCAGCTACGCGGTCATGTCCGCTGAGATGGTGGAACGGCTGGCGGTGCGCTGGTCCGAGTCTTCGCTCACCTCGTCGTCGCGCATTGCCGCAGGCGCGTCCCTGGACGACTCCGCGCTGCTCCTCAACCGGGTACGACATGTCCGCCTGGAGCGAGCGCGATTATTTCGACGCCTGCGGAAGCTGAACTTCATCCAGCCCCTGCCCTCCCATGGCCCGTTCATCCTGTGCGAGGTCACGCGGGGTGACGCCGGGCGCGTCCAGGCGTTGCTGGAGGCCGAGGGCGTCCTCGTTCACAACTGCTGTGAGGAGGGGATGCCGGAACACATCCGTATCTCGGTCGGCACCTCCGAGCAGACCGATCAGCTCGTAGCGGCGATGGTTCGCGTCTCGGTAGCACTCTAGCGCGTTCTCCTCATCTGTGGATCTTCTGGCCCCATTACACTTTGGTATCATTCGGCACATTTGGATGGGGTTCTCCATGACTAGTGGGGCAATTGCTAGCCAGGTAGCCTTTTCTCTGGGGCGTGGACGCGGACGGGTTGGGGCGTCGGTGAGTTCGCCCGCGGGCGCCGCGCCCGCAGCCGCTCCCTGTCCACATAGGAGTCCGGAATATCTTCCGCAGTTGTACCGTAGTTGCCGTGTGCAATACTGGCCTTATCGATCAACGAGGAGGTTGGGGAATGTCGCACTGCAAATCAGTTGTTTGCTCGGCGCTGCACTCATGGTGCTCGGGATTCTAGAGAGCCGGTCAAGTAGTGTCATGCTGC
>JADDPP010000183.1 GCA_016781845.1 Rubrobacter sp.
GCACCCGGCGGCGCGGCGCGTGCTATAATTCGCCTTGTTAAGCTGACGTTAAGGTTCGAGGTGCAGTTTGAAGGACTGGTTTCGCCGCCATCATCACCCGAGCTTCCAATCCGCCGGAGCGACGAGTCGCGAGATACCGGAGGATCTGTGGGAGAAGTGCCCCAAGTGCAGCGAGCTGCTGTATCAGCGGGAGCTGGAGAACAATGAGTGGGTATGCTCCAGGTGTGCATACCACTTCCGGCTGAGGGCGGAGCAGAGGATAGCCCAGCTGACCGATGAGGGTAGCTTCGAGGAGCACAGCGCGTATCTGCTCTCCACGGACCCGCTCAACTTCCGAAGCGCTACTGAATCGTACGCGGATAAGCTCAGGCAGTCTCGGGAAAAGACCGGCTTGTCCGAGTCAATGCTGATCGGCACTGCGACTCTGGCAGGCTGCCCACTCGTGCTCGCGGTCACGGATTTTCGCTTTATGGGTGGCAGCATGGGGTCTGTGTACGGTGAGAAGCTGGTGAGGGCGGTGGACATCGCTCTGGATCGTAGGCTCCCGGTGTTAACTGTCAACGCTTCTGGGGGCGCCCGCCAGCAGGAGGGCATGTTCTCACTGATGCAGATGGCGAAGACAACCACTGCGTTCGCCAGACTGGGTCGCGAGCGGCTCCCACACATCTCCCTTCTTACCGACCCGTGCACCGCGGGTGTCACGGCCAGCTACGCGACGAGCGCCGATATAGTGATCGCGGAGCCGGGGGCGCTGATAGGCTTCGCCGGTCCGCGGGTCATCGAGCAAACCACGCGGCAGAAGCTGCCCCCAGGCTTTCAGACGGCTGAGTTCTGCCTTGAGCACGGCATGGTGGACATGGTGACGCCTCGGAGGGAGCTGCGCCCGACCCTTGGCAACCTGTTGCGGATTTTTAGTGCCACCGGAGGTCTGTCTGTTGTCTCCTAAGCACCGCACAGCATGGGAGCGGGTGCAGATAGCCCGCAACCCCGCCCGCCCCAAGACGCTCGACTATGTCGCGAGGCTTCTGCAGCCCTGGGTGGAGCTCCACGGCGACCGCGCGCACGGGGACGATGCCGCGCTCGTCGCGGGAATAGGGTCCTTCAGGGGGCGTTCCGTCGTCGTGCTGGGCCACCAGCGTGGAGGCGACACGAAGGAGAACCTCGCTCGCAACTTCGGCATGCCCCGGCCCGAGGCGTACCGCAAGGCAGGGCGGATTATGGAGATGGCGGGCAAGTTCGCCCTGCCGCTTGTATGCTTCATAGACACGCCAGGCGCGGACCCCGGCATACACTCTGAAGAGCGTGGGCAGGCGTTCGCAATCGCGGCGAACCTTTGTACGCTCGCTAACCTCCCAGTGCCGGTAGTGGCTACGGTCATAGGGGAGGGAGGCAGCGGAGGGGCACTCGCGATAGGCGCAGGTGATCGTATCCTTATGCTCGAGAACTCCGTTTACTCCGTCGCGTCGCCCGAGGCGAGCGCGGCGATTCTATGGCGGGATTCGGCGAAGGCGCCGGAGGCTGCTGCGGCTATGAAGATAACTGCCGCGGATCTAGTGAGCTTCGGCATAGCTGACGGCGTTATCCCTGAGCCGGCTGATGGGGCGCACGTGGAGCCAGCGGCCGCAATAGACGCCGTGGGCGAGCGCATTAGCGCGGCGCTGGATGAGCTCGACGCACAGTACCGGACGCCCGCGGGCTTGTACGACGTCCCCAGGCTGCTGGAGGCCCGTGTGGAGAAGTACCGCGGCATCGGTGCGTGGCGGGAGGAAATGCCCCCTGTTGCGGAGCCGGTCGTTGTGGAGGCCAGCGGGGACTGAGACGGCAGAGTAGCCATCAGGTTCGCTGCCGGTGGGGCGAGACAGGGCCGGCGCGACGTGTCTGTACCTACACGCCGCTCGCCCACTACCCTAACTCCGATGTCACCCTGAAGGGGAGTGTACAGGCGGCGAGGGTATGAGTTAGACTGCCCTACAGGAGCCTGGTTGCCTGGGCGATGAAGCTCGGGTCGAGCGTTTTTGTGTGTCCGGCGATGCTCTCAAGCGGCACACTCTGCAACTGCCAGCCTTTGATGACCACCATCTGGCCGAACTCCCCCCGGTGCGCCATCTCAACCGCCGCCGCCCCGTAACGGGTGCCGAGCACGCGGTCGAAGGCAGATGGGGAGCCGCCGCGCTGCAGGTGCCCGAGCACGACCGAGCGCGTCTCCCAGCCAAGCCGCTCCTCGATAAGCCCGGCAAGGGTCTCGCCCACGTTCTTCTGCGCGAGCTGCACATGGCCGAATGCGTCTGTCTTTGCGTTCTCCAGGTTCTGGGGCTGGCCGAGCTGCACTCCTTCCGCCACGACGATGAGCGCGTAGCTCTTGCCACGCGAGCGCACCGTCTCCAGGTGGCTGTACAGGTCCTCCAGGTCCGGCTCCACCTCCGGTAGCAGGATGTAGTCCGCTCCGCCCGCCACGCCGCCGATGCCAGCCACCCATCCCGCGTCGCGCCCCATCACCTCCACGACCATCGCCCGGTGATGCGAGGCGGAGGTGGTGCGGAGTTTGTCGAGCGACTGCGTCACGGTGTTCACGGCCGTGTCGAACCCGATGCAGTAGTCTGTCTCCGGCACGTCGTTGTCCATTGTCTTCGGCACACCAACCACTGGCAGCCCGCGCCGTGAGAGCTCCGCCGCGACGCTGAGCGTGTCGTCACCACCGATGGCGATGAGCGTGTCGAGCTTGTTCGCCTGGAAGTTGGATATCACCGCGTTCATGGTGTCCTCAGACTTCATAGGGTTCGTCCGGGAAGTGCCGAGGTTGGTGCCGCCCTCATCAAGAATGCGCTCAGCCCACGCCCGGTCAACGGAGATGGTGTGGTTCTCCTGCACGCCTCTCCATCCGTCAAGGAAGCCGACTACCTCGTCCCCGTGCGAGAGAGCAGTAAGCGCTACCGCACGGACTGTGGGGTTGAGTCCGGGAGCGTCGCCCCCACCGGTGAGCACACCTATTATCATGAGGACCTCCGTATACCAGAGATGAGTAGAGAGTGATGAGCGATGAGTAGTTGGCGCGCGTCCAACTGGTGAATGGCGGCCCAGCAGTGGCTGTTTGGGCGCATGCCAGGTACGGGAGGGTGCGCGGGCTGAGCGGCGCGCTCTCAGCACTGATTACTCATCACTCATCACTGGTATAATGCCGCCGCCTGGGGCATGGTGCCGAAGGTGGGATTCGAACCCACACGAGGTCTCCCTCACTCGCTTTTGAGGCGAGCGTGTCTGCCGTTCCACCACTTCGGCCCCGCCAAAGTATATGTACGGTGCGTATCCACAGTCAAGCGAGCGCTCGGATTTGTGCCTTGCGGCGCGCTCCAGAAGCGTCGGCACGGCGCGCAGTCCGGGAGAATGATGAAAGAGAGGGGTTGGGACAGCGCGTGAAGAGAACCCGGTCCGCTGTCCACGCTTGCAACCCGTACCCGCGTATCGTACACAGGAGGGCGAGCGCGAGGTTGGTCTTCTCGTTTGTCGGACCTGCGCCACCTCTGTGCTGGACCTGCAGGTGACTGGACCTGCAGGTGATTGGGAGGACGGGGCGGGGCGTGAGCGAAGCCGACGACGAGCGTCTGGTGCGGGAGGCGCAGGAAGGAAGCCTGCGCAGCTTCAACCTGCTCGTGGAGCGCTACCAGACGCAGCTGTACAACTTCTGTCTGCGCTATGTGGGCGACCACCAGCTGGCTGAGGACACAACCCAGGAAGCGTTCCTCGCCGCGTGGCGCGCGTTGGGCAGCTTCACCGGCGGCTCGTTCAAGGCGTGGCTGTTCCGAATAGCCGTGAACGAGGCGCGAGACCTCCACCGCAAGGCGAGCAGGCGACCATCGAGCTCGCTGGAAGACCTGCTGGAGGCGGGCGCCACGGGAGGCGCGGAAGCGGACCACGCGCCTAGCCCTGAGGAGGCAGCCCTCTCCGCGGCCACTGTACGAGCTGTCGAGCGGGCCATTCAGCGCCTGGCACCGGAACACCGGGAGGTGGTTGTGCTCTCAGATGTGCAGGGATTGTCGTATGACGAGATATGTGAGGCCCTCTCGCTGCCGCTCGGGACCGTGAAGTCCCGCCTCTTCCGAGGACGGGTGGCTCTGCGCAGGCTCCTGCTGGAGAGCGGGGAACTTTCGTGAGGCGGACAGCGTTTAGATAGGGAGTGAGAGCTGAGATTACCGGTACCCGCTCAGCTGCTCGGCTATTAGAACGTGCTGATATGGTACTTGTAAGAGCACACAAGCGGACTCGACCTTGAGTCCTTATCCTGGAAGGGGGGATGCTGTTGTCGTGGCCAGGTGGCCCAAACCTGGGGGCCCATCCAGAGCCGGAGCAGCTCGCTGAGTACGCTGGCGGAGACATGGAGGCACGGCGGGCGAGAGGCATAGCCGCGCACCTCGAGACCTGCGAGCAATGCAGCCGCGAGGTCGAGGAGTATGCGGGTATGCTCGGGCTGTTGAACCGTCTACCTCGGTATGCTGCGCCGCGCTCCTTCCTGCTCGACGAGCTGTCGGTGAGAAGGCGTTCCAGGCCAAGCAGCGTGCCTGCGTGGGCGTCGCTCGTAGCCTCCGTAGTGTTCGCGCTCGGTATGCTCGGTGCGCTCGCGGGTGGCTCAGGTGGCGGGGCTGGTGGGGGTAACTCTGCTGCTATGAACGCTGCAAGTGAGTCGCAGGCCGGCTCTGCTTCGGGTACCGACGCGACGGATGGGTACGGCGAGCCGGAGTCAGGCAGCGCGACGACTGGTGGTATGGGCGGAGCTGGAGCTAGTGTGTCGGACGAGGCTACGATAGCTGCGGCGAGCAGCCAGCAGGAGGACGTTGCCATACAGGCTGGCTCCGCTGCTCAGGCGACGGTCGCTACCGGAGTGCGCAGCAGGTCCAGCCTCGGAGCGACCGAGGCAGCTCTCCCCGAAACCACTGGCGGAGGGACCGGGGCGACGTCGGCCAGTAGCGCCGGGCAGCCCGAAGTGGGAGCGACTCAGGTCGTTTCGACGACCGCCGACGCTCCGGGCGCGGACGCCACGCTGACCTCCGATATCGCGCTTGTTCCCGGCCCAACATCTGTCGCCGACACGACCGCCGCCTCTGAACCAGCAGCACCCGTTGGCGAGGATGAGGCGGTGAGGTACGAGTACCCTGCGCGGGGCAGGAACCTCGCCGCCATAGGGCTGGGCACTCTGTCCGGGCTTGCGCTCCTGCTTGCCGTGTACTTCTTCCTGCGGGCACGCCTCGCGTGATATTCGGTATACTCGTGGCGTGTTTGATGTTTACTCCCTACATGTCGCTGCGTATACTCCGGAAGGTACCGCTGTAGGCGTGCAGACTCCAATGGCGCAGCAGGTGCGAGCGTGATCCAGATAGGAGACCTGCGAAACAAGCTCTTCGCTGGCTTTGGCATCGGCGTGGCGGTCGTGCTCGCGCTCGTGATGTTCAGCGACCTGCAGGAGCTAGCTCGCACTCTTACCAGCTTCGAGTGGAGCCTGATACCCCTCATACTCGGACTTACGCTCTTCAACTACGGCCTGCGCTTCGTGAAGTGGCACCTGTACCTCGGACGCATCGGCGCTGGGGTTATTAGCTTGAGCAGCAGTCTCGCCATCTTCCTCAGTGGTCTAACGATGGCTATGACACCAGGGAAGGTAGGCGAGCTCCTCAAGAGCGTGCTCCTTCGCCGGGTGGTCGGCACACCCGTCAGCGCCTCCGCGCCCATAGTGATGGCGGAGAGACTCACGGATGGAATCGCGCTTCTGATATTGAGCGCGGGCGGGCTCGCCCTGTACAGGATTGGCGTGCCCGTGCTCGCGCTCATTGGCCTGCTCGCGGTTCTGCTGGTGATAGTGAGCGCCACGGAGGCAGGGAGGCGGCTTGTTTTATCCGTTGCCGAGCGCACGCCCTTGCTGCGCACACGCACACAGCACGTTGCCGCGCTCTACGATAGCTCGCGCAGTCTGCTATCTCCCGCGCCACTCGCCATGGGCGTGGGACTGGGCATAGTTTCATGGGCAGGGGAGTGCGTGGCGTTCTTCCTCGTGCTCGTTGGTCTCGGACAGGAGCCGACGTGGCGCCTGCTTCTGCTCGCGGCGTTCGTTCTCGGCGCCTCTACACTGATAGGCTCCGCGTCGCTCCTGCCGGGAGGTCTCGGTGTGGCAGACGCGACGGTCGCCGGCCTCCTGCTGTTGACGCTTCCGGCAGGGGCAATGGACCGCTCGGAGGCGGTGGCAGCGACGCTCATCATCCGCTTCTGCACGCTCTGGTTCGGGGCGATTCTGGGCGTCTTCACGCTGCTGCTGGCCCGGCGCTACCTGGAGCCCCAGGTCGGTGCTGCTGCGCCCGAACTGGCGCGCAGCCGCGAGCTGGCGTAGTCTGTCAGCTGCTCTTTCTGACGTAGCACCAGCGCCGCTTTCACAGAAGTAGATGCCTTTTTGGGCTGCAGAGCTATATCAAAATCGGCGCGTCCGAGGTCTTGGCCTCGCTTCGGAAGCTTCCTGGGTCCGTCCCAGCGCAGGCACGAGGCTGATAGCAGGCGCGGATGGATACCAGCAAGGCATCTCACTATCCGACCACCCCACTCGCAACGACTCTGGCAGACCCCTGCCACTGTAGATCGAGGTCCGCAGCCGGCCCAACGGAACGAATCGCCCCGTGCAGGAGGGGAAGCGTCGCCCGTAGAGCTGGGAGCTCGGCGTCGAGGGTTCGAGCTATCCGCCAGTACAGCTACCCTACACCCCCACCCCAGTCTGCTCGCCTGAATCGCCTGAATCACATCCCACGTATATCGGCAATGACTGCCGGCTACGTCCGTGCGGTATCTGGGCGGGGAGGAGTACTGTCAATGCGAGGACCGCGAGTAGCAACCAAGGTCAAATCGGCGGCGCTGAACTGGCCAGAAGCACCACCCGGCAAAAGGGTACTTCCTGGTCCAGAGGTCTAGCGGCTTTGCCTGTATCAGGGATATCTGTGGGGAAGCCGCCTCACCCCCTCCATTAGTAGCCCTACACCAGCAAACATCAGCGTGCCAAACACGA
>JADDPP010000004.1 GCA_016781845.1 Rubrobacter sp.
TACGAACCTGCTGTAGCTCCGAGTATACTCGAAGCTCTGCGTGAGCGCGGCCACGAGGTGGAGGTGGACCCCGCGGTGGACTGGGCCGGAAGGGGACAGATCATCTGGCGCTTGCCCTCCGGTGTATACGTGGCGGGCAGCGATGGTCGGGCGGACGGTCAGGCCGTGGGGTACTAACGTGGATCTGCGCCGTCTCGCATCGGCCTGAGTCGCCTCTACGCTCCACGGGGACTATCACCAGCGCCGTGCCGGATCTGCATCACCGACTACGCTTGCCTCACGCCAACTGCGACCGGTCGCCCAGGACCCACTTCCCAAGCAGCTTGAGCGTGACGGGGTCTTGTGGGGGGTTGTAAACCCCGGCGCGCGCGTCGCGCAGGAGCCGCTCGAACGGCAGGCCCTTCGAGAGGGCGGATCCTCCCGCCAGGCGCATCGCGAGATCCGTGACATCCAGCGCGGCGTTTGTCGCGAGGTACTTGGAGGCAGCGATGTCGGGCGCAAGCTCTCTGCGGGCCTCGGGCCTGCGGTCCCACTCGGCGGCGGTCTGGAGCAGCAGCGAGCGAGCCGAGCGGATAGCAAGGTCCATGCGCCCCAGGTTCTGCTGAACGTCGTCGAGCTCTGCTATGGGTTTGCCGAGAGCGGTGGGCACCCGCTCCTGCGCGTACGTCGCGGCATGGTCGCGTGCGGCGCTCGCGACACCGAGGTACACAGCGCCGAGTGTCAGCGCGGCCCACCCCCTGCCGCTCGCGCCGTCCCCTCGCGGGCGGGAGGCTGGCGGCAGTATCCGCGATTCTTCCGGCACGAGCACCCGGTCGAGCACCAGGTCGTGTGAGCCGGTGGCGCGCATCCCGATGGTGTCCCACGTATAGTCAATGCTCAGTCCCGGCGTGCCGCGCTCGACGAGGAAGTTGCCCCGGTCACCGGCGTCATCGCCCGGCTCGACGCTGGCGAGTACCACAACGTAGTCGAGGACGGGGGCCATCGTCGTGAACGTCTTGCGGCCCGTGATCTCCCACCCACCCGCGACCCGTCGCGCGGTGGTTGTGGGCCTGCCGCCACGGCTGGGCGAGCCCATCTCCGGCTCCGTGGCCGCCGAGTTTATGAGCGCGCCGCGCTGGACGATATCGGTGCAGACCCGCTCCCACAGACGGGCCGGCCAGGACAATTCCTCCGCGAGCCGCCCGATGAACCCCAGATGCATGCCGATGCCGAGGGCAGTCGCCCCGTCGCCGCAGGCCAGCTCTTCCTGCCCCAGGCAGATGTCGAGCAGACCCGCTCCTCTCCCGCCGAACTCCTCTGGCACTGTGAGCGCGTGGTAGCCTGCTCGCTTGAGATCGTCGTAGTTCTCGTACGGAAAGGTATTCTCGCGGTCGTGCTGCGGTGCGCGGGCGGCGAACGTGGGGGCGAGCGCGCGCGTGGTCTCGATGATCTCATCCTGCAACGGCGACGTGTTTATCGGCATACGACCTCTCTCTTATCTCGGTGCTCCTACTTTACCGCAAGCTTCCGACCGCGCTCGACGACACGCGCCACGAGCGTATTCAGCACGGAGGGCACAGGGAGCCCGCAGAGTTACGTTGGATGATGTTGGGGCTGTAGCCATCGGCTCGCGCGGGTACGGTGATCTGGGGGAGTGTGGCGGAGACCCATCAGTGCTGCGTCTCTACCCAGGTATACTGGGGGCGGGTGAACGCCAGAGGACTATCGTTCTGGAGTGCGCTGTGTTGGGATTGCGTCCTGTTCTTTCGTGGCGTGTGGCGTGCGTCTTCTAATGTAGTGAGTGAGGATCCGTGAGAACTACCCTTATCAAGCTAGTACAAAGGCGCGGGCGTCAACAGGCTACCTTGCTGACAGTCTGCGCTGCCCTCTTCGTCAGCGTGCTCAATGGCACGATGCTCAACGTCTCGCTGCCCGTGATTGGCGAAGACCTCGGTGTGGAACCGGCGCGCCTGGGCTGGATCGTGACGGGCTACCTGCTCGTGTTCGGGGTGTCGGTGCCGTTCTACGGCAGGCTCGCGGACGTGTTCGGGGCGCGGCGACTCTTCGTGCTTGGGCTCTGCGTGTACTCCGTCAGTTCGCTGTTCTGCGCGCTCTCGTTCAGCTACCCAATGCTTCTAGGCGCGCGGCTGCTTCAGGGGCTGGGGGCCGCCGCTATCCCTGGGCTTGGTATGGCTATTATCAGTGGAGTCTATCCACCGGACCGGCGTGGCGCGGCGCTCGGCTACGTAAGTGCAACGGTGGGTACGAGTGCCGCCATCGGCCCACTGGTTGGGGGTACAGTCTCCAGCCTCCTCAACTGGCACTTCATGTTCCTCCTGAGCTCGCTCGCCGGACTCCTGGTTCCGTTCGCGGCGCGCCTGCTGCCGGAAGGGGATCGTAGGCCGGGCGAGCGCATAGACCTGCTCGGCGGTGTGCTGCTGGGACTGAGCGTGAGTGGCGCATTGCTCGCGGCAACAGAGGGCTCGCGTGGCGGAGTGATGAGTCCGGTGGTTATAGGCGCGGTAGCTACGTCAATCCTGGCGATGATCTCGCTGGTGGTGCGGCAGCGCACGGCGCAGTCTCCGTTTCTCCCGCGCGAGCTTCTGCGCAACCGGGGTTTCCTGGCTCTCCAGGGCACGAGTTTCTGTGTGATGGCATCGAACGTGGCAACGTTCGTCTCGCTGCCATTGATGCTGCGAAACGATTACCGCCTCTCTCTGCTGGTGGTAGGGTTGGTGCTCCTGCCGAACTCGATAGTCGTTGCCTTGCTGGGGCCTGTCGTGGGCCGGACGGCGGACCGCACAGGTGGCAGACTGCTCGTGCGGACGGGGCTGCTCCTCATCCTCATCGCCCAGTTACTGCTGTCCGCGTTCGGGGTGGGCTCGTCAGTGTGGGTCGTGATGGCGATGGCAGCGCTGCAGGGCACGGGGTTCGCTCTTCTCAACTCCCCGCTCGCCACGATGGTGTCGCTCGCGGTGAGCAAGGAGCACCAGGCGAGCGGCCTGAGCCTGAACAACATGGCGTTCTTCCTCGGTGGTGGGTTCGGCACTGCGCTCCTTACCGCCCTGCTGACTGTGCGGGAGGGGGCGCGAACCGGGCTCAACCCGCTGTACGCCGGGCGGGAGGTAGCGTTCAGTGACGCATTCCTGCTCTTCTCGCTGCCGCTGCTGATCGCCCTCGCGCTCTCCCTGGCGCTGCCTGACGAGGAGCACGCCGCCCCGGAAGCGGAACCTCCAACCGCGCCCCAACCCGCGAGAGCGGCCGCGCAGAGGTAGCAGGGCTACGCGGCGCGGAGGTCGCTGCCGGCGAGAGAGGGCCAGATTGCGCGGGCGGTCCGATGAGCGTCCGTAGCGTGCCGACTGACGGAGACTGCGCTCCTCGTCGCGCTCCTACGCCTGCGGGGACGTTGAGCGGCCTTTGGACGGGTCAGGATGCCAGGGCTGCTGGGCGGCAGACGTGGCAGGGGCGGTAGCCGGCGGCGACCGCGGCGGCGTCGGAGCGCAGGGGCACGAAGCGCTGCTCCTGCCTGAGGTGCAGTCCCGCGCACGTGGGCAGGCAGTACATACCATCGCGGGGGTCTCCGAGATACCGGACACCCGCCCGCGCCAGGCTCTCGAGCACGTCCGGCGCGGCCCCCTCGGACTCCAGGATCGCGCGCTTCGCTTCCGCTCCGAAGGCGTAGTCGCCCAGAGTACCGTCGCTACGCACTACGCGGTGGCAGGGTATGAGCAGCGGGATGGGATTGTGGCCGAGCGCGGAGCCAACAGCTCTGACGGCCTTTGGTCGCCCTATCTCGCGCGCTATCCACCCATAAGGACGCACCTCGCCGCGGGGTATCTCCAGCGCCTTGAGGAGCACCGCGCGCTCGAACTCTGAGAGACCACGCAGGTCGTACTCCAGCCCCGCGTACGTACCCCCTTGCAATCGTTCCTCTACCGCGCGGCCGAGCGTGACTGGAGGCGCCTCGACTCTTACCGCACGGCGGCCGGTCCGGGCGCGGAAGTCTCGCTCGAAGTCTGCCCGGTCCCTGGCTCGATGCACGCCAGACACGCCGGCATCGTTGTACGTGACGTAAACGGGTCCCAGCGGGCTGTCGAGCTGCCAGTACGAGTCTGCCAGCCCTACGCGCGCGAGCACCGACGGTAGGAGCAGGCTGGGCGCCCGAACGTCGCGCACCTCACGCACAAGCCGCCGGGCCTCCGAGAAAACCCACTGTTCAGGGTCCTTCATCTGCGTTATCTTACCTCCATTCCAAGATGCCTCTGCAGTGCCTCGCGCAGCAGTCGCACCCCCCTATGCACGTTCGCCTTGACCGTGCCAACAGGCTGGTCGAGCACTTCCGCCACTTCGCCGTACCCTAGCCCCTCGACATGTCGCAGCACCACGGCGGCCCGATACCGCTCGGGCAGTGCCGAGAGAAGCGCGGCGAGCTCGTGCGTGCCTTCGGCACGGTCAATGATTGACTCCGGTCTGTCCCTCATGTCATCCTCCGATTCCTGCTCGTGGCCGTCCAGCGCGACGAGCGTCAGGTGCTTGCCCCGTGCGCGGTTGCGTGCGACGTTGAGCACTATCGTATACAGCCAGGGTCGCAGTGATAGTCCACGAACCCGCTCCGCTGGGTAGGCGTGAAGGGCGTGGTATGCGCGCACGAACGCATCCTGGGTGATCTCTTCCGCGTCCTGCGGATTGGCGCAGTACCTGAGGGCGAACCGGTACAGCCGGTCCTGATAAGCAGCCACCAGCAGCTCGAAGCACCCATCCAGGTTCCGCGCCAGCCCCGCGCAGAGCTCGTTGTCCTCCCGTGCATTGCCGAGAGGTATGGTCACCGGATGCGGATCGGTCACCGGCCCTCCCGCGTGTGCCACATGCTGCGGCGCTCCCACTCCCGGCTCAGGAAGCCGTCGGTGCTGTCGTAGCCCCAGAGAACCGCGGCCACGTCCAGCACAACCATTGCAACCAGCGCGACGATTACTACCTCCACAGGAGTCCCCCTTCCGCAGACCCGGCGCTCACCTCTTGCGGCCCTGCTGACTCCTTAAACACAGGTGCGGACGATCCGGTTGCAAACAACCGTTGAGAAGATGCGTGTGAGAGTAACACAACGTGGAGTCTGCCGGGTCTGCTACGATAGGCGCGTCTTGGTGATAAGCAGTAGATATATCGAAGTGGCCGGGTTGCGGACCCACTACCTGGATGCGGGGGAGGGGCCGCCACTGCTGTTTCTGCCGCCCAGTGCGTTCCTTTTAGCCCGATCGTACCAACACGTGATACGGGGTCTGGCGCGCAGGTTCCACGTGATTGCGCCCGAGCTTCCCGGCTCCGGAAACTCCGCGCCGCTCGAACAGGAGTGGGGTTTTCGCGAGTACGCAGCGTGGGCGGCGGGGGTTCTCGATGCGCTGGTAGTGGACCGTGCCATCGTTGCGGGCCACTCCAACGGCGGTGGAGTGGCGCTGGTGATGGCCGCGATGTATCCGGACAGGGTGGAGCGGCTGGTGTTGGTGGACTCGGTCGGCGTCAGAGAGCAACCCTCGCCAGTTCGGATAGTCGGCGCGCGTGTGCTCGACGGGCTGCTCGAGATGCCTCTGAACGTTCGCGCCTGGCCGGACCCAGTCCACAACATCGTGTACCACTCGCGCAGCTTCTTTCGCCAGATAAGAGACGCCCTTACCGCCGACCTGACCCGGCACGCACCGCTCGTGTCGGCGCGGACGCTGCTGGCCTGGGGTGAGTGGGACCATACGATGCCAGTCCGAGATGCCCGGAGGCTCCTTTCGCTCCTACCGCCCAGGTCCAGCATCTACCTCGCATCGCGCGGCAGCCACGACTGGCTTGTGCTGAAGCCGGAGGAGTTTGTTGGGGCGGTGTTCCATTTCTGTGAAGACCAGGAGGCGCGGTAGGTGGAGCAGCCATATCCACTTCCGCCCGAGTTCTACGCGCGTCCGACGCTGGAGGTCGCGAGGGAGTTGCTCGGCTGCGTGCTTGTGAGCGACGCACCCGAAGGGCGCACAGCCGGGCGAATCGTGGAGACAGAGGGGTACATGGCGGCGACGGACCCGGCATCGCACGCCTACCGCCGGCGCACGAAGCGCAACGAGCCGATGTGGGGACCGCCGGGAAAAGGGTACGTGTACTACACCTACGGCATGCACTACATGATAAACGCCGTCACGGAACCTGAAGGGGTAGCCGCGGCGGTGCTTATCCGGGCGCTGGAGCCGCTGGAAGGGCTGGACCTGATGAGGAGCCGTCGGGGAGTGGAGGACGTGCGACTCCTCTGCGCTGGTCCCGGCAGGCTGTGCAAGGCGCTCGGCATTGACACGCGATTAAGCGGCGCAGCGCTTCAGGGGCCAGAGCTATGGGTACTGCCCGGTGAGCCGGTGGGGGAAATCGTGAGCACAACCCGTATCGGCATTAGCCGGGGGCAGGAGTTGCCGTGGCGATACTACCCTGCGGGGAACCGGTGGGTGTCGAAGAAGTAGGATGGGAGGGTGCAGGCTGGATGCAGTGGCAATTCGAAGAGTACGCCATAGACACCGACCGGCAGAGGCTCGATATGGCGAGTATCACGGCGTGGTTGCAAGGCACCTACTGGGCCGCCGCGCGCCCTGTTGAGGACATGGAGCGTTCCTGGGAGAACTCCGCGGTGGTGGCAGGTGTATACAAAGGCGAGGAGCTCGTCGGGTTTGCCCGCGTCGTCACGGACCTTGCCACCGTGGCGTACCTCGCGGACATCTTCATAGTGCCAGGGTACCGGGGGCGGGGACTGGGCAAGTGGCTTGTCGAGAGCCTGCTATCCCACCCCCATCTACACGGCGTGAAATGGTTGCTGCACACGCGAGACGCACACGACCTGTACCGACAGTTCGGCTTTCAGGCCGCTCCAGTCTCGCTTCTGGAGCGGCCTCGCCGCTAGATGCCGTCCTTCGATACCACGGAGCGCTCAACAGGTCAGTTGTCTCGTGTCACGAGAAGATAATCGCTTAGCTCATAGGTCACAAGTTAAGCCTTTAGCGGCGTTGTCAAGCAGCAATTCTCGC
>JADDPP010000334.1 GCA_016781845.1 Rubrobacter sp.
ATAAGGTCTTAGAAGGACTGGGGCGATTGTACCACGGCACCCGGTCCCAGACGCGGCGGAGCGGTATGGCGCCTGGATCCCGCGGCGTCCCGCCCGTGCATCCTCACAGGCCCCATATTCCCAAGGTGGGCCAGGATCGCTGCCCCGGTCCTGATGCCGCGAAAGAATCGCGCCACCTCCAGATTCTCGTTCGGGGCATGGTTCGCCTCGTCCGCGTTCGCGTACGGCACGCCGAAAGCGGGCACGCCCAGGATCTTGGTCCACACATAGTCCGGCAAACTGCCGCCCATCGCTGGGACCAGGAGCGGCTCCTCCCCCTGCGCCGCAGCAAGCGCCTCCGCGATAGGCTCGGTGAAGGGCGAGTCGAGGGGCGTCCTGGAAGGGTCCATTCCTCCCTGCCAGACGACCTCGACCTCGGGGGCGTGGCGCGCGACGTGAGCCTCGACCTTGGCGAATATCTCCGCAGCGGTCTGTGCCTCCACCAGCCGAATGTCGCACTTGGCAACTGCCTCGCACGGCAGGACTGTCTTCGAGCCCGGCCCGCCGTAGCCCCCGTGGAAACCGTTGATCGTGAGCGTGGGCCACGCCGATATCCTCTCTGCGAAGCCGCGCTCGCTTGGCTCCTCGAACTGCTCGACGCCGAGCGAGCGCTTGATCGTCTCTTCGTCCACGGGCAAGTCGGCCAGCGCCCTGACCTCCAGCTCCGTCTGGGGCAGGACGTTGTCGTAGAATCCATCGACCGTGATATTGCCACGCGCGTCCTTCATCGTAGCCAGCAGGTGTACGAGCGTCCACAGTGGCTGCGGAGCTACCCCGCCCCAGTTGCCGGAGTGAAGGTCGCGCGCCGCGCCGCGAGCGCGCAGCTCGAAGCTGAGGACCCCACGCACCCCGAAGAGGATGCGCGATCGGCCGCTGGGGTCTACGGGGCCATCGCTGGTAATGACGAGGTCGGCAGCCAGCAGGTCCCGATGCGCCCTCACGAAGTCGGGCATTCGTGGGCTACCGATCTCCTCCTCCCCCTCGAGCAGCACCTTGACATTGCACGGAAGCTTGCCGCGACAGGAGAGTGTCGAGTCCAGCGCGAGAAGTTGCGCGAAATGCTGGCCCTTGTTGTCCCCAGCCCCACGAGCGTAGATGCGCCCCTCGCGTATCTGCGGCTCGAACGGTGGCGATATCCACGCGTCCAATGGGTCGGGCGGTTGTACGTCATAGTGGCCGTAGAGGAGGACTGTTGGAGCCCCCGGCGCGTCGTGTCGCTCAGCGAAGACCATCGGCCAGCCCTCGGTCGGTATCACGCGCGCCTTCAACTCTAGCTGGGAGAGCACGCCTGCTATGTATGCGGCCACCTCGGCTATGCCCTCCCCATACGCACTGATGCTCGGGCGGCGCAGGTAGTCGAACAGTCGCTCGAGGAACTGCTCGCGATGCGCGTCAACGTACGCGAAGATGTCCTGCAGATCCGGTTCTTTTCCTGTGCGTACAGTAGCCATAACTAGCTCTCGCCCCCCTCACTCTGTTGATATATCTTTGGCTATCCCCACGTGCAGCACCTCTGTATACCACAAAGCCCAGCTTGACTCTGCGCTTGCTCCCACCGCCATCGTTGATCGGCAACTGCGCGATCATCGCCTCGACCACGCGGACACTACGTGTTTCGCGTCGTCCGGGCTGGATCACAACTTCCCAGGAACTTGTTCCTGGGTTTCGGGAAGATCGCGCTCTATCGCCTGGGAAAGCCGCTCCCCTATCCTCCAGTTGTACAGCTCTCCGCAGGGTTGGAGGCGCCAGATCCATTCGCGGTGAGAGGTTACGTTCGGAGATGAGGGCGGCAGCCAGGAAAGGAAAGGTGATCTCATGATAACATCGGGGCCATACGACACGTACGAGCAGCCGTCCCGTTGGGAGCGTCCGGCACTCGCCAGCGGCATCGTCTTCGCCGTGCTCCAGATCACGGGGATAGTATTCGCTACAGTGTTTGTCCTGTCGAAACTGCCGCCGGTCGGGGCCCCGCTGACCGAGTGGACCGAGGCCCTTGTGCAGATTCCGACGATTACAGGCAGCATCGCCAACTACCTCTTGCTGCTGCCCGTACCCTTCTTCCTGCTCTTCCTGGGGGGGTTGTTCGGCGTCCTGCGGCGAGCCGAGGGGCGTAGTGGCGCGCTCTCGGCCTCCGTCTTCGGCGCAGGCATCGCCATGGCTATGACCTGGCCCTTCGGCATCCTCATCGCGGGGCTCTCCTCCAGCATCGTGGCGGATGGTGGAGACGTGGCTACGGCCTGGTCGCTCGATGGCATGGCTCCGTTCTCGCTCGCGCTCAGCGCCTTCCCTCGCACGGTCCTGCTCGTCGCTACATCACTGCTGCTGCTGGACAGGCGGCTGGCGCCCCGCTGGTTGGGCTGGGTGGGCCTTGCCCTGGCACTGGTCAGCCTCATCGGGACAGCAATGCTTCTTGTCGGGGACCTGTTCCCTGTCCTCGCGCTCGGCACGCTGCTCTTCGAGCTGTGGGTCCTGGCGCTGAGCGTTTCGCTAGTGCGGAGCGGACGAACGGCGAGTCAGGCGGCTCCACGAGTCGCGACCGCATAGCGCCCCTGGCCTGGCAAGGGGTGTGACCGCGGACCAGGTCGTACCAGCAGGGGCAGGTGAAGCTACTATGAGCTACCTGCCCTCAGATCATGCATCGGCTCCACACACCTTCGAGTACAATGACGCACGATCATACTCGGCACGACGAGGCGGACAACCGGGCGTGGGAGACAGCAATGGAGTATGCTGAGACGCTAACGACAAAGGCCGAATCTGTGCGCGCGACCCCCTGCCTTTTGATGCGGACGGCGTGCTGGCTGGCATGGTCTCTGTGGGTGGTCGCCGTGTCACAGGCAGCCTTCGGTCTGCTCCTGGCCGTCCTGAACCGCCTGAGCCTTGAGCGACTCTTCGCCGAATACGTGGTGGATACCGTGGCCGCCGCGCTGGCTTTCGCAACGGTCGGCGCTATCATCGCTACGCGTCGTCCAGGAAACGCGGTCGGCTGGCTCTGCTGCACGGCGGGCGTCGGCAGCGGCATGGTGGCCTGGACCAGCCAGTACGCCCGCTACGCACTGGTGACGCGGCCCGACGCCCTCCCAGGCGGCGCGGTCGCGGTCTGGCTCGACTCCTGGGTCTGGCTCCCGCCCGCGGCGCTGGCCGCTGTGTTCCTGCCCCTGCTCTTTCCTCATGGCCGCCTGCCGTCCACGCGCTGGCGCCCTCTGGTCTGGCTGGCCGCCAGCGCCATCGTGATGCTCACCGCGTCCATCGCTCTCGGCCCCGCCCCCGTCCGCGATGGTCTGCCAAAGGTCTCGAACCCGTTCGCCCTCGAGGACGCCAGGTTACTGCTGGATGTGATGAACGGCCTCGGCATCCTGCTGATGCTCGCGAGCCTGGCGGGTGCGGTGGCCGCTCAGGTGGTGCGCTTCCGGCGGGCGCGGGGCGAGGAGCGCCAGCAGCTCAAGTGGGTGGCGTATGCCACCGCCCTGCTGGTCGGCGCCATCATCACTCCATCATTGGTAAACCCATCGAGCGCCGCGGAAGACACCCTCCTGAGCGGGATCCTCCTCTCGGTGGCGTACCCGGGCCTCCCTGTGGCGGTGGGCGTTGCCGTCCTCAGGTATCGCCTGTACGACATTGACCTCATCATCAACCGCACCCTGGTGTACGGCGCGCTCACCGGCTGCATCGTCGGCGTCTACGTGTTCGTAGTCGGCTACCTGGGGGTGATCTTCCAGGCAGGGGGCAACCTGCTCATCTCGCTCGTCGCCACCGGCCTCGTGGCCGTCCTCTTTGCACCATTGCGTGACTGGCTGCAGCGAGGAGTGAATAGACTGATGTACGGCGAGCGGGACGAGCCGTACAGAGTGATCTCTCGCCTGGGGGAGCGGCTGGAGGCGGCGCTGGCCCCCGATGCCGTCCTGCCGGCGATCGTCGGGACCGTTCGCGACGCATTGAGGCTCTCCTACGCCGCCATCGCCCTCCCTGCCGACGGAGGGTTCGAGATAGCGGCGGCCTCCGGGAAGTCTCCGCCCAACCTGCTCCGCATGCCGCTGTCGTATCAGGGGCAGATCGTGGGCCAGTTGCTGATGGGGCCTCGCGGTCCGGGCGAGGGGTTCAGCCCAGCCGATCGTCACCTGCTGGATGATCTGGCGCACCATGCGGGCGTCGCGGTGCATGGGGTGAAGGTCATGACAGACCTGCAACGCTCTCGGGAGCGGCTCGTGCTCGCGCGGGAGGAGGAGCGGCGGCGGCTACGGCGCGACCTCCACGACGAACTGGCCCCAACACTCGCCGCGCTCGGACTCACCGCCGCCACGGTGGGGGAGTTGATACCGAGAGATCCTGACCGGGCAACCGCCGTCAACGCGAAGCTGGAGGCTGCCCTCCGCGCCGCTGTCGGCGATATCCGGCGTCTCGTCTACGACCTCCGCCCGCCGGCGCTCGACGAGTTGGGTCTGGTCGAGGCTATCCGCGAGCGCGCGGACCAGTACAGCAGCGGCTTGGCATCGGACCTCACCGTGAAGGTTGAGGTTTCCAGTTCCCTACCGCCGCTGCCCGCTGGGGTAGAGGTCGCCGTTTACAGGATAGTGCAGGAGGCGCTCAACAACGTTGCCCGTCACGCCCGAGCGCACAACTGCGTCGTGCGTTTGCACAGCACAGAGGATGGGTGGCTGCGAGTGGACGTGGTTGACGACGGTATTGGCCTACGCGCCGACCACAAGATAGGGGTCGGCCTTCCATCTATGGAGGAGCGGGCAGCCGAGCTCGGCGGCAACTGCAGCCTTGAGCACCTACACCCTCCGGCATGCGCGTCTCGATCCGCCTCCCGTTATCGAGAGGGGGTAGAAATGGAGAGTAGATCAATGGATACACTGCGCGTCCTGCTTGCTGACGACCACCCGTTCTTCCGCGACGGGATGCGCATGTTCCTGGAGACCACACCGGATATCGCCGTGGTGGGCGAGGCGGCTACAGGGGAGGAGGCAGTCGGCCAGGCTAAGATGCTCTCGCCTGACGTGGTGCTGATGGATATCAAGATGCCGGGGCTCAGCGGTATCGAAGCCACGCGGCGTATCCTGGAGGCCAACCCCGGAGTCCGGGTGTTGGTCGTCACGATGTTCGAGGACGACGCCACTGTCTTTACGGCGATGCGGGCTGGGGCGCGGGGCTACATACTCAAGGATGCTGGAAAGGACGATGTGCTGAGGGCGACCCGGGCGGTAGGGCATGGCGAGGCCATCTTCAGTTCGGGGATTGCCTCACGGCTCATAGACTTCTTCACCACCTCGCGCCCCGCAGCGCCGAGGGAAGCCTTCCCGACGCTGACGGCGCGCGAGCGCGAGATGCTGCACCTGATGACGCGGGGGGCATCGAATGCAGAGATCGCCCGGCTGCTGTCCCTGAGCACAAAGACGGTAGCGAATTACGTCTCGAACATCCTCAGCAAGCTGCAGGCGACAGATCGTGAGGAGGCTGTACTCCGTGCCCGTGAAGCGGGGCTGGGGCAAAACGGACCGTAGGTTCTGACAGCAACCTGCAAACCTCGCGGTACGTTTGCAACGTCCCTGGTGGGCCGAGTCCCTGCTAGAATAACCCTCAGGTTCAGGTAGCAGGCCGTGCTCAGACAGGGAGGGAGGATGGTCTTTCTATCGCAGATAGTGGGCAGACCGGTTAGGGATGTCGAGGGCAACCGTATCGGCGCTGTCAGGGACCTTATCATTCGCATACGCGATGGGGCATACCCGCTAGTGGCCGGCGTAGTCGCGGGGCGGGGACGCGACACCTTCTCCATTGACGCCTCACAGGTTGCGGACATCTCTGAGCAGGGTGTCTCACTCAACGTTCGGGACGACAGCGTACAGCCGCACGAGCGGGAGGAGAACGAGCTGCTGCTGGCGCGTGATCTGCTTGACCACCAGCTCATTGACCTGAACGGCAGGCGCGTTGTCCGCGCCACAGACGTTCAGCTGGGACCGGCAGGGGAGCAGGGAGATTACCAGACAGTTGCAGTAGATGTCAGCCCTCACACGCCTCTACGCCGACTGGGGCTGCGCCGCTTCCCTGTGGGCGGCGCGGGTGCGCGGGAGCTGCTCGACTGGTCGGATATCGAGTACTTCGCCAGTGAGGAGTCTTCGACACCCCTGCGAATCAACCACGAGCGTCTCTCGCGTCTGCACCCGGCGGATATAGCTCGCCTCATAGACTCTGTCCCACAACGTCAGGGGTCGGAGATTATGGACTCGCTTGACCTCGAAACTGCGGCGGAGACGCTCGACGCGATACCCGCGGAGCGACAGGCAGACTTCGTCGCGGCTATGGACGGCGAGCGCGCCGCGGACATTGTGGAGCGTATGGCCCCGGACGACGCGGCGGACCTGCTCGGCGGGCTTGCGCAGGAGAAGGCGCGCGAGCTGCTGGACCTTATGGAGGACGATGCCTCCGAAGACGTGGAAGAGCTGCTGGCGTACGAGGCAGACTCCGCGGGTGGGCTCATGACGCCGAACTACGCGACGGCCTTGCCGGACATGACGGTTGGTGAGGCCATCGAGCACATTCGTCTCATGGCCTCCGAGCCGGAGCTTATCTACTATGTGTACGTCGTGGACTCGCTTGACTACGACACGCCGCTGCTTCTGGGGATAGCCTCGCTGCGGGACATGATCCTGGGCGGGCTCGACCGACGTATGGACGAGGTAATGACATCCGAGTTTCATCACGCCGCGCCGGACACCGCCGTGGAAGAGGTGGCCCGCCTCGTGGGTGAGTACGACCTGCTCGCGCTGCCCGTGCTCGACGCCGAGAGCCAGATGCTCGGGATAGTCACCGTGGACGACGTGATGGAGACTTTGCTCCCAGGCCCGTGGCGCGAGCGCATACCCAGGCTGTTCCGCTGACCCACTCGTAAGCCCCAGAGAGTTCCCGCGGCCCGCGCGCTCGATTGACCCGCCCATGGTCACGGCCCTATACTATTGACATGATGT
>JADDPP010000345.1 GCA_016781845.1 Rubrobacter sp.
TTCATACCTGCATTATCCTACATAGCTCAGTTGTTACGTTAGCCGCTGTAGTTGCATACAGGGATGCAGGTAGTCGGGTCGGGCGTCTACGAGCCAGGCTACCCTAACGTCCGCATCATTCACACAGAGCACATAGGCGCGGTCAAGGAGGTCCAGGGCGACGGATTCCTGGTAGCCCGGACGCTACGATGCGATGTCTGGGTACCGGTACGCGCGGTGAAGGGCGTGACCCGGAACAAGGTAACAGTCGGAGTCCTGGTGGACCGGATGGACGAGATGGGCTGGCTGAACCCGCGATGGACGCCCGACAGGCAGGAACACGTTCGCGGCGTTCGGACAGAGGTTTGGTAGCTCGAAAGGAGTGGGCGAGCATGGGCAAGCTGAGGATACTCTCGAAGCTCGGGGACAAGACGCATTCCTGGGATGCGAAAGCGGCTGCGGCCAGGGACCCTGAGGCAGAAGAGGCGGTGCGCCAGGCGGAGTGCATCTTCAACGAGGCACGGGCGAATGGTTTCACCGCGTTCAAGGTGTCCAGGGGGACGGCCACCGAGCGGATAGATGTCTTCGATCCGGAAGCGGAGCAGATCGTCCTGGTGCCGAAGATAGCGGGGGGTTAAGTGATGGAGGCAGCTTTCGTCCTCCTGGTGGCGTGCGTAGCAGCCGGAGCACTCTGCCTGTGCCTGCTGCCCTCGAGGCGCACACCATCCGAACACGCGTATCGGGAGGCCAGGCAGCGTGCGGAGGACCTCCTCGCGGAAGTGCTAGGCGAGGAGGAGTACAGGGAGCTGAAGAGGCGAGGCTACCTTGAGATTCCCAGCCCGAGCTGGCCCAGCCGCGTGTACCGCGTGCCAAGATCACGGGATCAGGTACGGGTGTACGAGTCGGGGCGAGCGTTGATGAGGCTGTGCGTCGGGCCGGTCGAGCGGGTGCCGGACGCCGACGTGGTGCTGATACACAAGCTGATGATAGAGGGGGATGAGCAGGAGTACCTGCGGATCGCGAACCGGTGGTAAGAGGTGGGAGAGTTCACGCGGGCGACGGCGGTAAACCACGGAAGACGGACGCCAACAGGCAGGGGAAACACATACACGGAGGGAGGTAATGATGGCAGTCCCACCGAGAGATCCATGGTATCGGCGGCGCTATGGGTTCTACACGCCCTTCTACGGCTGGGGGTGTTTGTGGACCCTGTTGCTCCTCATCCTCTTCTACTGGCTACTCTCGCTGGTCATCGCTCCACTCGCCTTCTGGATGTCTTGATGGGGGATGTCGGGATCTGTGTTGTAACCGAAAGAGAGGCATACTGGGAGGAGCTTTCCCGTTGGCCAGAGTTTGGGTATCAACATCCAGATCGACTGGAGCTGGTTCTACACCTTCCTGCTCGTGACCTTGAACCTCGCACTGGCCGTGTTCCCAAGGCTACGTCGGGACTGGGAACCGCTGCTTGTATGGGGTGTGTCGCTGGTTGCGGCCATCGTATTCTTCGCGTCCGTGCTTCTGCATGAGCTCGCCCATTCCCTGATAACTAAGGCCCAGGGTATGGAGGTGCCCAGCATCACTCTCTTCCTGTTCGGGGGAGTGTCGAACATCCAGCGTGCCCCTCCCTCCCCCATAGCGGAGTTCCTGATATCTGTGGTGGGACCGATCACCAGCGTGGTACTGGGGGCGGGGGTACTGTGGAGGACCCGAGGAGAGGCTTCATACAGTTCGGGCCGCTCACCACCCTGCTACTCTGGCTGGGGCAGGTCAACTTCCTCGTCGGCC
>JADDPP010000144.1 GCA_016781845.1 Rubrobacter sp.
TTCCGTCGCGTGCGAGTGCCGCAGCTGGTGCAGTGTGCACTCCACCCCAGCCTTTCTGCAGTATCCCGCCCACAACTCCTGCACCGATTGATATCGGATCGGACCGCCCCTGCCGTTCTTCTCGGCGCGGAAGAGCGCCCCGTGCTTGTAGCCAGTCGCCTTCAGATAAGCCCTCAGTTGCTTCACCAGCACCGGGTCATCGAGGAGCACCGTGCGGCGCCGGTTGCCCTTTCCTAATACATAGATACGCTCGTCGTCCTGGGCGAGCTCCAGGTCCTCGATGTGCAGGGCCAGCGCCTCCCCCGCCCTCAGTCCGGTCTCGAAGATCAGACGGAAGAGCAGGCGATCGCGTTTCTTCGCCCCCGGAATAGCTTTCAGGATGGCCTCCACCTTCTCGCGGGGCAGCCCTTTGGGCTTCGGGGGCTCCAGCCTGATGCGCTCGATCTTGGCGCTTGGGTTGGAGTCGATCAGGTCGTGTTGGTTGGATGTGCCAGCAAGGCTGGACACTCAGGGATCTGATCGAGCTGCCGAGCGGGGCCGGATTCATCGCGGAGTTCGTGAGGGGACAGATAGATGAACCGCTAGCTGGTCCACCACAAGAGGGCATATAGCAGCGCCTGGAGCAACACGAGCCTACCTCCTCCGCATCGAGGAGAGCTCTTGCTCCCCGGTTCCAGCAAAAATCGGGGGTTAGGCTGTCGTGTCTGAGGTACTTCCGCACGTATGCTAGCATGGTGCCCTCCGCACAGAAGCACTGCCATGGATGACCGATCTCCCCGCACCCGGCCTTCTCGTACGGGCCCCACCCCGCCAAGTTGTACTCGCGGGCCCATAGCATCACGTTGTCAGCGTCTCAGCCCACTCCGAAGCGTGCATATCAAGAACGACAGTGCGGACAGCTACGGCCGGAGAACTACTCCGCCCGAGCTCATCTGGGCTGCCGGGTTTATATGATCAGCACTGTCATGCTGAGTTACAGCAACTTGAAGTTCTCGAGACGGCCTGTACCCCTTGACCCCTGACATCATTTTTCCCCGGGCCTTGATGCCATATGGGAAGACGGACCGGATTGCCTGCTTGTGGTCATCTCCTAGTTTCGTCTGCATACACCTAGTCAACATGTTAAAGCTTGCCTTGCTCATACGCGTAGGCACGGGTCGAGGTGGTTGCTCAGTCATCCTCAGCAATGTGAGAGGCTTCTCCTTGTGAGCTATCTCGAAAGCTCCACTACTTACTGCGTAAGGTACCAGTAGCCGCAGGCTCTGGTAGCCGGGCTCTCTGCTCACTAGTAGGTAGCGCGAGTTCGATTGCTCCATCTGGCGCATCAGGTCGCTCATAGACAGGGCAGCGGCCGTACAGCCCGGCTTCATCTCGAACCACGCAGTCGGCTGGGGAGGTGTCTGCGCTATAGCCCGTGTAGGTTCGCATTCCCGGGCTGCCATGTCGTTTTCTCCTCGCAAGCAGTCCAGCTTCAAGGATGCCCACCTGTGGCGTCCCGCATCTTGGAACGCCAACTGCTCTGACCATACTGAGGAAGCCAGTATCCCCTCTCCGCTCGGGACGTTCCCCGCCATCCACTCGTTCATCTCAAGCACTTGAGGTCTGAGTTCACCACGATTCGGCCCGACATAGTTCGATCGCAGCACGGCTTGGGCCTGCGCCACAGCCTGTGTCGATAGGCTGACAATCAGCAGAATGCTGGCTACACCCGCAGATACCCTCCTGAGCCCCTGCTTCTTATTAGCCGCAGATCTTCTTAGA
>JADDPP010000299.1 GCA_016781845.1 Rubrobacter sp.
AAGTCCTGTTAATGAGATTGTTATAGAGGGGTGACGTTATATGAAGCCCCTCACAGCCGAGTGGGTCGAGAAGGCTGAGAGCGACTCCAGGTTGCGATCACCCTGTTGGACACCGGGCACGCCCTGTACGATGCGGTATGCTTTCACGCCCAGCAATGCCTTGAGAAGTATCTCAACGCCCTTCTACAAGAGAACGGCACAATCTTTCCAAGGACGCACAATCTCGTGGAGCTATTGGATCTGGGCGAACAAGAGATGACGGAACTTCTACCATTCGCATCCGATATGAACACGCTGACGCGGGAGGCTGTAGAGGTGCCGTACCCCGGCAAGTCAGCGGAGGAGGAAGAGGCCAGGTAGGCTGTCTGGGTAATGAGTCAGGTAAGGTCTGTACTCCACCCCAAACCCGGGCTCAAGCCCTAACTCGCCTTACGGCAGTTTCCGCACCTTCCGAAGATGGCGAAGTGTGTCAGCGTAGCGTCGAATCCATGGCGCTCGCGCAGCTCCCTCTGCAACCCCGCGAATACCCCTTCCTCGACCTCCGCGACGTGGCCGCAACCCTGACATATCAGGTGGTGGTGCGTCGCTTTGTCCACCGGGTGGTACTGCCAGCGCCCGCCGCCCAGGTCCGTCTGCGTCACGAAGCCAGCGTCTCGCAGCAGCTCCATGGTCCTGTACACGGTGGAGAAGCTGATGTGCGGGTAGCGCGTCTTCACCTGCTCGTAAAGGTCCTCGGCGGTCACGTGGTCATCGCTCTCGAGCACCGCCTCCAGGATCATGATCCGCTGCGGGGTCAGCCTGTAGCCCAGATCCTGCAGACTCCTGGCGGCCCTCTCCGCCGTTACTGGCTCCACCCTCGTCCTCCCCTAGTTGAGTTACACTCCCAATAATAACAGCGATTGCTCCGTACTTGCAATTCAGTTGCAGTTGCTAGACACCTTCCGTACACGGCGTGTCGCTGTTAGTACTTGGGCAGATGCCACCGGCGCTGCAAGGTGGCGTGTAGCGCGCTGGAGGGCGCGTGACGTGGGAGGGAAAACAGCAAGCAAGCGTTCAGGCGCAGGTGGGAACCTGATTCAATAAGGCTCGTGGATTAGGGGGTGCGCGGGAGCGGTCATATCAGGGGCGTCTCACTCCTTGTATGGCCGGACACGCAGGTACACAGCTCGTGCGGCCCACCCAAACAGGCCGAGCCCAACCAGCGCCGAAGCGCCTTCTATTACCTGCGCCATGTTGTGGCCCAGCCAGTGACGCAGCTGGGCAACCGGCCCGATAGCCGTGTTGATGTCGAGAGCTTGGACGAGAAGGCGCAGCGAGATGATGTCCAGCGCCAGCGCCGACCCCAGCAGGGCGAGGGCGAGGCCGGGCAGAACTAGGAGCACCTGCGCCCCGAACCGAGGACTCCGCCCGCGCCGCCTCGCCCTGTTCCCCTCGGCTGCTTTAGTCTCCACTCACGAGCTGCTGGACTTCCACTTCCTCAGGCTCGCCTTCGAGCGCCTCTACAACTGGCACCCCGACGCCACGGTAAGTGAAACCGAGGGACGCCATCTCGTAAGGGTCGTACAGGTTTCTGCCGTCAACTAGCACGGCGCGCCGCATCAGGCTGTGTACGCGGCCCAGGTCCAGTCCCTTGAACTCGTTCCACTCTGTTATGAGCGCGACCGCGTCCGCGCCTGCCGCCGCCTCGTAAGGGTCGGAGCAGAAGCCGATACCGGGCAGAAGCTCCCGCGCGTTCGGCATCGCCGCTGGATCGTACGCCTTCACCTGCGCTCCGCACGATATCAGCTCGCGGATGATGTCCAGGGCAGGCGCCTCGCGCAGGTCGTCGGTGTTCGGCTTGAAGGCCAACCCCCACACCGCGATGACGCGCCCGTCCAGACCTCCCAGCATCCGGTCGAGCTTCGAGACAAAGCTGCGGCGGCCCGCGCGGTTGATGTCGAGCACCGCCCGCAGTAGCTGTGGGTAGCAATCGGCTACCGCGGCCATGTACTCCAGAGCCTGGGCATCCTTCGGGAAGCACGATCCGCCGAAGCCGATGCCGGCGTTGAGGAAGTGCGGTCCGATGCGCTTGTCCAGCCCTATCGCCTGCGAGACCTGCCTGACATCCGCGCCCAGCGCCTCGCAGATGTGCGCGATCTCGTTTATGAAGGAGATGCGGGTGGCGAGAAACGCATTAGCCGCGTACTTGATCATCTCGGCCGTGCGCAGGTTCGTAATAACGATGGGTGCGTTGAAGGGCTGGTAGAGCGTTGCTACCGCCTCGGCGGCCGTGCGGTCCGTCGCGCCGAGCACCACTCGGTCCGGGTGCAGCATGTCCTGCACCGCCGTGCCTTCCCGCAGAAACTCCGGGTTCGCCACCACGGCGTACCTGGCATCCTGCGAGATCTCTTCACCCAGCAGCGCGCCGACCAGGTCACCACTGCCGGGCGGCATGGTGCTCTTATTCACCACGATTGTGCGCCGCCCCGGAGCGAGGTGCTGACCAATGCTGCGAGCGGCCTGGCGCACGTATCGCATGTTCGCCCCGCCGTGCGGCCCCATGGGAGTGCTGACGCAGATGAAAGCGAACTCCGCCTCCACCAGCGCCTCAGCGTACTCCGTGGTGAACCTCAGGCGCCCCGCCTGGACATTCCGAAGCAGGATCTCCTCCAACCCTGGCTCGAAGATAGGGCAGTCACCCGCCTGTAGCCGCTCGACCCTTGTGGCGTCAACGTCCAGACCGATTACCTGGTTGCCCAGGTCGGCGAAGACCGCCGCGGTACCCAGACCCACATACCCACATCCAACCACAGCGATCTTCGCCACGTCTGCCTCTCCTCTCCCGGTGTTCCTCTGCAATCCTTGCCACGTCGCCAGGCGCAACGGCCGATATGGCTGTCATTGCTTGCGACCACAATGCCTGCTCACAGTTGGTCAGGCGATGGAAGTTAGACATACTGTAGCCGTGCGGGGTTCAGAAATTGTTTGCGTGTGGGAAAAAGAGGGTTGAGATACCGCAACGCACGGCCTCGATGTGCCCGCTCTCCGTCGTCTGTGAGCTGTTGTGACCCAACTGTAACCCGCGCTTTTACCGTGTTGATACCGGGCGCGAGTAACATTGACGCAAGCAAGCCAAGCCAGAACGCGACTCTCCCGGCGGCTTGCATTCCCTGGTTGAGCGGTAGCTGCACCGCGGCGGGAGCAGCTCACACGGGCTGCCGACGTGCAAGGGGCGAGTCTGAGTCGGTACAATTGGTGGCAAGCTGCTGATGGTTTCCCTCTTTCACGTGTCGGAGCACCAGTTCTCCTGTCGGCTTGCTCAGTATTCAGGAAGATCTACCTATGTATCCAGAGGTATATCCCTTTATACTGGTGTAGTCCCCACGCGAGTCAGAGTCGCACGTACTCAATCGCCTTCTCTGTCACAACCTGGTGCGAGGCACCTTTGGTCCCACTCTCCGATGTGTGCATACTACGACACAACCCCGCAGAATTGAGATGAGGCAAGAAGTAGATACCTTCGATACAGTTTCTCGTACCCTGGCGCCCCGTCGTGCCGAGGGCACACTGGTGCTCGATGGTCTCGGCCGTGTAAGGTCCGCTAACCCTGCCGCACAGCACATGCTTGGCTGGAGCGGAGACGACGTGGTGGGCAGGCGACTGCACGAAGTTGTACACGGCCTGGATAACACCAGCAATGCAACGGACTGTTCTACCTGCAACGGCATTCTCTCCTCGGCGCCCGTGCACGAACGTCGTGACATGTTCACGCGCAAGGACAGGACCGTTTTCCCCGTTACCTATTCCTGCACAGTGACGCGAGATAACGGGCACGAGGAACTTGTGCTCAGCTTCCGAGAGATACCGGACCGACGGCGGGCGGGGCAGGCAACCCGAGTGCTTGGCTCTATCTCCCTGGCTCTGAGGGAGGCGGAGGACCTGGAGTCCGCGCTGTGCACGGTGCTACGCGTGACCTGCGGGTTCACGGGTTGGGCGTTCGGTCAGGCGTGGCTTCCCATCGCTGAAGAGGACACCCTTGTCTGTAGTCCTGCCTGGTACTGCAGCGTCAGCGGCCTCGACGGGTTGAGGGCCGCCAGCGAGCGGATGCGTCTGCCGCAGGGCATGGATCTGCCCGGACGCGCTTGGCGCAGCAGAGAACCCGTATGGAGCCGTGACATCTCCGCCGAGACCGACGGCCCCCGCCGGTTGATCATCGAAGAGGCGGGCCTCCGGTCTGGCCTGGCCGTGCCCGTACTTGCCGGCGAGGAGGTTGTCGCTGTCCTCGAGTTCCTCCAGGTAGATGACGCGGAGCCGGACGAACAACTAATCACCATTGTCTCGGAGGTCACGGCCTACCTCGGCCTGGTCATACAGCGCAAGCGGGAGGATGAGGAGTTTCGAGAGACCGCAGCGCGGTACTCCGCTGCCGTAGACACCGCCTTTGACGCGATCACAACGGTCACAGCGGACGGAGTAATCCAGTCGTTCAACCGTGGGGCGGAGCGCATCTTCGGCTTCACTGCGGACGAGGTGGTAGGACAGCCCCTGTCCATCCTGATGCCCGCACAGTTTCGCGAGCTGCGAGCCTCGGACCTGAAGCGGTATCTGCGGAGCGCTGAGTCACACGTAACGGGGCAGACGCTTGAGCTAACGGGCGTGCGGCGCGACGGTACGGAGTTTCCGCTGGAGTTGAGCATAACGGAGGTACGCCGGGAACACGGCTCGCTGTTCACATGCATTGTGCGCGAGATCAGCAGGCGCAAGCGCATCGAGCAGGCACTGGGTGTGCAGTTCTCTATGCTGCGAAAGCAAGTCCAGTTCCTCGACCTCGCGCGAGACGCCATACTGGCGCGCGATGTAGACACGGATACCATACTCTTCTGGAATCAGGGCGCTGAGGAGATGTTCGGGTGGCTCAAGGGTGAGGCGCTCGGCAAGGCCACTCATGAGTTGCTGCACGTGGAGCTTCCACAGCCGCTCTCAGAGATCGAGGCGAAGCTGCTGGAGGAGGAGTACTGGGAAGGCGAAACCGTCTGCATGAAGCGGGATGGCGCCCGGCTGGTGCTGTCGAGCCGCTGGGTGTTGCAGCGGGATGAGAAGGGCCGGCCAACGGCAGTTCTCGAGACGCATAACGACATCACAGAGCGAAAGAGGGTAGAAGCGGAGCGTGCGGCGCTTCTCGTCGCCGAGCGGGAGCACTCCAGGCGTTTGCGCGAGCTCGCCACCCTCAAAGCGGACTTCACCGCTATGGTCGCGCATGAGCTCAGCAACCCGCTCGCGGCTATCCGGTCCCTCACACATCTGCTCGGCATGGGGCCGGCCGACCAGGAGGAGCACGCCCGTATCGTAACGGCCATCCAGAGGGAGGTAGACGCCCTGAGCGCTCTGGTTACGGACGTGCAGGGCTCGGCCAGCTTCGAGCGCGAAGGCTTCGCCGTGCAGCTACAGCGGGTTCCGGCCAGGCCCCTGCTAGACAATGCCATCGCCTTTGCACGGACGCTTGCGGGTGATCATCCGGTCATCCCAAAGATTGATGCAGGCGAGGAGATAGTCTGGGCGGATGCAAACCGAATAGGCCAGGTACTGCGTAATCTATTAAGCAATGCCGCGAAGTATTCACCCGAAGGGGCGCCCATCGAGCTGCGCGCCGCAGTCGAGGATGGTCATCTCCGCATCGAGGTGGCCGACTCGGGTTACGGCATCCGTCCGGGCGACCTGAACGTGATCTTCGAGAAGTTTGGGCGGGGCCGTGATCAGTCTGGGAAGAAGATACCGGGCGTAGGGCTGGGCCTGTACCTGTCGCGTGGGATCGTGCGCGCGCATGGCTCCGACCTGCGGGTTGACACAAAGCCTGGTACTGGCTCCGTATTCGGGTTCGAGTTGGAGATCGCAGCTTGACGAGAATCCTGTTCGTGGACGATCACGCATCCTTCCGGCAGGCGCTGGCGCTGATATGCAGCCGAGAGCCAGACATGACCGTGGTCGGCCAGGCTGGGTCACTACAGGACGCGCGCGGCATGCTCGATGGCGTTGACGTCCTGGTCCTCGACCTCGATCTGCCCGACGGCAATGGCCGAGAGATCATCGGAGACCTCCAGGCGGTCAATTCCAACGCCAGGGTCCTTGTTCTTACCGGAAGTGTTAACAAACTCGATCTCGCCCAGGCGGTGGAGGCAGGCGCGGATGGTGTCATTCGGAAGCTGGCGGGCATCGAGGAAATCGTCACGGCGATACGCCGTCTGAGCCAGGGGGAGCATTTGCTCTCGCCCAGGGACTTCATGGACTCGCTCCGTCTCACGAATCAGCACCGCGAGCTGCACCAGGATGCCCAGACAAAGATCGGGCGGCTCACGGCACGCGAGCGAGAGGTGTTGCAGTCACTCGCCGAAGGTATGAGCGACAAGGAGATTGCGGACCAGCTGCACATCACGGCGGATACGGCACGCAAGCATGTTGTCAACATACTGGGCAAGCTTGGAGTAGACTCCAGGCTCCAGGCCGTCCTGTTTGCCGTGCGCAACAACGCCGTCGAGCTTCACTGAGCTTCGCGCCCGGCGCATAAGGCTTCTCATGCGCCGCCTCCGGACGAGACGGTAGCCTGGCTCACAGCTCTGCCCCTTGTCACCAAATCCAGACGGGAGTGTTCGCCTAACGCTCTGGACCGCTTTCCCTGCCTTCTCGCCCTGAAGCGTCCTCTCGGCCCGCAACCATATTTCCACATCACCTAACCCTTGTCCTAACACTTTTATCACCGTGGTGTCGTAGAGTATGCAGCGGGAAGCAAAACCTGTGGCGTCAAACCGATGATACGGAGTCCTGATAGAGGCTAGGGGCAATACCTTTCAAATAAGGCATGGTG
>JADDPP010000230.1 GCA_016781845.1 Rubrobacter sp.
GACGAACTCTGGTCACCTGGCACAACAAGCATTTGGAGGTACCCAGGCGGCAGGGCTATCGTGGTGCCGGGGAAGGGACTCGAACCCTTATGCCCTTTCGGGCGGCCGATTTTAAGTCGGCAGCGTCTGCCTATTCCGCCACCCCGGCCCGACACAATCATTCTACAACGCAGTAGACCTGACTGGCAAAACGCTTTGATACAGGTTCCGCGCGCTGTTCTTCGTCCTCGCTCCGAGTGGTTGTCCTATTCCGACGGCAGGGTCCCGAATAGCAAGGGCGCCTGCGCTACAAGGAGTGCTCGTAGCGCCGCAGGACGGTAAGCAGGCGGTCCGGTTCGAGCCGGTGGGCTGTAATGCCGTCGCGGCCGGTCATCGTCTCGGCGGCGAGCAGGGCGTTCAGGATCGCCTCCTCCGTCGCCTCCACCACGGCGTCGAACAGTGGGGTTATGTGCGTGTTCGATAGCATTGTAATCGGCACAGTGAAGGGGCTGCTCCCGCCGTACTCGCTCGCCGGCAGACCGCGGTTCGCCGTGGAGAAAGCGAGGAAAAGGTCTCCGCTCCAGTGCTCGCCGACGCCGCCGGTCCTGGCAATGCCCAGTCCCGCTCGCTGGGCGAGTCGCGCACACTGGTTCGGCAGCAGGGGGGCGTCGGTGGCGGCGACGACGATGATGGATCCACCCCCATGCCCGCCCTCCGGTGCGCCGGGCAACGGGATCTCTGATGGAGGCAGTGCCTCGCCCACAGGAACGCCGTTTACCCTCAGCCGCTCCCGGCGACCGTGGTTGGCCTGTACCAGCACGCCCACAAGGTAGCCTCCTGCCTCGGGAGCGACCACGCGCGAGGCGGTACCGATGCCGCCCTTGAAGCCGTGGCAGATCATTCCCGCGCCGCTGCCCACATTTCCTTCGAGTACCGGCCCGTCCGAAGCGCCGAGGAACGCCCACTCCACGTGCTCGGGGCGCACGTGCAGACCGTTGATGTCGTTCAGCACGCCGTCCCACGTCTCCCCGACGACCGGGAGCGCCCAGAACGTCTGCCTGGGGTCGTGCTCCGCGACCGCGCGGGCCACCAGCGCGTCGCGGACAACGCCTACGCTGTGCGTGTTTGTCAGCCCAATCGGGGAAGTCAGCGTGCCTGACTCCCTGATCCACTCCAGGCCCGTCAGCTCTCCGTTACCGTTGAGGCGGTGGCAGCCGGCGAACAAAGGCTCCTCCCAGACGTTGCCATCGTGAGGGAGAATAACTGTAACGCCGGTTCGCACCGGACCACGGCCAACAAGGAGCGGTCCGTCCCCCTCGATCAGCGTCGCATGGCCTACGCGAACGCCCGGCACATCGGTGATCGCGTTGAGAGGACCGGGGCGCCCCCTGCCTACCGCTATGCCCAGCTCCCGTGCCCTCGTCAATGGGCCGCTCCCGCGCTGCTCACGGCCACGGCTTGTAGCGCGCCACCAAGTACGTCGAGCGCGCGTTCCAGGTCTTCCCGCTCGATAACCAGCGGAGGCTGGATGCGGACGACGTTGCCGTCCTGTCCGCCGACACCCACGAGGACTCCGCGCTCTCGGCAGTAGCGGCGCACCTCTGCTGCCTCGGAGGGCGCTGGCTGCCTGGTCTCGCGGTCCAGCACCAACTCCACCCCGATCATCAGGCCGATGCCGCGAATATCGCCGATCAGGGGCAGATTCCGGGCCAACTCCTCGAGAGCGGCCTTGCACCAACTCCCTAGCTCGGCCGCGCGCTCAGGCAGCCGATCCTCCTGCAACACCTCGATGGTCGCGAGGCCTGCGGCGCAGGACACGGGGTTGCCCCCGAAAGTGGATAAGTGCTCGCCCGGACGGAAGCTGTCCGCGACCTCGGGCGGCGCTGTGAAGGCGCCTAACGGGAAGCCGTTCGCGATGCCTTTCGCCATGGCGATGATGTCGGGCTCCACGCCGTAGTGTTCGATTGCGAACATCGCACCCGTGCGGCCGAACCCGCTCTGCACCTCATCCGCGATGAAGAGTGCGCCGTACCGGTCGAGTATCTCCTTGACGCGACGGAAGTAATCGGAATGGGGAACGATGATGCCGCCCTCGCCCATCACCGGCTCCGCGATGAAGGCCGCGACATCCCCAGAGGTCTGATATTTGAAGACATCCTCGACGGAGTCGGCGCACGCGAGGGTGCAACAGCCGGAGCAGAACCGGCAGCGATACGGGTTGGGGGCGGGCGCGAAGGCAACCCCCGGAAGGTACGGACCGCCGCGGGTCTTGCGCGCGGAGTTCCCCGTGACGGAGAGAGTGGCGTTGGTGCGGCCGTGGAAGGAGGCTTGCAGCGCGACGAACTCGCTCCGACCCGTGTAGGCCTTTGCCAGCCGCATCGCTCCCTCGACTGCCTCCGCGCCGCTGTTGCAAAAGAAAGTCTTCTTGAGGCGGCCGGGGGTGATCTCGGCCAGCTTCTCAGCCAGCTGACCCACGGCAGGCACGTGGTACACGTAGGACGCGGCGTGGATCAGCCGTTCCATCTGCTCTCTCGCGGCGGTGACGACTCTCGGGTTGCAGTGGCCCACGTTGACCACGGAGATACCGGCGAAGAGATCGAGGCACTCGGTTCCATCCGCAGCGTAGATCGTGGCCCCGAGCGCGCGATCCACCACCACCGGCTCGACACTCTTGACGAAGCTCGTGTTGACGTACTCGGCGTAAAGCCCCTCGGTGTCCATATCCGAAAGATCCTCCCTTACGGTCAAGCGATATCAGTCCCGCTACGGACCGGGAACCCCAGGGCTGCGCGTTTCGGCAGCGGGGTCGGAACGGTGCGCTTTTCTTGCGCTTACCAGTGCCCCCGCGCGTCGGCGCGGTCTCCGCCGAACCAGCGGCGGATGACGACCCGCCGGTCGGTGAAGAAGTCTACAGCGTCGCGACCCTGTCCGTGCTGCGTGCCGAAGAACGACTGGCGGGCGCCCCCAAACGGGAAGTACGCCATCGGCGCGGCGACGCCTATGTTGACCCCGATATTGCCGACATCCACGCGCATCTGGAACTCGCGCGCCCACCCGCCACTCTCCGTGAATATGCTCGCGGCGTTGCCGTACGGACTCTCGTCAATGACCCGTATCGCCTCGTCCAGCGTCGCGACCGGCATCATCGAGAGTACGGGGCCGAAGATCTCCTCGGTGGCAAGCTTCATTCCGGGTCGGACGCCATCGAAGAGGGTAGGCTGGACGAAGAAGCCACCCTCATGCCCAGCCACATCGGCGGGCTGGCCGCCAACGAGTAGCTCTGCTCCCTCGGAGACGCCGCCCCTGATCGCCCCGAGTATGCGGTCCCGCGCCGCCGCGCTGATGACTGGCCCCATCACCACGTCGGGGTCGAGACCGTTGCCCACCTTGATGCGGTCCATGCTCGCTACGAGGGCCTCCCGCACGGGGCCGTGCGCCTCGCCCACCGGAATGATTATCGAGCCAGCGAGGCAGCGTTGGCCGGAAGAGCCGAAGGCCGAGTTGATGACGTTCGGGATCACCTTGTCCATGACCGCGTCGGGCATGACGACGATGACGTTCTTCGCGCCGCCGGACGCCTGGACTCGCTTGCCGTTGGCAGCGGCTCGCGCGTATATGTGCCGCGCCACGGGGGTGGAGCCCACGAACGAGACACCCTTCACGAGCGGATGGTCCAGGAGCGCGTCGGCTGTGTCCCTGCCGCCGTTGACGAGGTTCACGACGCCGGGCGGCAGGCCGATTTCTTCCATCATCTCGAAGACCAGCCTCTGCGAGAGCGGGACCTGCTCCGAGGGCTTGATGATGAACGTATTGCCGGTCGCGATAGCGTACGGCATGAACCAGAACGGAACCATCAGGGGGAAGTTGAACGGCGCGATACACGCGAAGACGCCGAGGGGCCGCCGCGCAGCATCCTCATCAATATCCCTTCCGGCCCCGTTCTCCAGCCCGTATCCCATCATCAACGTGGGTATGCCGGCGGCCACCTCGACGTTCTCGATGGCGCGCTGCACTGAGCCTCGGGCGTCGGACAGGACCTTGCCGTGCTCCGTGGTAACCAGCCGGGCCAACTCCTCGCCGTGTTTGAGGAGCAGGTCGCGCAGCGGGAACATGTACCGCGCACGCTCGATGGGCGGCACAGAGCGCCAGGACTCGAATGCCTCGTGCGCGGCTCGTGCCGCCCTGTTGACCATCTCGGGGCCCGACAGGGGAACCATCGCTACCGCCTCCCCTGTCGCCGGGTTCAGGACGGGTAGCGCTTCCGCGTCCCGGTCGTCCACCCACTCGCCGCCGATGTAGTTGGGGAGCGTCGTAATGTCCGCTCTGATCGGCGATTTGAGCGTCTGCATGTCTGCCTCCGTTCCGCTGCCGCGTCCGATGTCCCGTTGGGCGTGACCGGTATGGTAACCGGGGGAACGGGCAAAGTAAAGGGTGTGGAGCGTTACGGATCTATGGGCTTGCTTCTTGATATATACAGCGAAGGAGAGCCGCGCTGCGTCTGAGGTCTAAGCTGGCCTTCAGGAAAGGATGGCGCGACAGTGTGGCAGGGGTGTGTCTGAGAGAACTGTTCATCCGTGTAGGCACGTGGCCCTCGTCGGGCTCAGTGGGGCGGGGAAGAGCACCGTCGGGCCGCTGCTTGCCGCCAGAATGGGATTGCCGTTTGTAGACACGGACCGCGAGACCGAGAAGTTAGCCGGGATGCCGGTGGCGCGCATCTTCGAGAAGCTCGGGGAGGCCGGGTTTCGCCAGCTCGAAGCGGAGCAGGTACAGCGCACGCTCCAGAGCCCGCCTTCCGTCATCTCCCTCGGCGGCGGCGCGGTGCTGAACGAGCGTAGCAGGCAGCTCATCTGGGAGCGCGCCGTCGTCGTGTGGCTCCACGCCGACCCGGACGTGCTCGCCGCTCGGTTATTCACCGCACGAGGCTCCGAGCCCCGCCCCCTGCTCGCGGATGCCGACCCCGCCTCCAGGCTGCGCCAGCTCCTGCTAGACCGGGCGCCCGAGTACTCCACCGCCCACATCCGGGTTGATACGACTCGTCGCGCACCTGAGCAGGTAGCGTCCGAGGTTCTGGCTGCCCTCCGCGATTGGCCCAACAGGGGCGTTTCGCTCAGTCCTCGGACCTGAGGCGGCGGGCCTCTCTTGCCCTTAGCCCACCCCTTTGTTACGCTTTAGGCAGAGCCACTTACAAGGGGTAAATCTACACACCTATGCCACAAGTCATATCCAGCGGCGTCATCGACGTCTACCCGTTTACCACGGCGAACGGCCGCGCGCAGTACCTGACTCTGCTCCGCACGCCGGGCATCACGCTCGGCAACACCTGGCAGGCGGTGCATGGTCGGATAGAGAAGCGCGAGACAGCCGTCCGGGCTGCGGCACGCGAGCTCGTTGCGCAGACGGGGCTGCAGCCCGCCCGACTTTGGAATATTGACTACGTCAACAGCTTCTACTCCCCCGAGGAGGATGCCATCTACCTCGTGCCCTCCATTGGTGCGCTTATCACCGAGGACGCGGAGGTGGAGCTGACCTCGGATCACGTCAACTGGGAGTGGGCTTCCGTCGAGGCGGCCATGCGCCGGTTCCTCTGGATAGGCCAGCGCCTCGCGGTGCAGACGCTCCACGATGAGATAGCTAATCCTCTCTCGGTCGGCAAGTCTCCCAACCCGTATTTGCAGATAGACACAGCGCTGTACGGGAACGTTGGAAGGAGGGGTGGTAGATGAACTTCCGTAACCTCGTCGAGCGCCGAATCCAGGATGCTGCCGAGAAGGGTAAGTTCTCCAAACTGAGCGGCGAGGGAAAGCCTCAACATATCGAGGAGAACCCGTTTGAAGACCCTGAGATGCGTCTTGCCAACAAGATACTCAGCAACGCCGGCTTCTCCCCTCCCTGGGCGGAGCTAATGAAGGAGATTGACAAGGATGTCGTTACAGCTGGCCGCGTGTGGGAGGACTATCGAGCGCACAGGCGCAGGCAGATGAACGAGATCCACCGTGGTTCTGTCGCGCGCTTTGCGGAGCTGGTCACGGAGTTGGACGATGCCCGCAACCGCGCACTGGAGAGGCTGGAGAATCGCTGGCGGGAATTGAACAAGAAGCTCAACCACCTCAACGCCACCGTCCCATCCGACAACCTGAAACGCCCGCTGCTAGATATCCCCAGCAAGCGGGAGCGCTTTGAGCATGAGTTTCCGCTGCTGGGCGGGATGATGTCGCGGCGGTAGACTGCCGCTGTCCCTACCGCCTGTCGGGGTCGTGTGAACCCACGATCTGGCGCGTCTGCCCGCTCTTTGTGCTGCTTCCCCCGCTGAGGCGGAACTGGAGCGTGATGATAAGCATGAAGAAGATGGGCACCGTCAGCAGGAGTATAAGCAGCAGCGCCAGGGTTCCGAGCCATTGGAGTAGTATCTCTATCAGAGCGTGCAGCCCTCCCTTTACTTTCTGCTGCATTCTAAGTTCCGTCGCCATAGCATGTCAACGGCTCGTGAGTTGCACCACTGTCTTGTCGAAACCGAGCTTCCCGGCAGAACCAGAGCACCGCATAGGTACAAGCCCTTGCCTGCGACGTCTCTAAGCAATTGTCACGCTCCATACGCTCATATTGCTGCCGTACACTGCCCCCATCGGTAGTGCTGGATGTGATGCAGTACGTACGGAGCGTTGGACGAAGCCTGGCCGCCCTATCTGCGCTGGCTCTCCTGCACGGCAGGTCCAATCCTCTGGCAGCTGCTGAGGGTGCCCGCCATTATTTTGAGGCGGACCGTTTAGTGGTGCATCCGCTAAGTGTACTACCATTATGCGGAGGGCCCCGGCGAGCCGAACCAGCCTCAAAGCGTGATCCTACCTAAG
>JADDPP010000314.1 GCA_016781845.1 Rubrobacter sp.
GAGGGGAGTACTCTTGGCAGCCGGAAGTGACCGAGCCGCACAAGGCGTTCGGTTAGGGGCTGTCTCGGATACTGAGATGTCGTCAGCTGGCGCTTGCCGCGTGGCGAGCGCGTCGTTGCTGCCGTGGACGGGCAGCTTGTGGCTGGGTGCGCACCTCCCCTCGGTCCTGAGTGGGTTGTTTGTACAGGGTGCCGGCCCGCAGCAGCGCGTCTATCAGGCGCACCAGTTTGCGCGCGGTCAGGACCGCCGCCCGCTTCTCGGCGTGCTTGGTGGACTGGGCCAGCTTCGCGTTGTAGTACTCCCGGTACTCTGGGCAGTGCAGCCGCACACTATTCGCCGCCTCTACCAGGTAGTAGCGCAGGTAATGGTTGCCGGCTTTGGACATGCTCGTGTCCTCGGCCTGAAATGTCCCGGATTCGTGCGGGTTCCACACCAGCCCGGCGTATCGGGCCAGCGCCGCCTCATCCGGGAAGCGGTGGATATCGCCTATCTCGGCTACCAGCCCCGCGGTGAACACAGGCCCAATCCCTGGCACGGAGCGGATGCTGCGCCGATTCTCCGGCAGCACCAGCAGCTCGCGCTCGATCGTCTTGTCCACCTGCTTGAGTTGGGCTTGGAAGGAGCGGATAGTAGCCATTGTCGTGCCGAGTATCAACGTCAGTGGGTCTTCGAGCACACGGTCCAGCCGATACGAGTCGCGTGCCGCCCGCGAGAGCGCCTCGGCGACCTCGTGGGGGGAGTCGAACTTGCCGTGACCGTGCCGCCCGATGAAGGCGGCGAGCTCCGAGAGCTCGGTCTGGGCTATCTGCTCGGTGGTGAAGCTCTCCAGGACGGCCAGACTGGTAGCATTGAAGGAGTCGCCGAAGGGGTGTGCCTGGGAGTAGCCGCTGAACTTGAGGAAGAGGAAGCTCAGGAAGTAGTTCTTCTCCCGTGCAAGGCTCTCGGCCAGGTGCATCCGGAAGCGGGTGAGCCGCTGCACAGGCGCATACAGCTCGTCTATATGGAAGGGCGCCGGCAGATGGCCGATCCTGAGGCGTTCCGCGATGAAGAAAGCATCTCGCCGGTCGGTCTTGCCGCGGTCGGTATAGGCGCGCTTGAGGCCTGTGACCAGCTTGGGATTGAGCGCGTACACCTCGTGGGGCAGTCCAGCAAGCTTCGGGGTGGACCTGAGCAGGCAGGCCAGGTGCCACCAGTACAGCCCCGTGGCCTCAAGACCTATCCGCAAGCAGTTGACGCCGTGCTCGCCGCAAAGCTGCGCCACCCGCTCGGCCAGCCCCTCGCCGCCAGGCTGGGTGTTGGGCACGCGCCACGTGGGGCAGAGCTGCCCTCCGCCGGGACCGAGCAGACACGCGACGACCTCGTCGCGGCTGACGTCAAGCCCCAGGTAGCCGGTGGCCAATGTATCGTTCCCCATACGTCCCTTCCTTTCCTGGCCGGTGGGGGTAGCCCGAGCGTGGTAGGCGACGAAACAGCCTCGCACGTGATCAGAACTCAGCCGGCGTCCACGGCTAGAAAGTCCGCGAGCTGCTGCACTCGCGGGCTCGGACGACGGCCGGAACAACCTGGGGGTCAGAACTTCTCGCCTTACCCGGAGCAAACAGTCTTCGTAGAGCGATCAATGTCGCAAGGAGGAATAGAACTCACCCCGACCGGCCTTGCGGTGACAGTATCGCTCAGGCGACCCCTTTCAGCCAAGTGGATCGGTCAGCAGCTCCGATCACACACA
>JADDPP010000362.1 GCA_016781845.1 Rubrobacter sp.
ACTAGGCAGAGGGTCGTGATCTCAACTACGCTGATGCACGCTGACGTCTGCTGGCCCGGCATCCCGGAGCAGCATGCGAAGCCGTACAAGAACGTGGGCTACCAGGACGACCTGTTCGCGTGGGCGGAGGAGGCGCAGCGGGACGGTGCCGACGAATACGCCGACGGCTGGGAGGACGACCTCGATGTGGAGGACGATGATGACTACTAGCACTCCCCTCACCACTCCGGAGATCGCCTGCCAGTACCTGCCCGAGCCGCTCCTCGCGTTTAGGGATGGGGGTCTGCACGTAGACCCGAAGGCAGGGATTGCGCGCTACGGGCCAAGATCGTTAGGTACGCCGCGCCACCCGTCGCATGTCCGCGTGGGTTTCGTAGGGACTGCAGACACGATACAAAAAACCTGGGGATGGTTGGAGGAGAACGCTCGGGGCGTCAGGGGCGACGAGAAGCATCCGGACTTCCCCGGCTATGCGCCCGACCGGGGTTTCTTCTCAGAGTTGGAGACGATCGAGTACCCGGTCGGCAAGATCACCCAGACGGAATTGTTGGAGACCCTGAAGATCCGGGGCGCACGGGAGCGGTTCGAGCGGGCGGTGGAACTGCTCGACGAGAAAGTGAGATTACTGTCCGAGCAGGATCAGCCGCCTCAATACGTGATGGTCGGGCTGCCGAACGACCTGATAAACAGGTGCAGAACCGCGGACTACGCGGACCACGAGGTCGGCATGGTACACCGCGACCTCAGGCGCGCATTCAAGGCGATGGCGATGAAGTACCGGTTGCCCACCCAACTGATGCGACAGCCAACCGCGGAGGGGAAGGACCGCGACGATCCTTCTAAGATCGCGTGGAATTTCTTCACGGGACTGTACTTCAAGGCGGGCGGGGTACCGTGGGCCCCGACGAGTATCAGCCCGGGAACCTGTTACGTGGGGATCAGCTTCTATCGCCCGCTCGGCTCGAAGCGGAACACACTCCAGACTAGTCTGGTGCAGGCCTTCGACGACCGCGGCGAGGGACTAGTGCTGCGGGGCCACGACTTCGAGTGGGATCCCGAGAAAGAAGGGAGCCGGTCGCCGCACCTGACGGAGGAGCACGCGCACGGGCTCATCGAGATGGTCCTCGGTCGCTACCGGCAGGAGGTGGGGCAGGTGCCGCGGCGGGTCGTAGTGCATAAGGGGTCGACGTACTGGCCCGCCGAGCGCGAGGGCTTCGCGGCTGCACTCGCCGTGCACGTGGGGCAGTACGACCTGGTGGCGCTGAGACCCCAGAGTGCCACTAGGCTGATCACCGAGAGCAAGTATCCGCCCCTGCGTGGCACACGCTTCGGCGTGGGTGAGATGGACTTCCTGTACACCGAGGGGTTTATCGCGGAGCTCGGGGAGTTCCACGCGCTGCACGTACCGTCACCTCTTGAGATATCCGATCACGTTGGCCAGGACACATCGCGGGAGACGCTCCTGCGGGAGATACTGCTCCTCACGAAGATGAATCACAACTCGGCGCGCTTCGGCGGGCTGCTACCGATCAGCCTCAAGTTCTCGCGACTGATGGGCGAGATCCTCCGCGAGATCCCCGCCGACCGCGACCCGCTGCCGCAGTTCAAGTTCTACATGTAGGACAGGGTGATCCGCAGGTGCAGGCACCAAGACTGGCCTGGATGCGCCTGCTGCCTCCGCATGGCACTGACAACTTAAGCAGGCGTGTACCGAGTCTACCCGAATCCATGCGA
>JADDPP010000351.1 GCA_016781845.1 Rubrobacter sp.
GTCTTATACGCTCACCGACCCAGTGCGCGACATTCTGGGGGCGCTGCCGGCGAGCGTATCGCCAGCAGCAACTCCGCTCGACAAGCTTCGGGTGTTGCTGCTCAAGTACGACCTCGGCACGAAGAGCTCGGACGAGCTGCAGTCCGAGGACTCCCGCAACATCGTGGAGTACCTGCGCGAGAGGAGGTTCAGCGAGCGCATCATCGAGCTCTTCTTCCGCCCATTCTTCGGCGGTATCCTGCTCGACCGGGAGCTGTGGCATAGCGAGGCCGTCTTCCGCTTCTACTTCGGGATGCTCTCTCGAGGGGATACGGTGGTTCCCGCGCGCGGTATGGGTGAGATCCCGAAGCAGTTAGCTGCCCATCTGCGGCCGACCATGGTACGGCTCCACTCCCCCGTGGACGCGCTGGAGCGCGAGGACGGGCGTGTGGTAGGCGTGCGCTCTCATGGCGAGCTCATCAAGGCGGAGGCTATCGTCCTCGCGGTGGACGGATCTGCGGCCAGGGAGCTTGCGGACGTGGCGCTGCCGGAAGGACAGGTCAGCTGCACTACGCTGTACTTCGGCGGAGACGAGCCGCTGTACCGGGGACGCAAGATACTCCTCAACGCGAGCCCTGATTACTTCATCACCGACTGTGGGATGATCTCCAACGTGGCCCCCGGATACGCGCCTCCTGGGAAGCACCTGTTGAGCGTCTCCGTTGTCGGGTTTCAGGAGCTGCCGGACGAGGAGCTGGCGACGCGTGTGCTGGAGGACCTGGGACGGATGGTCCCCTCTCAGAAGCTGCGCACGTATGAGTTTCTGGGAGTGTACCGAATACCGTACGCCCAGTTCGCGCAGCCGCCGGGCTTCCGTGAGAAGCTGGTGCGCGAGTTGAACCCGGCGCCGGGGCTGTGGCTCGCGGGGGAGTACTTCCGCAGCAGCAGCATCAACGGCGCTATGGCGAGCGGGGAGGCGACGGCGAGAGCGCTGCTCGCGCGCGGGTGACCTGCATAGCCTCCGTACATCACAGTATCACCTCACAAACAGATACAATCAGGGCAGCTGGTACTGTGGCGTTCGGATTTCAATAGTGTTGAGTGCGCTACTGTAGGAGGCTGAGCGTGGGGAAAGGTCGAACGCTCGAAGGGCAGGTAGAGAGCGTAATGGTGTGCCGGGAACCGGGAACGATAGCGACCGCCAGGCAGGCGGAGGTTCGGGTCTCCATGGAGGGGTTTGAGGGAGACAGGCACGCTGGAATGACGATGCTGTCGGGTTCAAGAACTCCATATTACCCACGCGGAACGGTGATAAGGAACAGCCGTCAGGTGTCAATCGTCTCTACGGAGGAGCTACGGCTGGTGGCGGAAGCAATGGGGTTGCCAGTGCTGATGGCGGAATGGCTTGGCGCAAACCTGGCTCTGCGGGGAGTCCCGAACCTGACGCACCTCCCACCTGCAACACGGCTGTTTTTCCCGGAGGACACTGTGCTCGTCGTCGAAGGGGAGAACTTTCCCTGTGTTTTTCCTGGTCAGGTTATACAGGCGCAGCACCCGGACAGGGCTGGGCTGGCAACGAGCTTTCCCAAAGCGGCGATGCACAGGCGCGGTCTGGTTGCCTGGGTCGAGCGTCCCGGAGTAATACGTGAGGGAGATGGGGTCAGGGTGGACGTTCCGCGCCAGGTACTCTACAGCTATTAGGCCCTTATGCTAGTTGAAGGCCAGCGGCTTGATCTGCAGGAAAGC
>JADDPP010000262.1 GCA_016781845.1 Rubrobacter sp.
ACACGACAACCGCCCGAACCGATCGCACCCCAACCCCCTGTCTCGATGCTGGCAGGAGACTACCGCCCAGGGCCCTGGTGCCCAGGGCAGCTACGCGGCGGCTCGCCGCTCTCCTCGGGCGTAGGCCTCGTGAAGTCGGCCGTACCGACCCGGGGGGACACTCCCCGCAGATGCACTAAAGACATTCCGCATCTACCGCCGCGGCAGCACAACGTGCTTACTCTTTTGCTTACCGGATCCAGGGATGGAGGATTGGAATGGCTCGTGGGAGCGGAACCGCTGAGGAAGGGGGCGTGCGGCGTCGAGGCCGACGCTGGATGGCGCTGGGGGGAGCTGCGCTGCTCGCGTCGCTGGTCGTCCAGGCCCCTCCCGCTCGTGCCCTCTTCGCCGGCGCAGGGAAGCTGGCGTGCATGAGGAACAACGACGTCTACACCATGAACCCTGATGGGAGCGGGGTGGTGAACCTCACCGACAACGGCACTGCGATCGCCGACAACGACCCATCGTGGTCCCCGAACGGTAAGCAGATTGCGTTCGAGAGCCGACGGGATGGCGACTCCGAGGTCTACGTGATGGATGCCGACGGCACCAACGTGAAGCGCCTGACCTTCTCTAAAGGCGAGGACCGGGGAACGTCCTGGTCGCCAGACGGGAGCAAGATCGTCTTCCACAGCACTCGCGACCCCGGAGTTGAGGGCCAGATGGGGCACCACGGCCCGGTGAACTTCGAGATCTACGTGATGAACGCCGACGGGAGCGACCAGACGAACATCTCGAACAACCCCTTCTTCGACGCTCAGCCCGACTGGTCGCCCGACGGCAGCACCATCGTGTGGAACAGCAACCGGGACAGCCTGCCCGGTGGGGTCAACTTCGAGATCTACGCCATGAACCCCGACGGCAGCAATGTGCGGCGCCTGACCACCAGCGTCGGGGAGGACAGCGGCCCCCAGTGGTCACCGAACGGGCGGGAGATCTCCTTCCAGAGCCGGCGCGTCGATCGGAACGGTCCCAACTACGAGATCTACACCATGAGCGCCGACGGCTCTGACCCGACCCGGCTCACCAACAATGGTGGACTGCCGGGCTTCGGCAGCTTCGACGCCTTCTCCACGTGGTCGCCCGATGGCCGCCACATCGCGTTCACCGCGTTCCGTGATGGCGATGGCGAGATCTACGTCATGAACGCCGACGGCAGCGACCAGACCCGGATCACCTCTGCCCCTGGCTTCGACCAGCGGTGTGACTGGGGAAGAGGCGCTCCGTCAGGGCCTCCCGGGCGTCCGGCAGGCGTGCCTTCAGGTCCGCCGGGACAGACTCCTCCCGTCGATGGCATACCGAACTAGCGCTGAACGTCCACACGGAGAATCTGGAGATGGATCGCCGGGAGGGAGCAGCATCCCCTGTGCTGGTCCTTCGAGGACGACGTTGCTCGCCAGCCAGTGACTCCGAGAACCACAAGGTCGAATCGAAGGCATCCCCCTTGGGTGGCCGATCTCGGGTTCTGCGGGAATTACCAGGTGCAAGGCGCTTCTATCGCCCAAAGGTGACGCAGGTGGTAGAAGAGCAACGGCAGGTGGGACAGGGGAGGTTCGATGCGACCGGCAGGGTGGAAAGTCGTGGCGGTAGGGATGAGCTTTGTTGGCGGCGGTGGGTGCGGGGAGCCCAGCCTCGGCTGAGCCGGTCGGCTGTGGGCAGGTGATCAC
>JADDPP010000078.1 GCA_016781845.1 Rubrobacter sp.
TCCCCTCACTCTTGCAGCTTGACCCCTCATTTTCGCTGGAACCGTGAGTGAATACGCGTGCTTGACACGGCGGGGGTAGACCGCTTATTGTATATCCAACAACTGAATAGGTTTGCCTTATCAAGAGAGGTGGAGGGAAACGGCCCTGTGAAGCCCGGCAACCAGCGCGCAAGCGCCAGGTGCCAATTCCGGCGGCAGACAGCCGCAAGATAAGGGAGAGTGCGAAATATCCGCCCCTTGTGCTTGCGCGAGGGGTTCTTTTTTGGCCTCCCACCGCACTCGCTAAACAGTAGTGGAGATACAGATAGATGCGCAGCCCGTTCCTGGAAAGACTCGACCGTGGTCCCATACTGTCCGACGGCGCAATAGGCACTCAGCTCTACGACCGGGGTGTGCCGTACGGCCGCTCGTTTGATGAGCTAAATCTTACGGATCGCTCGCTCGTCAGCAGCGTACACCGCGACTACCTGGCGGCGGGCGCGGAGGTTATCACCACGAACACGTTCGGTGCGAACCGGGTCCGCCTCGCGGAGTTCGGCCTGCAGGAGAAGGTGCGCGCCATCAACCTGCAGGGTGTCAAGATAGCCCGCGATGCTCGCGAGGTGTCGGGCCGTAGTGCGTTCGTCGCTGGCTCCGTTGGACCCATCCTCCGCCCATTGAGGGAGGAGCGTCGCGGCCCAGAGCACCAACTCATCGCGGCGTTCCGTGAGCAGATCGAGGCCCTGCTCGAAGGCGGTGCGGACCTCATAAGCCTTGAGACGTTCTCCGACCTGGACGAGATCCGGCTCGCCATCCGCGCGACCCGCCAGGTCTGCGAGCTGCCCATCATCGCGCAGATGACGTTTGGCGACGACGGACTCACTCTCGGCGGCTTGTGGCCGGAGGACGTAGTGGAGCGACTGCAGGCGTACGGCGCGGACCTCGTCGGTGTCAACTGCTCCGTAGGACCGCAGAGCGTTCTGGACACCGTCGAGCGGATGCGGTCCGCCGGCGCGACTCGTCTCTCCGCCCAGCCGAACGCGGGCCTGCCCTCGAAGCAGGGGCAACACTTCGTCTACATCACCGGCCCGGAATACTTCGCGGAGTACGCCGAGAAGTTCATCTCCGCGGGTGTGCAGCTCGTAGGCGGGTGTTGCGGCTCCACCCCAGCCCATACCGCCGCTATGGCGCGTGTGCTCAATGGCCCCGCACACCAGATACACGCCCCGGCCCACGGAGAGGCTCCGCTGCAGGGACGGGGCTACTCTCCCGTCGAGGTGCGCCCGAAGCCGCCTTCCACCTCTGCCACAAATGGGCACGGTCAGTGTCCGCCCACCCAGCTCGCCCAGGCTATCGAGCGCGGTGACTTCATCATCAGCGTGGAGCTGGACCCGCCGAAGGGACTCAACCCCACAAAGGTGCTTGACGGCGCGAAGATGCTGGCGAGGCGCGGCGTGCAGTTCGTCAATGTCGCGGACAGCCCGATGGCGCGCGTCCGCATGGGCGCCCTCTCGATGGCGAAGCTCATCCAAGACTGCGCCGACGTCGAGACTATCATCCACTTCACCACTCGCGACCGGAACCTCATGGCGCTGCAGAGCGAGCTTATCGGCGCACACGCTATGGGTGTGCGCAACGTGCTGGCGCTCACGGGCGACCCCCCCACGCTCGGCGACTACCCCGACGCAACGGGGGTGTGGGACATTGACTCCATAGGGCTGATCGAGACGCTCTCTCGGCTCAACTCCGGATCGGACCGGGCGGGCCGCTCCATCGGGGCGAACGCGAGCTTCTGCATTGGTTGTGCGGTGGATCCGACAGCGGAGGACCTGGAAGCTCACCTTGACCGCTTCTGGCGCAAGCTGGAGGCAGGCGCGCACTATGTGATGAGCCAGCCGCTGTACGACATCGAGGCCCTTCACGAGTTCCTCGACCGTGTAGGCCCGCTGCCCGTGCCGTTCCTGCTTGGAGTGCTGCCGCTGCAGAGCTTCAAGCACGCGGACTACATGCACAACGAGGTGCCGGGCATCCGCGTCCCAGAAGGCATCCGCAAGGCGATGCACGCCGCAGGGCCACATGGCATCCAGGAGGGCATCCGACTCGCGCAGGAGTTCGTGGATGAAGCGCAGGACCGCGTACAGGGCATATACCTGATGCCCTCTTTTGGCCGGTATGAGCAGTGCGCGGAAGTGATAGACGCGCTCGATAGCAGCAGGCGTCCTGGCGCGCTGGCGAAGACTAGTTCGGAGGTACGGGCGTGAGCAAAGGACCGCAGGGGTATGTTGACGCGGTCAACAGCCGCGTAGTCATATACGACGGCGCGATGGGCACGAGCGTCCAGGGGTACGAGCTGACCGCTGAGGAGTACGGCGGCAAGGAAGGCTGCAACGAGTACCTGGTGCTGGTGCGCCCGAAGGTGATCGAGGAGATCCACACGTCGTTCATGGAGGCGGGCTGCGACGTCCTGGAAACAGACACCTTCGGAGGCAGCAGGCTGAAGCTGGACGAGTACGGCCTCGGCGACCGCACTTACGAGCAGAACTACGAGGCTGCCCAGATCGCACGCCGAGTGGCCGACTTCTACTCGACGCCCTCGAAGCCGCGCTGGGTTGCGGGCTCTATCGGACCGACGGGTATGCTCCCGTCCTCATCCGACCCCACGCTCTCGAACATCACGTACAACGAGCTCGCGGAGCTATTCCGCGAGCAGGTGCAGGGGCTGGTGGAGGGAGGCGCGGACCTGCTGCTCATCGAGACGGCACAGGACATTCTCGAGGTAAAGGCAGCAATCGCCGGAGCACGCCGCTACTTGAAGCAGAGCGGGAGGAGCGTGCCAATCCAGGCTCAGGTAACGCTCGACACTTCCGGCCGGATGCTTCTGGGTACGGACGCGCTTGCCTCCCTCGTCACCCTGCAATCGCTCAACGTGGACGTAATCGGCCTGAACTGCTCCACGGGACCGGAGCACATGCGCGAGCCGATCCGGCTGCTCACCGAGCACTCTACGGTCCCAGTCAGCGTCATCCCGAACGCCGGCATACCGCTGAACGTGAACGGTGCCGCGCTGTATCCGCTCGACCCGGATTCGCTGGCGAGGTCCCACTACGACTTCGTGCGACAGAACGGCGTGACGGTCGTGGGCGGATGCTGCGGCACGACACCAGAGCACATGCGCGCGGTTGTCGAGGCGCTGGACGGCGTCTCCCCGCTCGAAAGAAATCCGCGGCGTCTGGTCGCCGTCAGCTCCGGCGTGCGGGCCACTGATCTGAGGCAGGACCCTCCGCCGCACATCGTCGGCGAGCGCGTGAACTCCCAGGGCAGTCGCCGCGTGAAGCGCCTGCTGCTTGCAAACGACTACGACTCCGTGCTCAATGTTGCGCGCAACCAGGTTGATGGCGGAGCCCACTCTCTGGATATCTGCGTAGCGCTAACGGAGCGGACGGACGAGCCTGAGATGATGCGAGAGGTAGTGCGTTCGGTGTCGGCGGGCGTCGAGGTTCCGCTGATGATAGACACCACGGACGCCGAGACCGCGCGTGTCGCACTCGAGAACTACCCAGGACGCGCCATCATCAACTCCGTCAACCTGGAGAACGGTCGCGAGCGCATTGACAGCATTCTCCCCATGACAGTGGAGCATGGCGCTGCGGTTATCGCGCTGACGATAGATGAAGTCGGAATGGCGCACACGGCGGACCGTAAGCTGGAGATAGCGAAGCGCATCCATGACATCCTAGTGAAGGAGTACGGGCTGACCCCCGACTCCATCATCTTTGACGTGCTCACGTTCCCTGTCACGACCGGCCAGGAGGAGCTGACCCGGTCTGCAGTGGAGACGCTCGAAGGCATCCGCAGAGTCAAGGTGGAGCTTCCCGGCGTGCTGACGAGCCTGGGCGTGTCAAACGTCTCCTTTGGCGTCGCTCCACACGCCCGTGCCGCCCTGAACTCCGTCTTCCTGTACCACGCCGTGCAGGCCGGGCTCGACCTGGCCCTCGTGCATCCTCAGGAGATCACCCCGTACGCGGAGATCCCAACCGAGGAGAGGCGTCTGTGCGAGGACCTTATCTACGCCTCCGATCAGGACGCGCTGCCCCGCTTCATCGAGTTTTACGAGAACAAGGGCGCGACGGATACGGGACGCGAGGTCGAGGACCCGACGGCAGGGATGACACCCGAGCAGAAGATCCACTATCAGATACTGCACCGCAAGAAGGAGGGCATCGAGGCCCTCCTTGACGAGGCGTTCACCCGCCAGTCGCCGGTGGATGTGCTCAACAACGTGCTGCTGCCGGCGATGAAGGACGTGGGCGACAAGTTCGGCGCGGGCGAGCTGATCCTGCCGTTCGTCCTGCAGTCGGCGGAAGTCATGAAGAAGGCCGTTGCGCACCTCGAGAAGTTCCTCGACAAGAAGGAAGGTTACACGAAGGGCAAGATAGTGCTCGCCACGGTGTTCGGAGACGTGCACGACATCGGCAAGAGCCTCGTGAACACCATCCTCTCGAACAACGGGTACACGGTGTACGACCTCGGCAAGCAGGTGCCCATCAACACGATCATAGAGAAGGCGCAGGAGGTGGATGCGGACGCCATCGGGCTCTCTGCCCTGCTCGTGAGTACGAGCAAGCAGATGCCCCTGTGCGTGCAGGAGCTGGCCAAACGAGGGCTCGAGTTCCCCGTGATCGTCGGCGGCGCGGCCATCAACCGCAAATACGGGCAGCGCATCGGCTTCCTGCCCGATGGGGAGTACTACAACCCCGGAGTCTTCTATGCGAAGGACGCCTTCGAGGGACTCGAGATTATGGACAAGTTATCTGAGCCCCAGTGGCGCGGGGAGTTCGTCCAGCAGGTTCGCCGTGGTGCGGAGGAGTACATGGAGAAGGAGGAGGGCCGCGCGCGAACGGTCGTCACCATCTCCCGCCCTGTCAGCAACTCGGGGGTCCGGAAGCTGGACCGCGTGCCGGAGCCACCATTTTGGGGAGCGCGCGTGCTCCACTCGATTCCGCTGGAGAGTGTGTGGCAGAACCTCGACCTCAACACGCTGTACCGGCTGCACTGGGGCGCCCGCAACGCATCCGGCGAGCGCTGGGAGAAGCTGGTAAGGGAGGAGTTCGAGCCGAAGCTGGAGGCGCTCAAGGCGCGCGCTGGCAGGGAGGGCTTCATCCTCCCCCGCGCGGTGTACGGCTACTTCCCGGCGAACGCTCAGGGCGACGACCTCGTAATCTACAGCCCCGACACCGGGTTGGAAACGGCCAGGATGACTTTCCCTCGGCAGCCGGACGACGAGCACCTCTGCCTCTCGGACTATTTCCTGCCGGAGGGCAAGGGCCGAGACGTAATAGCCTTCCAGGTGGTAAGCGCCGGAAGCGCTGCCACCGAGCTGATTGAGGAGCTGGAGCGGGCTGGCGACTACTCGGATGCGTACTTCATTCACGGCCTGGCGGTTCAGAGCGCGGAAGCGCTCGCCGAGTACGTGCATAAGCTCGTGCGCAGAGACCTGGGGCTGGAGCTGGAGCAGGGCCGACGGTACTCCTGGGGCTACCCGGCCTGCCCGGACCTCTCGCAGCAGGAGGACGTGATGCGCCTGCTCGCAGCGCCGGACAGCATCGGAGTGGGCCTCACCATCGGCCATCAGCTCGTGCCCGAACAGAGCACGGCGGCGCTCGTCGTCCACCACCCCCAGGCGAAGTACTTCTCCGCCCGAGGACTCACCGTAGCCGCGAGGGTATAACCACTCGCGGCTACGTCCTCTCGCAAGAAGGCTGTCCCAGGCCACAACCGGTGGAGCGAATCGGTCTGCCGGTCAGCCTCCCCCTCGGACACCAAACCTGTCGCCCAGCAGCGAACGGGCTGGATTCATCACGCCCCTACAACAACCGTTGAATGCAAGGAGTAACGTATGACACTGGCAACGATTCCCGGATACCCGCGCATCGGTAGGAACCGAGAGATGAAGAAGGCCCTGGAGGAGTATTGGTCCGGAAAGGTCAGCGAGGCTGATCTGCTTTCCACTGCCGCACAGCTGCGACAGGAGAACTGGCGCACACAGGCCGAGTCCGGTATCGAGCTCATCCCCATCAACGACTTCACGCTGTACGACCAGGTGCTCGACACCGCCGCACTCGTCGGCGCCGTCCCTGTGCGCTACGGCTGGAACGGAGGGCAGGTGGATCTCGACACGTACTTCGCGATGGCGCGCGGCCGCACGGGCGAGCGGGATGTGCGCGCTCTAGATATGACGAAGTGGTTCGACACAAACTACCACTACATCGTGCCGGAGCTTACAGCAGACCAGCAGTTCACGCTCTCCTCGGAGAAGCCGTTCGCGGAGCTGGAGGAGGCCAAAGCCGCAGGCGTGCAGCGTCCGAAGGTGGTGCTTGTTGGTCCCGCCACGTTCCTGCTTCTGAGCAAGACGCCGGAGGGCGCTCCCGTGCCTTTCCACTCCCTGCTCGAGCGGCTCACCCCGGTGTACGCGGAGGTCATCCGGCGGCTTGCAGCGCAGGGCGCGGAGTGGATACAGCTCGATGAGATAGCGCTGGTGCAGGACCGTACGCCCGAGGAGCTTGCGGCGATAGGGAGGGCATACTCGTTGCTCGGCTCCGCGAGGGGGAGCGCGAAGCTGCTGGTACACACTGCGTTTGGGCACGTCGGAGAGGCGTACAACACGCTGGTGAACCTCGACGTTGACGGCGTCGGGCTGGACCTGGTCCGAGGGCGGCACAACCTTGACCTGATTCGGCGGAGCGGCTATCCCGATGACAAGTGGCTTGCGGCGGGTGTGGTAGATGGGCGCAATGTGTGGACGAACGACCTCGCGGCGTCACTTGCGTTGCTGCGCAGCGTTCAGGAGGAGAGCGGCGTGAGCGCGGACCGGCTGATGGTCTCCTCCTCCTCCTCGCTGCAGCACGTGCCTATTGATGCATCGAGAGAGGACCATCTGGACCCCGAGCTGCGCTCGTGGCTCGCGTTCGCGGAGCAGAAGCTGCACGAGGTGGCAGTCCTGAAGCGCGCCATTGACGAGGGCGAGAACGCCGTTCAGGAGGAGCTTCACGCGAACCGCCGGATAATCGAATCACGCGCCAACTCGCCCCGCCGCAACAACGCGCGGGTACGCGAGCGGCTCGAGGAGTTCGCTGTTTCTGAGGCGCGCCGACCCGCCGCGTACGCGGAGCGCAGCCGAGTACAGCAGGAGCAGCTCAAGCTACCGCCCCTGCCTACAACCACGATAGGCTCCTTCCCGCAGACAGGCGAGGTGCGCGCGATGCGCCGCAGGCTGGAGCGCGGAGAGATCGGAGCCTCAGAGTACGAGGGTTTCATCGAGGAGAAGATTCGCGAGGTCATCCGGCTGCAGGAGGAGCTGGGCCTGGATGTGCTGGTACACGGCGAGTTCGAGCGCAACGACATGGTGCAGTACTTCGGCGAGCAGTTGGAGGGCTTCGCGTTCACCCGCTACGGTTGGGTCCAGAGCTACGGCTCCCGCTACGTCCGGCCGCCTATCATCTACGGAGACGTCCATCGCCCGCAGCCGATGACCGTGCGCTGGTCCACGTTCACTCAAGGTCTCACCGACCGTCCGGTGAAGGGGATGCTCACAGGTCCTGTAACGATCCTCAACTGGTCGTTCGTACGCGATGACCAACCGCGGTCGGAGACGTGCCGCCAGATCGCGCTTGCCATCCGTGACGAGGTGCAGGACCTGGAGGCAGCAGGAATTGGGGTCATCCAGATAGACGAGCCCGCGCTACGCGAGGGACTGCCGCTGCGCCACGCCGACTGGGACGAGTACCTGCGCTGGTCCGTGGACGCGTTTCGTCTGACCGCCTCGGGGGTAAGGAACGAGACGCAGATTCACACCCACATGTGCTACAGCGAGTTCCGTGACGTCATCGGAGCTATCTCGGACCTCGACGCGGACGTTATCTTCATCGAGAACGCCCGCTCCGACCTGGAGATGCTCGACGTGTTTCGCTCGTACGGCTACGACAAGGGTGTGGGTCCCGGAGTGTACGACATCCACTCTCCGCGAGTGCCGCCGGTTGAGGAACTGGCGCAGAATCTCCGCCAGACGGTCTCGGTGCTGGACAACGTCCAGGTATGGGTAAACCCCGACTGCGGCCTCAAGACCCGCCGCCCGGAGGAAGTGCAGTCGGCCCTAAGGAACATGGTCGCCGCGGCCCAACAGTTGAGGAACGAGCAACCGAACGGGCACAGCAGTTGATCCCTGGCCCAGGTCATACGGGTTCCGGGTGAAAGGCTGTAGGTTTGTCATTCTTCGCTTCGCTGAGAATCCGTGCTCCTGAGTTACGGATCCCTCGCCAGTTCGGAATGACAGTATGCGTGGCTACTCACCTACATTCCGTATCAGGAGCCTGTCTGTAGGGCGAAGCGACGCTTCGCCCTGCGCAGCATACCGCGCCAAGAAGGCGGGTTCGCGCGGACAGATCCAGGGACGCGCTCGCACGGGTCAAGGACGCGCCCGCACCCTCTGATACCGTCATTGCTGCTCGCCGTGCCTTTGGGCTACCGCCACACAACACGTGTAAGGACAGCGTCCGTTATCGCTGCGACACAGGAATGTACCGCAGCCCTCGCGGCCCTATGTACTCGGACTGGGGACGGATGAGGCGGCCTGTTGCCTGCTGCTCGAGGACGTGCGCTGTCCAACCCGCTGTGCGACCTATCGCAAAGGTGGGTGTGAACAGGTCCTGCGGCAAGCCTATCTCGCGCAAGAGCAGCGCGGTGTAGAACTCCACGTTCGTGTTCAGGTTGCGACCGGGCTTGCTCTCAGCCAAGACCTGCACGCCCGCGCGCTCCACCTCCCGCGCTAGCGCCAGCGCCTGCTGCTCGCCCGTCTCGTCGGCGAGTGCCTCGGCCGCCTGGTAGAGCACTTCGGCACGAGGGTCGCGTACCTTGTAGATGCGGTGGCCGAAGCCCATCAACCGCCTCCCGCTCGCCACGGCGTCCCGCATCCACGCTTCCGCGCGATCCGGAGTGCCGATCTCCTCGATCATCTGAAGTGCCGGACCGGGCGCCCCGCCGTGCAGCCGGCCCTTCAGTGCGCCGAGCGCGCCGGTGACCGCCGAGTACATGTCGGAGGCGGTCGAGGCGATGACGCGCGCGGCAAACGTCGAGGCGTTCATCCCGTGATCGGCGACGGTGACCAGATACGTGTCCAGCCCCCTTATCTCTCCCGCGGGCTGCTCCTTGCCGAGGAGCTGATACAGGAAGTTCGCCGCGAGACTGCAGTCCTCGCGCGGCTCAAGCACGGACTGGCCCGAGCGCAGCCGGTGGTAGCCCGCGACAATCACCGGAACGCGCGCTACCAGCTTCTCGGCCCGCATGAGGTTCGCCTCGCGTGACTCGTCCTCGGGGTCCGGGTCGTCCGCTATAAGGGAGCCTACGATGAACTGTAGCGCATCCATCGGCGGCATCCGCCGGGCAGCCAGCTCGATGGCAACGCTCGTCTCCTCGGGCAGCCTTCTGTAGCCAGAGAGGCGTCCCTGCAGCTCGCGCAACTCCGTAGCTGTGGGAAGTGCGCCGTGCCATAGCAGGTGTGCGACCTCCTCGAACGCAGCGTTGCCCGCCAACTCCTCGATGTCGTAGCCTCGGACCGTCAGTACGCCCGCGCGGCCGTCAACGTCACTTAGCTCCGTCCGAGCGGCTATCACGCCCTCCAGCCCCGTGTGAGGCGCGTCCGCCGGGTTCTTCTGCGGCACCGCGGTAGGTATGGACATCTCGCTCTCCGCCTCTCTGTGTGGCTTCGTCAGTCGTGCCATAGGATAGCCGCCTCACTACCCTCTGTCAACCAGCACAGACGGGTCAAACCAGGCGGGCGCAGTGTCGGGGGGCAGACAGAGTGCCCTGCTCCGGGCACTGACGACGGGGATCAGAGATGCCGACAATGCGCCTGTCTCTCGCACCTACACCGAGGCCAGGGCCCTCTCGCGCTGTTCTTCGAATGCGCTGTGGGCACTGTATGGGTAGCCCTGCGCCTGGAAGCAGCCATAGCAGTGCCCGCTGTGGAACCGGGGTCCCGCAGCCTCGCCTCTACTCAGCGTGACTGCCTGGGCGAGACCTTCCAGACTGAGGTATCCGAGCGAGTCCGCGCCGATGTATGCTGCTATGCGCTCGGTGTCGGCGTGCGCCGCTATCAGGTCCTCGTCGGAGCCGATGTCTATACCGTAGAAGCATGGGTTCCGCAGAGGCGGGGAGCTTATGCGCAGATGTACCTCCCGCGCGCCGTAGTTGCGCAGCGCCGCGATAGCGCGCTTCATCGTGTTGCCGCGCACTATAGAGTCATCAACGAGAACGACGCTCTTGCCCGCGACATTGTGGCGTACTATCGAGAACTTGAGGTCCACCTCCAGCCGCCGCAGCCGCTGGTCAGGCTTGATGAAGGAACGTTCGGAGTACCGGCTCTTGATGAACGCCTCCGTGTAAGGCAGCCCCACCTCCGCCGCGTACGCAATGGCCGCGGGCACGGCGGAATCGGGCACTCCGGAAACGACATCGGCGCCGGGAGCAGGGTGCTCGTGCGCCAACTGGCGTCCAAGCTCCTGGCGTACGGCGTAAACGGAGCGGCCATCGAAAGAGCTCGCCGCGCCCGCGAAGTATATGTACTCGAAGGAGCAGAAAGCATGGCGTTCTCTCTCGACGAGCTGCGTTGAGATCAGGCCATCCTCGCCTATCTCAATCAACTCGCCCGGACGCACGTCGCGCTCGTACGCTCCGCCCAGCTTCTCGATAGCACCCGACTCCGAGGCTAGTATCCAGCCTCTGCCGAGGGTGCCGAGGCACAGGGGACGCATGCCGAGCGGGTCACGCAGCCCGTACAACTTGCCGCCGCTGAGTATCACAAAGCTATACGCGCCCCGCAGCAATGGGATAACACTGCGCATCCGGTCCACGAAAGTCTCACCCTTAGCGGCGAGGAGCAGGTGCGCGACTATCTCACTATCCGTGGTCGAGTCGAGAGTCACGTCTCCAAGAAGCATAGCTAGCTCGTCGGAGTTAGAAACGTTGCCGTTGTGCGCAAGGGCTAACTGATCCCGAACCTCACCGTGCCGCCCGACCAGGAACGGCCCTGCGTTCTGCACACATGAGGAACCCGTCGTGGAGTACCGAACATGGCCGATGCCCACAGAGGCACGCATCTCGCCTGCGCCGTGCGGAAACACCTCTCGCACCTTGCCCATACCAACCCTGGTCTCGATGGAGTCACCGGCGCACACCGCGATTCCCGCGCTCTCCTGCCCCCTGTGTTGAAGTTCCGTCAGGCCCAGCACCAGGTAGTCGGGAAGGTTGAACGTCCCGCTGGCGTCCCAGATGCCGATAACCCCGCAAGCCTCGCGTGGGGAGTCAAAAGGGGCGGCCAGGTCTTGAAGCGGCATGCGATCTCCTTGGGCGTAAACTGTTGCTAATTAATAGTAAGGCACCTGGCTACGGCTTTGCAACGTAGCTCGCCGACGAGTCGCTAGCCGCAGGTCGTGCGCGTCCCACGCCACCGACCACTCCGTGTCTCGTACGCCATAACACATCACCTGCCGCCCACCTTGAAACCCGCCCTCGTGATGCGGCAATATGGCTGCGGGAGAGAAGTATGAACGACTTTCTAAGGCTGATTACAGCCCAATACGTGCTCTTCGTGTTCCTCGTCAGCGCGGGAGTGCTCCAGCTCGCGGGCGCGCGCACGGGCGGCCGTCTGTGCCTGCTTTCAGGCCGGCGTTCATCCGCCCTGCTCGGCGGGTGCTTGCTGGCATCCGGGTACGCCTTCTTCTTCACCCAGGCACGGTACGGTGCGCGCGGGCTGGAGGGCGCACAACTGTTCGCCTACTTCGGAGTGGGGGCGGTCGCCGCGTTGCTCGTGTGCTCAGGCATCAACCTGCTCCGATCCGGACAGGTGGTCGGCCTTGGGCGCAGGCTGGCTAACAACCTTCGCGCATCCGTGGCGGAGCTGCGACCACTCTTCGAGCGGCCGCGGTCGTAACGAACGCAGTACGAGGCGACTTTGATGGAACTGGACCGCGAACTCTTCCTGTGGCTAAACGGCCACGTTGGACACTATCCCTTGCTGGATGCGGCCGCGAGGCTGCTGACAAACGAGTACTTCGTGCCGGTGAGCCTCGCGCTTGGGCTCCTCTTCCTCTGGTTCGGGGGGAGGCCCCACGAGAGGGAGCGCTGGCAGCGAGCGGTGATAACGGCTGCCCTCTCGGTGGGGACAGCGAACGCCATGGTAGCCATTACCAACTTTATGTACTACCGTGACCGCCCGTTCACGGATCTCACGGTCAGCCTGTTATTCTACAAGCCGCCCGACTCCTCTTTTCCCAGCAACGCGGCAGCACTCGGGTTCGCTATGGCGACAGGAGTTTGGCTGCGACACCGGCGGGCAGCCTGGTACTTCTTTCTGCTCGGTGGCCTCTTCCCGGTAGTGCGCGTGTTCGCTGGTGTGCATTATCCATCGGATGTGCTCGGCGGCGCCCTCGTCGGCGTGGCAGCGGCGCTGCTGACCAACCTCGTTATCGTACGCCTGGAGCCAGTGGTGGCACGACTCCTGGCTGCCGTACGTACGCTGGGCATGGCGTAGTGGCGAACAGGTCTTTACACGAGCAGGCTGCCGCGGCGCCCTTACAGGTGGTGACCATCTACACAGATGGCGCTTGCGAGGGCAACCCCGGACCGGGCGGGTGGGCGGCCGTGCTCCGGTGTGGTGAGACGTCCAGGGAGTTGAGCGGCGGCGCGCCCGCGACTACCAACAACCGCATGGAGTTGACCGCTGCCATTGAGGCTCTGCGGGCTCTAAAACGTCCCGTCCCCGTCCTGATGCACACCGACTCTCAGTACCTGCTCAACGGCATCACAGAGTGGATACCAGGCTGGAAGAGCCGCGGCTGGCGCACGGCGGGTAAGAAGCCGGTCAAGAACGCCGACCTGTGGCGTGAACTGGATAAGCTCGCCGCCGCCCACACAGTGACGTGGCGATGGGTGAAGGGACACGCCGGGAACCCGGACAACGAACGCTGCGACACGCTGGCGAACGCCGAGATACGCCGCATCCGCGAGCAGACCGCGCCCGCTGAGCTACGCCGCCTGCTGCAACAGTTCCGCGACGAAGCTGACTCCGGTGCGCAGCCCCTGCTGTAGAGGACGGTGCTTACACCCACCTCCCGCAGCGCATGGAGGTTAATCAGCGCGCGGAGGGTGATGACGGCTGTAGAGACGTTGCACGCAACGTCTGCGCGATGTTATAGCGAGTTCATACTCGGCATGGCAGCCTATGCCTCCCGCTTCCGCCGCATCCATGGCGTGTACATCAGCGCATAGAAGGGGAAACGGGTCATAGCGACGCTAGACGCAACGTCCCCGCGGCGTGCTCACCCCCACTTTTCTGGCCGCCCTATGCCGTATGGTATACGTTAAGGAGTTATCCTGGCAGAGCGAGAGCCTGCTTTTAGTCGAACAACCTCGGAGGAGGGCCTTTTGGACACGCGCAGTGAGCATTATGAGAACCTGGAGGAGATGGAAGGCGGCGTTGAGCAGCTCAGTGATGAGGGCTGGAACCTGCAGAAGCTGACCAGGCACGAAGGCGAGGAGTTTGATGCGGACTTCGTACGGCGGGAATCCGCGCTCCCCGAGGAATCCTCGGACGCTAACCGGCACGAAGAGTGAGCGCCCATCACTGCCGTTCAGCGCGTATCAAGCTTTCGCCGGGTTGAGTCCGCGCCCGTTCTCGTAAGATGCTGAGGTCGTTGAAAAATGGCCGCGGACGCCCACCTTCTCCACGACACCCGATGGGCGCACCCACCACTCTTTGGCCCCCCGCCTTACCGGAGTAGCTCGACGGTGCGATCCCGCACCTGCACCTAGCCGCTCTGGTAGCCCGTCTTCGCAAAGAACCGCATCGCGTCGACGCCGATGTGACATTGGTAGCAGAGCAACAGCTCCTGGTACGCGGCTGGGACTCCGACACCTGCAGCAGCACATCGAACGACGCATCACCGTACGACGCAGGAGGCTGTCTGCGGGGCTTGTCTGATCGCCACCACTGCTTCTCGCGATGCGCCGGATTGACGGCGGACCGGTAACCTGTTACTGTTTCGTTACTTCAACGAGAGCAGCGATCGGCTGTCCCGCTGGAGCGTTGAGTTACACCTAGGGGGAAGGAGGAGATGATGGCAGATACGACGCACAAGACCGCGGCACAGCTGGTCACCGAGGCGAAGCAGCGCGTGGAGAACCTCACGCCCGACCAGGTATCGGCGGAGTTGGCGCGAGGCGATGCTCTGCTGGTGGACCTGCGCGAGAGCAACGAGCGCGAGCAGAACGGGGTCATCCCCGGCGCCGTGCATGCGCCCAGGGGCATGCTGGAGTTCTACGCCGACCCGTCGAGCCCGTACCATCGTGAGGAGTTTGAGCCCGACCGCCGGATCATCTTCCACTGCGCCTCGGGTGGCCGCTCCGCGCTCGCGGCGGATACGGTGCAGCAGATGGGGTACAAGAACGTTGCCCACCTGGATGGCGGGTTCAAGGCATGGAAGGAATCGGGCCGAGAGGTGGAGGGTGGCCAGTCCAACTCCTAGCCTCGAGTCTCGCTCGCGCGCCACGGGCTGGTGGGTCCGTGGCGTGCAGCCTCACCTGGCCGCGGACCGCACACAGCGCACATCGGACCACGAGCAGTTTCTCCCCAGCGCCGGCCCGCGCGGGCATCGCTGCTTGGCGACAGATGCGAGTGCAACCCAACAGGTTGGTGATGAGCCTGTTTTGACGGACCGCCTCGACTGATGGAACCAGCGGACTCGCCTCAGAAGCCGTACTGCACGACGAACCAGAGACCGGACAGGGCATAGAGCGCGAGGACGGTGCGCCGTCCGTGGGGCCAAACGGCGGCGAGGAGCGCGAGGCCGGGCAGAGTGTACCACGGGTACGCGCGGACGAACACTACGGGTATGAGCACGAGCACCGCGCCCCACAACAGACCCTCGCCCCGTGCATCGAGCCTCTCTCCCTCCCTCCAGAGCCGGAGCGCGATCCACGCCATCCACACGCCGAGCAAACCGAGGGCCCCCAGCGATGCTAGGCGTCCTGCGCGCTCAGCCGTCTCAGGAGAGCCGAGCAAGTACCCAACGCTCCACGCGGTTCCCGCCACAACCCCGTGAACGGAGCCGAGCGGCTGTCCCAGCACACCTCCGAGCGTCCGGAAACCATCCCAGTACGGCGCGTACGCGAGGAAGGCGACGACGGCAAGCAGCGCTGTCAGTAGAAGGCCCAGCAGGATTCTATGACTCCACTTACCACGGTTGAGCCTGCCTATCGCGAGCAGGACAAGCACCGGTAGCGTGGTGAGCTTGATCACGACCGACGCCGCTACCAGCAGATAAGACAGAACTCCTCGCCGTGCTGCCAGCACTCCCAGCGCTCCCACCAGCAGTAGCGCGAGCAACGCATCGTTGTGGCCGTTCGCCGCGCCCTCCAGCAGAACGAGCGGGTTCCACGCCCACAGCGCAGCCGCCTGTGTCTCGGCGCCGCGAGCAAACCTGCGGGTCCCCCAGTACACCAGCACCGAGGTCGCCCCAACGCACAGGGACGCCAGCAGCTTGAAGCCAAGCGACACGGGGAGCGGCGAGCTTCCGGCGAGGGACACGACACCGGCGGATACAGTCGTCCAGGCCGGGCCGTACGGAGATGGGAAGTCACGCCAGTAGTTATAGGGCAGCAGCGCGCTTTCTGGGAAGTCTGCAGGAGGATGCAGGTGAGGGTTCGCGCCGTACTCGGCCACTATCTGGCCCGTAATGCCGTAGTAGAACACGTCGGTGGAGAGCAGCGGTGGCATCAGAAAGGAGAGCGCTACGAGGAGTGCGGTGAAGCCCCAGTAGCTCCCCCCCGCCCGAGCTCCGGCCAGCCGGCTGATTGCGAGCACGTATGGAGCCCACAACAGTACGAAGAGCGCGAAGTGCAGCGCGCGGTAAACGGTTACCGGCAGTGGTGTATACGGCAGGTTCAGGGTCTCACGGTACAGAGCTGACACCCGCACGCTCTGGTCCGGGAGTCGGTCCCGTCCAGCCCACTGCTCGGGAAAGCCAGGCGGGACCTGCAAGTACAGGTACGCCAGGCAGAGCAGCAGCGCGAGATACACTGAGCCCAGCAGCAGCCACGGCTTTGTCGAGGAGTATGGAGCGGAGGCTTGCAGGTGGGCCGACCGCGCGGGAGAAGCGGTCATCCCACGCATCTCCGCGCCAGAGTCTGCCATTCGCGCCGGGATAGAAGCAGCAGAACGAGTAGCCCCAGCAGGCCCACACAGCACAGCAGCAGACTGGGGCGCAGCCAGGGCGTAGTGAAGCGCAGAGTCAGGGTGTGACTGCCTGGACCGAGACCCACGGCCATTACCGCGTGGTCCGCGGGCATGAGGGCGACCTTCCGCCCCGCTGATTCCGCTACCCAGCCTGGGAAGTAAGACTCCGAGAAGAGCAGGTGGCCGCCAGACGGCGCATCCACCCTCGCCCTGAGGCAGCCGGGCCGCGACTCAAGGATCTCCACACTCGCACCACCTCTTGCGGGCACCGCCGCGTTCAGTACTCCCGCCTTTCCCTCGAACACCACCTCCTTCAGCGGATTGAAGCCCGGTGTGAGCACCGCCCGCAGGGACTGCTCGGGCGAGGAGACGAGACGTGCCCGTGGCACGACAGAGAGCCGTGGCAGGGGCGATGCCCGTCTGACCAGGCTGGACCGCTCTATGCCGTGCTCCACCCAGTAACCCACGCCAAGGATGTCGAACGCGACCCCGCCGTCTCGCACCAGCTCAATGTAGTTGCTCCCGTTGCCCCACCGGTCCTCTATCCCCTGGCTCGCCCGCAACAGCGTGGTGGTCCTGCCCAACAGCAGGGGGTCATACGCCGTGACGCTCTCGAACCCCAGCAGGTCGCCCAGGTTCGCGTACGCCTTGAGCGGCCCGCCGAGCGCCACACGGCTATCAGCGTTTTCCAGTGTCCGCACGTTCTCCTGGCCCAGGTTGTCGAGCACGCCCGGCAGGCTCTCCGGCGAGCGGTGAATGCTGGGCAAGCCGAGCACCACAAGCTCCAGCAGCACGGCCGCGTACACGCCCCCGACAAGCCCGCGCCGTGACAGCCGACCTCTCCCCCATCTCTCCGCCACCAACCGCAGCGAGAGCGCCACCGCAGCACCAAACAACACATTGGCCGCACCCGCGACGCACGCCCAGGCCGCCCGGCTGGCCGGACCTGTCTCTTCTCCCCCGAACACGCCGAGTAACTGCCAGGCTGCTGTAACGCCGAGCGCGGCCAGACCCAGCGAGCTCAGGGCCAGAGCAGCCTTCACTGCGGAGTGCAGCACCCGTGTCCTGCGGTCGAGCAGCGCCTGCAGTCCGAACGCCGCCAGAAGAGGGATTACGAGCGACCACACCAATCCAAACCGAGACGGTATTCGGAAAAGCCGGAGCGGGGGCAGGAGCTCATGCAGCAGGGTGTAGACGGGCGTAAGCGTGCCAAAAGCGAGCACGAGCGAGCCCGCGCCGAGGCAAGCGAGGATTACGACGACGCGGTGCCGCCGGTACGTCGCCAACCCCACCACCGCGAGCACGGACAGCGCGGCGCCGCTCGCCATCTGAGTCTCGTGCCAGAACCAGTTGGGGTTTCTCCAGTAGTTCCCGAGCGGCGACGCGCCGAAGTACCACGGCCAGACGAGCGTGGGAAGGTCAGCCGGGCGGACAGCCCCAATCGCCGACTCGTCAAGCGTGAGACCAACCGACCGCGTGGTCTGAGCCGCTAGTTCCGCGAGGGGCCACAGCCCTGGCGCTGCGAGAAAGGAGGCCAGCGGAACCGAGCTCAGCCCCAGCGCAATCGCTCGCCACGGACGAGACCCTTCCAGCAGGCTCGCCAGGAACAGGATACCCGCTGCGCCCAGAGAGTACACGGTCACGGCCGGGTAGCCCGCCAGAAGCGAGAGAGCGGTTGCCACAGCCAGGACGGCGGCCCAGGCGGGGCTGGCATCCAGGGCGAGCTTGCGCGCGGCGAGAAGCAGGAGCGGCGCCCAGGCCATCGTGCGCAGCACCTCCACGTGGCTCGCGTACACCCTCGCCGTCGCGAACCCGCCCGCTACGTACGCCATGCCCGCCAATGCCGCCGCCACGCGAGATAGTCCCAGGCCGCGCGCGAGAGCCGACAGGAGCACGCCACCGAGCACGACGTGACCCAACAGTCCCAGTCCAACGGCGACCTGCGGCGGCAGGGGGAGTGACAGGAGGTTCAGCGGGTAGAAGAACCCCGCCTGGATGTTCGCCAGGTGTGGTGTGCCCGCGAGACGCGCAGGGTCCCAGACGGGCAAGCGGCCTGACAGCACCTCATCACGCGCGAATTGGAGCCATGGAACGGACTGCCTCAGCGCGTCCTGCCGGGGCGACAGCCCGCCAGTGAGCAGCCAAGGTCCATAGAGCAGGATTCCAAAGAGAAGCACAGCGAGGACCGGAGACCGCCAAGCGCCCGCGTGCGAACGGGAAGGAACGGGGGAAGGCGCCGTCGCGAGCACCGCACTGGCGCCCCCTCTGGTTAGTAGTGTAGTTGAGTGATCTGGCACGGATTCCAAGCTCGCAGGTTCGTAATCTCGGTTTCCGCGCCGGAATGGGCGGACCGGGCGGGTCGAGCGCCCGGTCACAAGTATAGTGGGACTAACTGCCTGCTTGCTGCAGACGGTTGTTGAGCTCGTCCCAGTTCACGGTATTCCACCACGCCTGGAGGTACTCCGCGCGGCGATTCTGGTACTTCAGGTAGTAGGCGTGCTCCCACACGTCGTTGCCCAGTATTGGGAACTGGCCTTCCATCAACGGGTTGTCCTGGTTCTGAGTGCTCGTGATGGAGAGGTTGCCGCCGCTGTCACGCACCAGCCACACCCAGCCCGAGCCGAAGCGCGCCGCACCCGCTGCATTGAACTGCTGCTTGAAAGCGTCGAACGAGCCGAACGTCTGGCTGATGGCATCCGCAATCGGCCCCGTTGGCTCACCGCCGCCGTTCGGTCCCATTATCCGCCAGAACATGGTGTGGTTCACATGCCCACCGCCGTTGTTGCGCACGGCGGTGCGGACATCCTCCGGTACGTTCTGCAGGTTACTTACGAGTTCCTCGGCACTCATGTTCTGCAGCTCGGGGTGCTTCTCTACAGCAGTATTGAGGTTGGTCACGTACGTCTGGTGGTGCTTGTCGTGGTGAAGAGTCATGGTCTGCGCGTCAATATGTGGCTCCAGCGCGCTGTAGTCGTACGGCAGTGGTGGTAGTTCGTGTGCCATGTCGTCTGTTTCCTCCTGAGCTATCATCTGTCCGGGGAGGACGAAACCTCCCGCCCAGTGCCGAGTTTCCGCAAAAATCTGGCCTCCGCGCGGCACGACGCGCTTTCACGCCGGCCCTTTGGGAGGGGGCAAATGTGGGGTATAATAGATGCATGAATGCAGAAATTATCTCCCCCCCAGCACTTGCTACGGTACGTCCCCTCACGGCGCGAGTCCAGAAGCCGCCCGTGGGGCTGCTCGATCTGAACCTCTCCGAGCTGCGCGAGTGGTTCCGCGAGCGTGGGCATCCTGAGTACCGTGCTACACAGGTTTGGAAGGCGGTGTACAGGGACCTTGTCGCGGGTCCCGAGCACATCACCACACTGCCCAAGACCCTGCGCGAGCTTCTTGCCGAGCAGCTTCCGATGCCCCGGTTGAAGCCCATACGCACCTGGGACGCCGATGGCGGCGAGACCCGTAAGGCGCTCTTCCAGCTGCACGACGGCAAGGCCGTAGAGAGTGTGCTTATGCGTTACGAGGACGGTCGCGCTACCGTCTGCGTTAGCTCGCAGGCGGGGTGCGCCATGGGCTGTGTCTTCTGCGCGACTGGTCTTGGGGGCTTCGACCGCAACCTCTCCACTGGTGAGATACTCGGCCAAATCCTGTATTTCGCGCGTGAGCTGAAGACGACTGGCAGGAAGCTGACGAACATTGTGTATATGGGCATGGGCGAGCCGCTCGCCAACCCCCGAGCGGTGTGGCGCTCTATCGAGAGCCTCCACGAGCCTCAGGGGATGGACTTCAGCCCTCGGCGCATAACCGTGTCAACTGTTGGGCTCGTGCCTCAGATACGAAAGTTTGCCGAGCACGAGCTACCCGTCAACCTCGCGATCTCCTTGCACGCCCCCGACGACGAGCTACGCAGCCGTCTGATGCCCGTCAACGACCGCTGGCCGATATCGGAACTTATAGAGGCTGTCCGAGAGCATACAGAGCGGTCGGGCAGGCGCGTCTCGTTTGAGTATGCCCTCATAGCGGACAGCAACAGTTCGGTCGAGCACGCACGCGCACTCGGCAGACTGCTTCACGGAATGCTCTGCCATGTCAACCTCATCCCACTCAACAATGTGCCCGGCAGCCCGCTCAAGCCGCCGACGGCAGAAGAGATACGCGCCTTCCGTGATGAGGTAGCGCGCGCCGGCGTACCATGCACCGTTCGACTTGAGCGTGGTGCGGACATCCTTGCCGCCTGCGGCCAGCTGCGTATAGAGCATACAAAGGCGTCGTGACCGTAACCGGCCTCTACCTTGATGCCTACTCGGGCGTCAGCGGTGATATGTTCCTCGGCGTGCTCCTTGACCTCGGCGTACCCCTCTCCCACCTGTCCGAGCAGCTAGGCAGCCTGAGCGTCTCCGGGTGGCGACTCGAAGCTGAGACCGCCTCGCAGCACGGCATCACCGGGACGAGGGCGAAGGTCGTGCTCGAAGAAACGCAGCAGCCGCACCGACACCTCTCCGACATCAGGGCGATCATCGCCAACTCCGGCCTTGCCCCACAGGTCAAAGCGGACGTGGTTGCCGTGTTCAGGAGGCTCGCGGAAGCCGAAGCAAAGGTACACGGAACGGGCGTCGAGGAGGTTCACTTCCACGAGGTGGGTGCAGTGGACGCCATCGTGGACATCGTCGGCGTATGCCTGGGGCTGCGCTACCTCGGCATTCAGCAGCTTGCGTGCTCCCCGCTGCCTCTGGGGACTGGCTTCGTCAAGGCCGCCCACGGGCTTCTCCCCGTGCCGGCACCCGCCACGCTGGAGATACTATCAACTGTCGGAGCATCCGTCCTTCCCGGCAAGGGCGAGGGGGAAATGGTAACACCGACCGGCGCAGCGCTCGTCGCGCACTTCGGTCGCTTCGGCAACGCAACTCCGGCTATCCGTCCCCACCGCACCGGCTACGGCTTCGGTACTCGCGAGCTCCCGTGGCCGAATGCCCTCCGCGCCATCCTCGCACGCCACGCGCCCACCGATAGCCTCGACAGCGACGAGACAACGCTGCTCGAGTGCAACATTGATGACATGAATCCGGAGCTCGTGCCGTACGTCGTGGAGCGACTGCTGGAGCAGGGCGCGCTCGATGCCTGGTCCACGCCCATCGGCATGAAGAAGGGCCGACCCGCGATCATGCTGAGCGCACTCGCAACCGCGGGCGAGGAGGCAAATCTGGCCCGCACCCTTCTTGTAGAGACCACAACTCTCGGAGTGCGCTACTCCCCCTGGAAGCGCTTCAAGGCGGGCAGGGAGAGCCGGACTGTACAGACTCCGTGGGGAGGGGTGCGCGTAAAGGTCAAGCTGCTCCGTGGCGCGGTAGCAGGCGCGGCGCCCGAGTACGAGGACTGCGCGCGGCTCGCCCGCGACACTGGCACGCCGCTGCGCGAGGTGTACGACGCGGCGGCCCACGCCGCGCGCGAAGACGATGCCTCAGACACATAGCCGTCCTCCGCAGCGGTTTTACCCAGCAGGCGCTCCGCTACAGTCCACCGCACCCGTTATCTGAGCGGTGCCTCACGCCTCTCAAAGAAGCTCTTCCACCAGTGCCACCCGTGAAGGGAGCATCTGTGGGTCGTCCGCGCTCAGCGTGATATGTCCCAGCTTGCGGCCTGGCCGCTCCGCCTTGCCGTATAGATGCAGGTGCGCGCCCGGCACAGCCAGCACGGATGCGCTGTCGGGAACCTTCCCTATCAGGTTCAGCATCACGCTGTAGCCCCTTGGCGCAGTGCTCCCCAGGGGAAGGCCCACTACGGATCGAAGGTGGTTCTCGAACTGACTCGTCTCCGCTCCCTCGAGCGTCCAGTGGCCCGAATTATGTACGCGGGGAGCCATCTCGTTCGCCAGCAGCTTGCCTTCAACCTCAAACAGCTCTATGGCCAGGACCCCCACGTAGCCGAGTCTGTCCAACACTCTCCGCGCCAGGTCCTCCGCCTCGGACTGAAGCTCAGGTGTTACCATTGGCGCCGGGCACACAGAACGCCGCAGGATGCCCGTGCGGTGTTCATTCTGCACCAGCGGGTAGCAGACACTCTCCCCTCCCCTGCCGCGGACCGCGAGGACGGACAACTCCCGCTCGAACGACACGAAGCTCTCCAGGATAAGCGCCCTCCCGCCCAGCGACTCCCAAGCCTCTGTCACATCCCCCGGCTCCCGGAGCACGCGCTGGCCCTTGCCGTCGTATCCCATACGTCCAGTCTTGAGCACGGCGGGCAGCCCTATCCTCGACACGGCCGCTTTCAGTTCATCATAGGTACTGATGGAGGCGAACTCCGGTGTCGCTATGCCCAGCTCCCGCAGGAATCTCTTCTCGACCAGGCGGTCCTGCGCAACCTCCAGAGCCTCCGGCGGTGGATAGACGGAGCAGCCACGTGAGCCAAGACGCCGCACCGTCTCAACCGGCACGTTCTCGAACTCGTACGTCACCACGTCCAGCCCCTCGACGAACCTGTCGAGCGCCGCCTCATCTTCGTACTCTCCCACGACCTGCTCCGCCAGGTGCGAGGCAGGCGCCTCAGAGGCAGGGTCCAGAAACCGGAAGCGCATCCCAAGCGGGTAGCCAGCGAGCGCGAGCATCCTGCCTAGTTGGCCGGCGCCCAGAACCCCGACCTTCACGCCTCCTCCCGAGGGTTCGGCCGGTCGAGCACCGCCTGCGTCTGAGCCTCCCGGTAGCGCACCACAGCCTCCCGGTACTCGGGGTATTTATTTCCCACAATCGTGGCGGCGAGCAGCGCGGAGTTCACGGCGCCCGCCCGCCCGATGGCTAGAGTCCCGACCGGCACACCCGCGGGCATCTGCACGATAGACAGCAAGGAGTCCATACCCTTGAGCGTTCTCGACTCCACCGGCACGCCCAGCACAGGCAGGACGGTCTTCGCCGCGGCCATCCCCGGCAGGTGGGCCGCCCCACCCGCCCCGGCGATTATCACCTCCAGCCCGCGCGACTCAGCTGACCCGGCGTACTCGAACAGCAGTTCGGGCGTTCGGTGCGCCGATACTACCTTCACCTCGAACGGCACGCCAAGCTTCTCGAGCGTCTCCGCCGCGTGTGCCATCGTCTCCCAGTCCGAGCGGGAGCCCATAATAAGCCCCACCAGCGGCTGCAACCCTGACTCCTCCCTTCACAACCTTACGTCTCCCGAGTCCCTCCTGAGACGTAGAGGCACCGGCTGCCAGACTGTCGCAACGGGTGGTTCCAGCAACGGCTCACCGTAAGCCTCCTTTGCGCATTCCTGGGGCTCATCCCGGTCCGACCCCGAGCCTACGGCTCGCGGTGAATGCTTCCGGTTATGACACCTCGACATCGTGGGCGCCGCTCTCCTGTTTGCCGGCGTTCGTGATACGGATGAACTCCGCGCTTGCCCATAGCTCCTCTATCGTTCCGGCGCCAGCGTAGCTCAAGCCGGAGCGGAGTCCGCCCACCAACTGGTACACGACATCCTTCACCGGGCCGCGCGCGGGAACTATCGCCTCGACCCCTTCGGGAACCACGCGCTCGTACTCTATGTCGGTAAGCTCACCTCCGCTTTCCACCTCCTGCCGGTCTATATTGGCCGTCAGCGATGCCATCCCGCGCACGATTTTGTACCGGCGTCCCTTCCGGACAACGCCAGCACCAGGGGCCTCGTCCGTACCCGCCAAGAGACTCCCGAGCATGACGGTGCTGGCGCCCGCCGCGATAGCCTTAGTGATATCCCCGGACGTACGGATTCCTCCGTCCGCGATGACGGGTACTCCCAGTTCCTGCCCCGCCTCGGCGGACTCGGCGACCGAGGTGAGCTGCGGGACGCCGAATCCGGTGACGATCCGTGTGACACAGATAGATCCGGCTCCAACTCCGACCTTGACCGAGTCCGCACCGGCGGCCACTAGGTCCTGCACCCCCTCGGCTGTCGCGACGTTGCCTGCCACGAGCTCGACATCAGGAAACTGCTGCTTCAGCTGCCGCACCATATCAATAGCCAGATCAGAGTGTCCGTGCGCTATGTCCACGACGAGTGCATCCGCCCCGGCGCGGACACAGGCGGCGGCACGCTCAACGTCGGAGGAACGCACCCCTACCGCCGCTGCGACCCGGAGGCGGCCACGCTCGTCCTTGGTGGCATCAGGCCACTGCTCCACCTTTGCGATGTCCTGGGCCGTGATGAGGCCGTGCAACTGCCCGCCGCGGTCGAGGACGGGCAGCTTCTCCACGCGGTGACTGCGCAGCGTATTCCTTGCCGTTTCCATCGAGGCTCCTGGCTCGGCAGTTACGAGCTTTTCGTGAGGTGTCATCACCTCCGTCACCGGGCGATTCGGGTCCGGCTCAAATAGCAGGTCGCGCGTGGTGACGAGGCCGAGGACCCTGTCGCCATCACCGCACACCACCAGCCCCCCAATGTTGTGCTCCGCGAGCAGCGTGCGCGCCTCCTGGACTGTTGCGCGATGGGCCACCCTCTGCGGGTCTTCCACTACGAAGCCTTCCGCGCGCTTCACACGCTCTACCTCCTGCGCCTGCCGTTCGGTGGACATGAAGCGGTGGATAACGCCTATCCCCCCGATGCGCGCCATCGCGATCGCCATGGCGGACTCGGTCACGGTGTCCATATTCGAGGAGACGACAGGGATCGCAAGCTCTATGCGGCGAGTGAACTTCGTGCGAGTGCTGACACCATGCCGGGACCGGATCCTCGAGCGCCGTGGCACGAGCAGGACATCGTCGAATGTCAGTGCGGTTTCCTGGCGGATTCTCATGCAAATACTCCTGAAGGAGGCTACAGACGGACATGTGCGGGGATCCTATCAGCCCGCCCACCGGTTGCCATCTGTAGATGACACATTACAGGTTGTCTGGCGAAGGATGCGAGGGCGTGACCTGTTGCCCTGGCGCTCCAATCATACCACCCAACACGCCGCCTGCCTCGTGCGCAGCGCCAGGGTCATGTCAAAGTCGTGGTCCATCGCGTAAACTCCGTCTAAGAA
>JADDPP010000355.1 GCA_016781845.1 Rubrobacter sp.
GACTCGCGCGACCGCTCAGATGCAGCCAGTAGCGCCTTCGCCGGTCCGGTGCCTCGCGAGCTGCTCGATCAACTCCAGGAGCACCACCAAGAGCTGGGCGCCGAGGTGCGCGGACGCTGGGAGTCGAGTGGGTTTGCGGCCGCCGGTACCTGGGAGGAGGTCTTCGGGACCGGACCGGAGACCGACGAGATCTTCATGGCTTGGAACTATGCCCGTTACATAGATAAGGTGGCGGCTGCTGGCAAGGCGGAGTATCCCCTTCCGATGTTCGTGAACGCCTGGCTGAGCAGCCTGGAGCAGAAGCCCGGTGACTGGCCAAGCGGAGGCCATCTCCCCCACACACTCGACATCTGGTTGGCGGGCGCGTCCCATATTGACCTGCTGGCGCCGGACATCTACCAGGCCGATTTTCAGGGGTGGTGCAAGCAGTACACCAGGCGTGGCAACCCGCTCTTCATACCGGAGATGCGCCGCAATGAGGACGGCGCACGCAACGTCTTCTACGCCGTCGGGGAGCACGACGCCATCGGCACCTCGCCCTTCGCCATTGACTCGATCACCCAGGTCGGGGTGGGCGGCGCAGCCTTGTTCGGTAGCGACCCGATTCAGCGCCCGGAGGAAGCCCCCGTCAGCAGGAGCTATGCGGTCCTGGGGCAACTCGCGCCACTCATTCTGGAGCACCAGGGCAAGGGTGAGATGACCGGCTTTCTGCTCGACGAGGAGCACCCCAGCATCACGCGGGATCTGGGGGGGTACGAACTGGAGATCTCACTGGATCAGATCTTCGGCTACAAGGCCGAGCGGGGATATGGGATCATAGTCGCCAGCGGCCCGGATGCGTTCATCGGCGCGGGATACGGGTTCCGTGTTACCTTCCGACCGAAGACCCACGGCCCCACTCTGGCAGGCATAGGCACAGTCGATGAAGGACGGTATCTCAATGGCAAGTGGATTCCAGGCCGACGCTTGAATGGCGATGAGACCGCTCAGGGACATCATTGGCGCTTTCCCGCTACGGACGGCGGCGTCGCCATCGAACGCTGCACAGTGTATCGCTACGAGTAGCCTGTGCGGGTCACTTCTGCCATGTGAGCAGGAACGGCGCTTTGGGCGGCATCTTCATGCACGTCGTGGGTTCCTGCCTTGCGGAGCGGCCGATGGTGCCCCTGGCCGCAGTCCCCACGCCCCCAGCAAGGCACACTTTACAGGTAGAACTCGAAATTCAACGAAGGAGAACTGAACATGGGCAGCTTTCCCGAAGGTATCCTCTGAGGTACGGCGATAGCCGAGCACCAGCTAGAGGGTAACAACACCAACAGCGATTTCTGCGCGATGGAGTTCGCCCCCGACACGATATTCCGCTAGCCGAGTGGCGATGCGTGCGACCGCTATCGGCTGTATCGCAGCAACCTGCAGACCCTCAAGTAATTGGGTTTGAATGCGTAGCGGTTCTCTATCGAGTGCGCGCGCGTCGAGCCAGCGGACGGGTTCATCTCCAATGCGGCACTGCGCCACTGTGGGGATCTGTTAGCAACCTGCCGAGGTGGGGGGCGATCTCCGCGTTCTCGCGGCCCTGCGCGATCAGGCTCAGTATGCCCCGCTCCACAGGGGCTAAAGGTATAGAAGCAGTTTGGGCGTGTTACCCCGAATATCACCTCCTTTCCGGGTTACTGCGGCCGCCGTTGCTCGGTG
>JADDPP010000223.1 GCA_016781845.1 Rubrobacter sp.
GGAAAGACCGAGCCGGTCTCCCACCCCCGAAGATCGGAGTGCCTCATGGAACTCACACACTACACCGAGGCAGGAGCGTTCCACACCCGCGCCGTGAGCTTCCTACTGCGGCACGAAGCGCACCACAACCTCATCCTCGGCCTCTCCGCCGGACTCATCGAACAGCCGGAGCGCCCGGAGCATCCTCCCTACCTCGCTACCGTGCAGGATGGTAGCGAAGCCATCGCGGCTGCCCTCATGACGCCGCCCAACCACCTCGTGCTCTCGCTCGCGCCACCCGAAGTCGTCGCCCTCATCGCCCGCGACCTCCACGAGCAGCGTCTCGCCGTTCCCAGCGTCCTCGGCCCTACCGATGCCAGCCGCGCCTTCGCCCAGGCATGGCAGGACCTGACGGGGCGCCCGTACCGCCGAGGGATGGCGCAGCGCGTCTACCAGCTCGATGCTGTCACACCCGTCCCCGGCGTGCCCGGAGCGCTTCGGCCCGCCACCCTGGCCGACCGCGACCTGCTGGTGGAATGGCTCGTCGCCTTTCAGGAGGAAGCTATGGGGAATGCGGACCGCGACCAGATCGAGCGCTCGATAGAGGCGCGCCTGAACAGCCAGAGCCGCGGCCTCTACTTATGGCACGACGACCGGCCTGTATCCATGGCGGGTTACAGTGGTCCCACCCCCAACGGCATCCGCATCGGCGCGGTTTACACTCCCCCCGAGCACCGCCGCAGAGGTTACGCCAGCGCGTGCGTCGCCGCCCTCAGCCAGCACCTGCTCGACAGTGGATGGAAGCACTGCTACCTCTTCACCGACCTCTCGAACCCCACCTCGAACCGCATCTACCAGTCCATCGGCTACAGACCCGTCTGTGACTTCCACGAGTACCGCTTCGCGTAGCGACTTTCCCTATCGAGGCGAAGAGCCCAGGGGTCAGTCGTACGCGCTGTAGGCGCAGGCACGGCGTTTCTCTCAGGAGTTTCTCCCAAAGATCCGGTTCAGCAGCGAGCCGCCCCGCCCCGTCGCTCCCAGCGAGCGCGCCCCTGTCTCCGCGGGCTTCGCCCCCCAGCCACTGTTGTTCAGCTCCTCGCGCGTCAACCGCAGCACCAGCCGACCCTCCCGCGTCACGTGCGACACTGCCGAGAGCGGCACGTACATGTCCGCGCTGTCCAGCCCCGTCGCCATCCTGAAGTAGCCGTCCGCCACCCGCGGGTCGCCAAGCTCGCCCGGCAGGCGCGTGTCCAGCGTCTCGCCCTGCTCCTTGTAGTCTGCCCCAACGTCCTCGGCTGCCACCCCCTCTATCCTGTTATCCATCTGCGTGGTCTCGCCAGGCCGCACCCCGAGCTCCGCCTGGGTGGGCTGCTCCCTCGCCAGCGGCTCGAGGGCGCCAGTTATGTCGAGGTCCACCCTGTCCCCAAAGACCGGCGTGGTGTCGGGCAGCGGCCTGAACGGACTGACCGGTTCCTTCTCCTCCACCTCGGGCGACCGCACCTCGCGCACCCTTCCGAGCTTGACCCCGTCCGAGCTGTACACCGTCATACCGTTGCGGACGTCTATCTTCCGTCCTTGCCGTGTAGCCATGCGTTGCACGACCTCCTGGTTCATCACTGTCCCCGCACTGCGCGCGCCTGGACTGCTTATCCCCCCAAGCAGGCATAAATGCGATGGTATTTCGCGCACACGCGAACAAAGTGCGCGGTGTTCCTGCACCGATTTGACATTCCCAGGTTTCTATTCTATCCTGCCTTATCGCAGCAGCCCGCACAGAGCATGCCTCCCATACTTCGCTCCCATCGCGGGCATAACCGCCCCACGCGGCGGATATATGGAGAGACACATATGACTATCTCACGGCTCTCGCATCCCCTACTCGTACTCGCCCTGCTGTTCGCTGCGCTCGCCGCCGGCGCAGGCACGGGCTCCGCGGCAAGCTCCAGTGGTAAATACGTGCCCGGCCAGGTGCTGATACAGTTCAAGGCGGGCACATCCGCAGCGCAGCAACAGAACGCCCGAGCTAGGGCAGGTGCGAAGGCGCTCGAGCGCGTGCGCGCCGCCACCCCTGACAAGGGCAGGCTGGAGCTCGCTTCCCTGCCCTCCGGCCGCTCCGTCGAGAACGCCATCCGCGCGCTCGAGTCCGACGCCTCGGTCGAGTTCGCCGAGCCCAACTGGGTCTACACCCACGGCGCTACCTCCACCGACCCCTACTACGCCGACGGCTCCCTCTGGGGCATGTACGGCGATGCAAGCTCCCCCGCCAACCAGTACGGCAGCCAGGCGGCCGAGGCGTGGGCCGCGGGCAAGACGGGCAGCAAGAGCGTCTACGTCGGCGTCATTGACGAGGGCATCCAGTACACCCACCCGGACCTGGACGCGCAGGTGTGGACGAACCCCTTTGACCCCGCTGACGGACGTGACAACGACGGCAACGGCTACACCGACGATGTGCGCGGATGGGACTTCGCGAACAACGACAACACCATCTACGACGGTGGCAGGAGCGGCAACGCCGACGACCACGGCACCCACGTCTCCGGCACGATAGGCGCTGAGGCTAACAATGGAACCGGCGTAGTTGGTGTCAACTGGAGCATCACCCTCATCTCCGGTAAGTTCCTCGGCCGCAACGGCGGCACGACCGCGAACGCTATCAAGGCGGTTGACTACTTCACGGACCTCAAGAAGCGCCACGGCCTGAACATCGTCGCCACGAACAACTCCTGGGGCGGCGGTGGCTACTCTCAGGGCCTGTACGACGCCATAGAGCGTGCGAACGGGGCGAACATCCTGTTCATCGCGGCGGCGGGCAACGGCGGTCAGGACGGCGTCGGCGATAACAACGACACAACGCCCCACTACCCCTCCAGCTATGCGAACACCAACATCATCGCCGTCGCGGCTATCAACAGCACCGGCGGAATCACCTCCTGGTCCAACTACGGTGCTACGAGCGTTGACCTCGGCGCTCCCGGCGCTGGCATCTGGTCAACCACGGCGCTCAACAAGTACGAGTCGTACAGCGGCACCTCTATGGCCACGCCGCACGTGACGGGCGCGGCGGCGCTGTACGCCTCCGCGCACCCCGGCGCGACGGCCGCTCAGATCAGGGACGCCATCCTGAACAGCACCATCCCGACGGCCTCGCTCACGGGCAAGACGGTCACAGGCGGTCGTCTCGACGCGCATGGGGCGCTGAGCAAGTAGGCTACTGGCAAAAGACACACCGGAGCCTGAACACAACACGCGGCCGGTGGACTCGCTCCACCGGCCGCTTTCTCTACAGCACGCCTCCCACTGCCGCCGTTACCCAAACCCTATCGCTCCCGGCAAATGGTTGATCTCCAGCAGCTTCCCGGAAGTGGAGAGGTGTACGCCTACTACATCTATCCGCCAGTCCGGCGGTTCCTCCTCCGGGTAGCGCTCGGCGAGCCACTGGGTCGCCAGCGACACCAGCCGCTGCTGCTTCGCCAGCGTGACCGACTCCTCTGGCGTGCCCAATCCCTCGCCTCGTCGGGTGCGCACCTCCACGAAGACGAGCGTCTCGCCGTCGCGCATGACGAGGTCTATCTCACCATTTCTGCACCGCCAGTTCGTCTCCAGCAGCTCGTACCCCAGCTCGAGCAGCCGCCGAAGCGCGAGCTTCTCTCCCGCGTCCCCCAGCCCCCGCGTTCCCCTCACCTCGGCGCGCTCACAGACCTGTGTCTGCCAGCTGGCGTATCGGCGCGAAGGAGAATCGGTGCAGGCTGCACGGGCCGTGCTCACTCAACGCTTCCTGGTGCTGCCGCGTACCGTACCCCTTGTTGCGCTCGAAGCCGTAAACGGGCGACCCGGCTGCCTGCTCGCGCATGTGCCTGTCACGCGCGACCTTCGCGACGACGGACGCCGCCGCAATCGAGAGGCACCGGGAGTCGCCGCGCACGAGCGGGCGCTGCGGGAGGCTCGACTCCAGTAGCGGGAACGCATCGAGCAGCAGGAACTCGGCCTCGGGCAGACCTTCCAGGGCGCGCATCCAGGCGAGCCGGGTCGCGCGGGCGATGCCCAACTCGTCTATCTCCCACGCCTGCGCCACACCGACGCCCGCGTAACGGGCGTAGTCCATGATGAGCCCGAACGCGCGCTCGCGCGCCTCGGCCGTGAGCTGCTTGGAGTCGTGGACGCAGCCAAGCAATTCACGGAGCGCCGAAGGCGCTGACGGAAGCACGACTGCCCCCGCGTACACCGGCCCCGCCCATGCCCCCCGCCCGGCCTCGTCTAACCCGGCGACGCAGCCATACCCCGCCCGCCGCAACTCCTCCTCGTGCGATGTGTCCGGGCGGCCAGACCTGCAGTCCCCCTGCGGGATATCCTCCGTCACGCACGCACCTCCAGCGACCCCACTCTCCGAATCATACCCCCTGGTAGGGCCGCGTCACCACGTAACATATTGGCATCCGCACTGTAGAGACGTTGCACGCAACGTCTGCCCCAACGTCTGCGTACCCTGCCCCCCACAGACCGGGACCTTGAAGTCGCGTTACGCCTCAACGCCGCAGCGCGCCTGCACGTCCCGTACCCGACGCGAGCGAAGCGTGCGGACTCCGAACGCAAAAAGGAGGCCCGCCGTGCATCCGGCGGGCCTCCATGATTTTCCAGGCCTTTGGCTAGCGCCGCTCCTTGAGGCGGGCGGCCTTGCCCTGCAGCTTGCGCAGGTAGTACAGCTTCGCGCGGCGCACCTTCGCGCGGCGCACCAGCTCTATCCGCTCTATGCGTGGGGAGTTCAGAAGGAAGCGACGCTCCACCCCCACGTTGTGCGAGGCGATGCGGCGCACTATGAAGTTCTCCTGGATCCCGCCCCCTTCGCGGGCCAGCACCACACCCTCGAACACCTGCGTGCGCTCGCGGGTTCCCTCAACGACGCGAACGTGTACGCGGACTGTGTCCCCAGGGGCGAAATCGGGTATATCCGCCCGCAACTGCGCCTGGGATACCGCCTGCAATAACTGCTGAGACATTCTCGTTCTACCTCTTCAACCTAGATTACAAGAGCCCCATAGGCACGAGCGCATACCACCCGATCCTCCCGGCGCACGGGCGCTATTTTAGCGCCCACCGCCCGTGTATGTCAAACAGAGCCGCAAGTCGGCATGTGCGGGTAGGTATTGTCGCGGGACTTGGCGTGGAGTATCCTGACAAGGCGCCTGACGGTGGCTGGTTCGGGCTAGAAAGGGGTGATGCTATGCGACAGATAGCTAGAAGAGACTCCGGATACGGTTCATACCCTGATAGCTGCTGAAGTCACTGATGGGAGAGTGTTTATGCTTACATCGGGCAAGCGCAAGTACAAGCCCGGTTTCAAGGACTACGTGGTGTGTTACGCGCTGTTCTCAGCGCTGTTGTTGCTGTCCGTGTTCACGGTGTTCAGCATCTGGAGGCAGGCGCTCCTGGCCGCGCTGCTTGCGACGGGTTGGGAAGCGTACTCCGTCCGCACTGTGTATACGCTGAGTATGGTGGTGCTGGGAGTGCTGCTGTTCATAGCGGTGTTTGCCGCTGAGATCTACCTGCGAGGGGGCATGGCGTGCCAGCAGGTGAGGAGGCGCTTCCTTCGACTTCTCGTGCCGATCCTGGTCGCCTTCGTGGGCGGCGTATTGCTGCGACAGCTGGCTCTGGCATAGCTGTCACGACGAGTCGCTCAGGGGGAGGACACACGATGCGGTGTCTCCTCCCCCGGTCTCGTTGCACTTCTTCCATAGCTCGGCGTACGCCAAACCTCACCTCCTGCGCAGAACCTTATACCGAGCATTGTGGCTGCGGCCATCCTTCGGCGCGAGGTCGGCTACGCACCCGAAGCTGGACCCGGCTCCAGCGCCCGCTATCCGGCGGAATGACCAGAGGCTACAATACGCATCATACCCGGCTGCGGAAGGGAGGGTGAAGATGGCGACTCGGCGGCGGCCCGATGGGGATCGGGGAGCCGGTGCGCGCAGGATGCTGTTGTTCGCCGCCCTGATCGGTGTGCTGCACCTGCTCCTCCACCCTCTCGTGCAGCTACTGATGACTGGCGCGGTGGACTTCGGGTACACGCTGACGACGGGCCTGCTGGTCGTGCCCATCTCCACCGGCCTGTACTGGCTCCTGGCCGGTGGGGCAGCGAACGCCCGGTAGCGTCCCGGCTGCCCCTGCGCAGCGGCCCTGGCGACAGCCCCTACGAGCTTGGGGCGCGGCTCATGCCTTTGAGCTCGAGCGCCTGCGCCTGATGCTCGGCGTCGTGCCGCACTAGGAGCTCGGCGATCTTGACGGGGGTTAGCTCGCCCAGTTCGGGGTGCTGGCCAGTGCGGCGGAGCGTATCGGCGTCGAGGCCGCGAAGCAGCGCTACCGTCTGCTCCCGCAGGTTGCGCCACTCGGAGAGCGTCTCCCCTATCGGCTGATGCTCCGCGCTCGAGTTGCGTGCGTGCTCCTCCACGTTGAACACCGGCACCGCCGGGTTGTCCTGCTCGAGTATCATCGAGATCCGCTCGATCCCCACGAACTGCTCGATGTCGCGCAGATGCCCCGTGAGCTCCTTCAGGTTCCAGCCGCCGTCGGGCGGCCGCCGAACCAGCTCGCTCTCGGTCAGCTCGTCTATCTCCGCCGCGAGCCTGTCCGGCCCCTCCTCCAGGTCTCGAAGCAACTCCTCGTTCACGTCCTATCCTCCCTTATAAATGTCATCACGTCGCACAACTGCAAAACGC
>JADDPP010000401.1 GCA_016781845.1 Rubrobacter sp.
CACCCTAATTACAGAAAATACAGGACGTAACCTCAGCCCGGATTGTAGACAGCGCATTCGAGCTGCTACAGACCGGCAGGTCCACCGCCGGTTGCCCATCCAGCAGGATGGTATAATCCACTATTCGTACTCGCACATGGCAGGAGGTACATGTGGCCGGCGGCAGGCCGTTTCTCTCCGTCGTCATCCCCGCTTATAACGAGGCCCAACGCTTGCCCAACACCCTCCCACAGGTCGTGAGCTTTCTCTCGACACAGGGGTACACTTACGAGGTACTCGTGGTTGATGACGGCAGCACAGACGCTACCCCAGAGATAGTGCGGTGCGAGGCGGAGCGGTACCCCCGGCTGTGTCTGCTGCAGGTTCCGCATCGCGGCAAGGCGTACGCGGTGCGCGCTGGAATACTCGCCGCGAGAGGAGAGCGGATACTCATGTCCGACGCCGACCTCGCTGCTCCCATTGGTCAGGCGACCGAGCTTATGAAGTGCCTGGACGAGGGGTATGACATCGCGATTGGGAGCCGTGAGGCGCCCGGCGCGCGGCGCTACGGCGAGCCGGGATACAGGCACCTGATGGGCAGGGTGTTTAACCTGATGGTGCGAACCATCACCCGCAACCCGTACCAGGACACCCAGTGCGGCTTCAAGCTGTTCAGGGGCGAGGCGGCCCGCGACATCTTCCGTCGCCTGCGTCTGTATACGGAGAACGCACGGTCCATAACGGGGCCAATGGTTACAGGGCTCGACGTGGAGGTTCTGCAGGTAGCGAGGCGGCGCGGCTACCGAGCGCAGGAAGTGGGGGTGGAGTGGCACTATCGCAAGGGTTCGAAGGTACGCCCACTGCTCGATTCTTACCGCATGTTCAAGGATGTGGTGCAGGTGAGACTAAACGATATCAGAGGCAGGTACAGCTGATTTGAGCGAGAGAATACTCATAGGAGTCGCATGGCCGTACGCGAGCGGTCCTCGACACATCGGCCACGCGGCGGGCGCTTACTTGCCTTCGGATGTCTTCGCCCGCTACCACAGAATGGCGGGCAACGAGGTGCTGATGGTCTCCGGCTCCGACGAGCACGGCACGCCAATCACGATTGAGGCGGACCGCCGGGGCGTCTCCCCCGAAGAGGTCATCGCGCTGTACCATCCCATGATAAAGGAGTCGTTCGAGCGGCTCGGGATATCGTTCGACCTGTACACGGAGACTCATACGGAGAACCACGCAGCCGTGACGCAGGACATGTTCCTGCGTCTGCTGGAGAATGGCTACCTCTTCCGCGATACCACGACACAGCCATACGACCCGGAGTACAAGCGCTTCCTGCCTGACCGCTACGTGGAGGGCACGTGCCCCAACTGTGGCTACCCGGACGCTCGTGGCGACCAGTGCGATAACTGCGGCCACACGCTCGACCCCATAGACCTCCTCAACCCGCGCTCCAAGCTTTCGGGCGCCACGCCGGAGTTCCGGGAGACGGAGCACTTCTTTCTGGACCTGCCGAAGCTGACTCCGCAGCTACTTGGGTACCTGGAGCAGGGCAAGGAGCACTGGCGGCCGAACGTGCTCAACTTCTCCCTGAACCTGGTACGCCAGGGCCTGCCCGCGCGCGCCATCACCCGCGACATCGAGTGGGGCGTGCCCGTGCCCCTGCCAGGCTACGAGGACAAGCGCATCTACGTCTGGTTCGACGCTGTCATCGGCTACCTATCAGCCAGCAAGGAGTGGGCGCAGCGACAGGGCGAGCCGGATGCCTGGGAGAAGTGGTGGAAGCTGAACCCGGACGGCTCTGCGCCTTCCAGGGCATACTACTTCGTCGGCAAGGACAACATCCCGTTCCACGCGATAATCTGGCCCGCGATGCTCCTGGGTTACGGCGGCTTGACGCTCCCGTACGATGTGCCGGCGAACGAGTACCTCACGATGGAGGACCGCAAGATAAGCACGAGTCGCCAGTTCGCTGTGTGGCTCGGCGATATACTCGACCGCTACGATGCCGATGCGGTGCGCTACTTCATGACCATCAACGCGCCGGAGACGCGCGACACGAACTTCACGTGGTCCGAGTTCTACCGCCGCACGAACGACGAGCTCGTGGCAACCTACGGCAACCTCGTACACCGCGTGCTCACGTTTACCACCCGTAACTACGAGGGCAAAGTTCCGCAGCCGGGCGCCCTCGGCGAGCGTGACGAGAGGATGCTCGCGGATGTGAGGGCTGTGTTTGACGCCGTCGGTGAGCTGGTGTCCCAGGTGCGCCTCAAGGATGCGCTGCGGGAGGTGATGCGCCTCGCGCAGGCGGCGAACGTGTACCTCGACGAGGCCGAGCCGTGGAAGCGCATCAAGCAGGACCGCGAGGCCGCTGGTACCTCACTGTGGGTCGTCCTGCAGGTGCTAGCAGCGCTCCGTGTGCTCACCCAGCCGTTCATGCCGTTCAGCGCCCAGCGGCTGCACCAGTACCTCGGCGGCGAGGGGGACGCATCGACCCTGCCGTGGGAATACCGGGAACTGCCGGGCGGCGCTCCGCTGGGTCAGCCCCAGCCGCTCTTCCGCAAGCTGGACGAGGAAGGACTGGCGCGCGAGATGCAGGCACTAGCGGTGGGGGACTAATATGGGGTTTCTGAAGCGGCTCTTTGGCGGTGACTCAGTAGAAGACCGGGGAATGTACTTCTACGTGCGCTGCACAGCTTGCCGCGAGCCGATACGGGTGCGCGTTGACCCTATGAACGATCTCTCCCCTGTGTACGAGGGCGACGAGGACGAGGAGACTGCCTACGAGGTGCGCAAGCAGTTGCTGGGCACCCGTTGCTACAAACTCATAGAGGGGTACTGGCGCTTCGACAAGAGGAAGCGCCTCATTGGCAGTGAGATCGAGGGCGGCAACGAGATAACGGCCGCCGAGTACGAGGCGGAGACCGCTGCTTCTGTACAGCAGCCGTAGAGGCCCGTGCAGCCCTTGACCAGGTCACCTCTTCCATCCGTGCTCGTCGTCGGCTTGGGGCTGATCGGTGGCTCCGTTGGGCTGGCGCTGCGTGACCACGGGGTGCAGGTTCGCGGAGTCACGCGCCGGGAGGACGCTTTACATAAGGCGGTTATGCGTGGGGCCGTACAGGGAGGCTCGCTGGAACTGGCGGACGAAGTGGGCAACGCCGGACTCATACTTGTGGCCGCACCGACACGGACATCCATCCGGCTGCTGCGCGAGGTGGGGGCGCTCGCCTCACCCGGCGCGATACTCACCGACGCCTGCAGCAGCAAGCAGGAGGTGGTGCGGGCGATGGATGTGTTGCCCGAAACCGTCAGAGCAGTAGGCGGGCACCCAATGGCGGGTAGGGAGGTGGCAGGCATCGAGGCGGCGGACCCAGGGCTCTTTGAGGGCGCTACCTGGGTGCTGACCGAGACAGAGCGCACGGACGAGGAGTCCCGCGGCGTGTGTGAGCGGCTGGCGCGGCTGTGCGGCGCGGAGCCGCTGTGGGTCGGCGCCGAGGAGCACGACAAGGCGGTCGCCTCCATCAGCCATCTGCCGCTGCTGACAGCCGCCGCCCTTGTGCTTGCCGCAGAGGACGCGGACTCCGAGCTGGTATGGCGACTCGCCGCCTCCGGCTTTCGCGACTCCACCCGGCTGGCGGCGGGCGAGCCGGAGATGGGAGCGGACTTGGCCCTCACGAACGCCCCCGCCCTCGCGGAGGCGTACGCTCTCTTCGCGGAGCAGCTCAGCGCCCTGGTAGATGCCGCGCGCGGCGACGACAAGACTCGCCTGCGTGGATTGCTCGCGCAGGCAGCGAGGCGCAGACAGGGGATGTACGGAGGCGGACAGTGAGACGATTGGGGGTCATTGGCTACCCCATCAAGCACAGCATCTCCCCTGCGTTCCAGCAGGCTGCCCTCGATGCCCTGGGTATCGCTGCCCGATACGAGCGCTACGAAGTTTCCCCGCAAGACCTTTCCTCCTTCTTAGGCGGAGTCCGCGGTGGAGAGTGGATGGGCGTGAACGTCACCATCCCGCACAAGCAGGCCGTCATGTCCCTGCTCGATGAGGTAGAACCCCTCGCTGCCGCTATCGGTTCCGTCAACTCAGTAGTGAGGCGTGACAGCGGCGACCTCTGGGGCTGTAGCACGGATGTTTCCGGGTTCGTGAGCGCACTGGAGGAGACTGGGTATAGCGTCGAGGACTCGCGGGCGGTAGTGCTGGGGACCGGCGGCACCGCTCGGGCTGTCCTGGCCGCGCTGCTGCAGAATGGGGCGGCGTCTGTGACGGTCCTGGGGAGGTCGCTGGAGCGTGGTCAGGAGCTTCTCGAGTGTATGGCTCAGTTGCCGTTTGACACCGCCGGAACCACTTTGGACACGACGCGGTGGGACCTCGATGACCCGGCGTTCAACCCGGAGTCGCTCACCGACCTGCTGTGGAACTCTAACCTGCTGGTGAACACGACCCCGTTCGGAATGGTCGGCGGCCCCGAGGAAGGCGAGAGCCCGCTGCCTACCTTCTTGCTCCATCCCAACCTTACTGTGTTTGACGCCGTGTACAATCCAATCCAGACGCCGCTGCTGGAACGGGCGCGGGCCAGACGCGCGCGGGTGGTGAGCGGGCTGGAAATGCTGGTGTATCAGGGGGCAGCGTCGTTCAAGTTGTGGACGGGCGAGGACGCCCCGATAGACGTGATGAAGAAAGCCGCGAGAGAGGCTCTGGAGGGTTACAGATGAGCGCGTTCAGGTGGATGACGGCGGGAGAGTCACACGGCGAGGCGCTGGTGATGGTCATGGAGGGAATGCCCGCGGGATTTCCCATAGACATGGACCTCATCAACGCGCAGCTCCGGCGCAGGCAAGGGGGGCATGGTCGGGGCGACCGGCAGAAGATTGAGCGCGACACCATCCATATTCTCTCCGGCGTCCGCAATGCCCTTACCCTCGGAAGCCCCATCGCGATGATGGTGCGCAACCGCGACTGGGAGAACTGGCAGGGAAGGATGGGACCGCAGAAGTTCGATGTCGAGCCCGAGAAGGTGACTCGCCTGCGTCCCGGTCACGCGGACATGGCAGGGGCGCTGAAGTACGACCACGACGATGTGCGCAACGTCCTCGAGCGCGCCAGTGCCCGTGAGACGACCTCGCGCGTGGCAGTCGGCGCAGTCGCCCGCCAGTGCCTCTCCCAGTTCGGCATCTCTGTGAACTCCTTCGTGCGGCGCATCGGCCCCGTTGAGTCGGACGCGCAGCCTCCCTACGATTGGGACTCTATCGAGTCCTCTCCGGTGCGCGCCCCTTCCCACAGTCAGGAGATGGTGAACGCCATAGACGAGGCGCGCGCGCAAGGTGATACTCTTGGCGGGGTGTACGAGGTCGTCGCGGAGGGTGTGCCGGTTGGCCTCGGTACCTACGTTCACTGGGACCGCAAGCTTGATGGTCTCCTCGCTCAGGCGATTATGAGCATCCAGGCGCATAAGGCCGTCTCAGTGGGCGACGGCTGGGAGGCGGCCAGCCTGCCCGGCTCGCAGGTCCACGACGTGATAGACCCCGACGGCAGCGGCGGACTCCGCCACCGCACGAACCGGGCGGGTGGCATCGAGGGCGGGATGACGAACGGCGAGCCTGTCGTGGTCCGCGCCGCTGTGAAGCCTATCAGCACTCTGCTCAAGCCGTTGGAGAGCGCCGACCTCAGGACGCGAGAGAAGGTCGAGGCCCACTACGAGCGCAGCGACATCTCCGTCGTGCCCGCGGCGGGTGTGGTGGGCGAGGCGATGGTCGCGATTGTCCTCTGGACGGCCTTCCTCGAAAAGTTCGGAGGCGACTCCCTGTCCGAAATCAGGCGCAACTACGAAGGGTATCTCGCAAGCACGAGGGTAGCGAGTGCAGTTTAGAGGCAGGTATGGAGACCTATAGCTATAAGTGTTCGGGCTGCGGCGAGGTACACGAGGGGCTGCCGTTCAGTTGGCACGTTCCGGTGCCTCTGGAATGGGAGCAGATCTCGCGCATCCAACGCAGGAGGCGCGGTTTCCTCAGTGGTGAGACGTGCGAGATACGGCATCAGAATCGCCGGTCTCTCTATGTGCGAGGGCTAGTTCGGATTCCTGTGCTGGACGCGGACCAGCCTTTCGAGTGGGGTGTGTGGGTATCTCTCAGCGAGGCCAACTACAGTCGTACTTTGAGATGTGGGACGAGGAAGGCAGGGAGAACGAGCCCCCATACTTTGGGTGGCTCTCGGTCGAACTCCCCTATCCGGTCTCCACTCTGAATCTCAAGACGCTTGTCCACACAAGGCCCGTAGGGTTTAGGCCGCTGGTGGAGGTGGAGCCAACAGACCATCCTCTTGCGACCGAGCAGCGTAACGGAATAACCCTTGCACGAGTCCAGGAGATAGCCGGGGAGATGATGCACGGATGGTAACTATTCAGGTATGCCATATAGTGCTCCGCGCCTGGAGCAAGGCATGCAACGCTATATGTGGGGGTGCCATCATTCGCTTGTGACTCGCTGGCACCCTGTAGGAGGGACGAACAGCGCCCGGAACACGCTATATGGCCTTCACACCTGCTGGAACCCCTAATGTCCGACTGTGTTGACATCGCTACGGTTTCGCGGGTAGACTAACACACGCGGGGGTGTAGCTCAGCTGGGAGAGCGCTACAATCGCACTGT